>NZ_CP066018.1:1869201-2180734 GCF_016127575.1 Cupriavidus necator
GGTGCAGGTCGACTGCACCGGCCTGGCGCAGGTGGATTCCTCCGCGGTCGCCGTGCTGCTGGCATGGAACCGCGCCGCCGCCGCGCGCAACCAGGCGCTGTCGCTGCGCGGCGTGCCGCCGCAGCTGTCGCAACTGGCCAGCCTGTACGGCGTGGACGGTCTGCTGGGCCTGGCCCCAGCAGCCGCAGCGCAGGGGCACCACCACCGACATTGATCCGGCATCGCCGGTCGCCAGCACGGCGGCCGCCCGCGATGCCGCGGCGACGGCCCTGCGCGGTCGCCGAGCCCCTGGGGGCGGATCAAGCGGGACCATCCCCGCATCCCCTATAATTCCGGGTTGTTCGCCCATCCCCCCGCCTGCTACCGGTTCATGCCATGCCGGGCCAGGAAGTCCGGGCACGCAGTTGCTCCCCAATTCCCGGCGGCTGGCCCTGAAAATGCCGAACCCGCCACAAACAATCGGCCATGAAAGCCATTGAAATCCACGACGTTCGCAAGCGCTACCGCAACCTGCAGGCGCTCAAGGGCGTCAGCTTCACCGTCGAACGCGGCGAATTCTTCGGCCTGCTCGGGCCCAACGGCGCCGGCAAGACCACGCTGATCTCGATCCTCGCCGGCCTGAACCGCGCCGATTCCGGCCGCGTCAGTGTGCTTGGCCACGATGTCGTTGCCGACTACCGGATGGCCCGGCGTATGCTGGGCGTGGTGCCGCAGGAACTGGTGTTCGATCCGTTCTTCACGGTGCGCGAGACGCTGCGGCTGCAGTCGGGCTACTTTGGCCTGACCCGCAACGACGACTGGATCGACGAGATCATGGCCAACCTGGACCTGACCGGGAAAGCCGACGCCAATATGCGCCAGCTCTCGGGCGGCATGAAGCGGCGCGTGCTGGTGGCGCAGGCGCTGGTGCACCGCCCGCCGGTGATCGTGCTGGACGAGCCCACCGCCGGTGTGGATGTGGAACTGCGCCAGACGCTGTGGAAATTCATCTCGCGCCTGAACCGGGAAGGGCACACCATCATCCTGACCACCCACTACCTGGAAGAGGCCGAGGCCCTGTGCGACCGCATCGCCATGCTCAAGTTCGGCGAGGTGGTGACGCTGGACCGCACCAGCAACCTGCTGACGCAGTTTGCCGGCCTGCAGCTGGTGCTGACCTTTGCGCGCGGCGTCCTGCCGCCGGCGCTGGAGCCGTTGCGCATGCCGGCCAACCCCGGCGAGCGCGCGGTACGCCTGCGGTTGTCGGGCTACCAGGCGGTTGAACCGATCCTGGCCGCCTGCCGCGAAGCGGGCTGTGACATCGAAAACATGGAAATCAACAAGGCCGACCTCGAGGACGTATTTGTGCAGATCATGCGCCGCGAGGGGCATATGCCCGGTGCGCTGCCCGATCCGGCGATGGAGGCCGTGGCATGAAGCAGCCTGGCGATATCGAGGTCCTGGACGACTCCGGCCTCGGGCCGATGGCCGTGGGCGGCCTGGTGGGTTTCCGCACCCTGCTGTACAAGGAAGTGCTGCGTTTCTGGAAGGTGAGCTTCCAGACCGTGGCCGCTCCGGTGCTGACCGCGGTGCTGTACCTGCTGATCTTCGGCCATGTGCTGGAAGACCGGGTCAAGGTCTATGACCAGATCAGCTACACCGCCTTCCTGGTGCCCGGCCTGGTGATGATGAGCGTGCTGCAGAACGCGTTTGCCAACAGCTCGTCATCGCTGATCCAGTCCAAGATCACCGGCAACCTGGTGTTCGTGCTGCTGCCGCCCTTGTCGCACTGGGAAATGTTCGGCGCCTATGTGGTGGCCTCGGTGATCCGCGGGCTGACCGTGGGCCTGGGCGTGCTGCTGGTGACGGCGTGGTTTGCCAACCTGCATTTTGCCAATGTGGGCTGGATCCTCGTCTTTGCGCTGCTTGGTGCGGGCATCCTAGGCACGCTGGGCCTGATCGCCGGCATCTGGGCCGAGAAATTCGACCAGCTGGCCGCGTTCCAGAACTTCCTGATCATGCCGGCAACTTTCCTGTCCGGCGTGTTCTATTCGATCCATTCGCTGCCCGCCTTCTGGCAGGCGGTGTCCCATGCCAATCCGTTCTTCTACATGATCGACGGCTTCCGCTATGGCTTCTTCGGCGTCTCGGACGTGTCGCCGCTGTTCAGCCTGGCGGTGGTCGGATCGGCGTTCGTGGTGCTGGCCGCGCTGGCGCTGCGCTTGCTGAAGTCCGGATACAAGCTGCGCCACTGAACTGTGGCCGGCCATACTGAATCACGCTGAAGAGAACCCCATGCTGCCTACACCGGAACAAGTCAGGGATTACATTGCCCAAGGACTGCCCTGCGAACATCTGCAAGTCGAGGGCGATGGCCAGCACTTCTTTGCCACCATCGTCAGCGCCGAATTTGAAGGCAAGCGGCTGATCCAGCGCCACCAGCGCGTCTATGCCGCGCTGGGCGACCGCATGCGTGCCGAGATCCACGCGCTGTCGATGAAGACGCTGACGCCTGCCGAGTGGCAGGCGGGCGAAGGCAAGTAAGCCCCGCCAATATGCGCCGCGCCACCCGCGCGGCCCCAGAACCATGACGCCGGGCGCGTGCCCGGCTCCAGACGACAGAACATGGACAAATTCCAGATCCACGGCAATGGCCCGCTGAAGGGCGAAATCCGCGTGTCGGGCGCGAAGAACGCAGCCCTGCCAATCCTGTGCGCGGGCCTGCTGACGGCGGATACCGTTTCGCTGGACAACGTGCCTAACCTGCAGGACGTGCGCACCACCCTCAAGCTGCTGCGCCAGATGGGCATGCAGGCCGAGCTGGATGGCGCCCGCGTGACCCTGAACGGCGCCGACGTCAACGTGCTCGAGGCCCCGTACGAGCTGGTCAAGACCATGCGCGCCTCGATCCTGGTGCTGGGCCCGCTGGTGGCGCGCTTCGGCGAGGCCCGCGTGTCGCTGCCCGGCGGCTGCGGCATCGGCGCGCGCCCGGTCGACCAGCACATCAAGGGCCTGCAGGCGATGGGCGCCGAGATCACCATCGAACACGGCTTTATCCATGCGCGGGCCAAGCGCCTGAAGGGCGCGCGCGTGGTCACCGACATGATCACCGTGACCGGCACCGAGAACCTGCTGATGGCCGCCACGCTGGCCGAAGGCGAGACCGTGCTGGAAAACGCCGCGCGCGAGCCCGAGGTGACCGACCTGGCCCAACTGCTGGTCAAGATGGGCGCGAAGATCGAAGGCATCGGCACCGACCGCCTGGTAGTGCAGGGCGTGGAGCGCCTGCATGGCGCCAGCCACAGCGTGATCGCCGACCGCATCGAGGCCGGTACCTTCCTGTGCGCCGCCGCCGCGACGCTGGGCGACCTGGTGCTGCGCGGCGTGCAGCCGGACATCCTCGACACCGTGCTCGACAAGCTGCGCGAAGCCGGCGCAAAACTCGAGACCGGCGCCGACTGGATCCGTCTGGCCATGCCGCAACGCGCCAAGGCCGTGAGTTTCCGCACCTCGGAATACCCGGCCTTCCCGACCGACATGCAGGCGCAGTTCATGGCGCTCAATGCCGTGGCCGAAGGCACCGCGCGCGTGACCGAGACCATCTTCGAAAACCGCTTCATGCACGTGCAGGAACTGAACCGCCTGGGCGCGGACATCGCGGTCGAAGGCAATACCGCGGTGGTCAACGGCGTGCCGCGCCTGTCGGGCGCCAACGTGATGGCGACCGACCTGCGCGCCTCGGCCAGCCTGGTGATCGCCGGCCTGGTGGCCGATGGCGAGACCGTGATCGACCGCATCTACCACCTGGACCGCGGCTACGACCGCATGGAAGACAAGCTGTCGGCAGTGGGCGCGAAGATCCGCCGCATTGCCTGAGGAAGTCCGATGAGCCCCACTTTCAACGCATCGCCCAACCAGCTGACGCTGGCGCTGTCCAAGGGCCGCATCTTCACCGAGACGCTGCCGCTCCTGGAAGCCGCCGGCATCCGCGTCACCGAGGACCCCGAGACCTCGCGCAAGCTGATCCTGCCGACCTCCGATCCGGCCGTGCGCGTGGTGATCGTGCGCGCCTCGGACGTGCCGACCTACGTCCAGTATGGCGCCGCCGATTTCGGCGTGGCCGGCAAGGACGTGCTGATGGAAAGCGGCATGGCCGGCCTGTATGCGCCGATCGACCTGAACATCGCGCGCTGCCGCATGTCGGTGGCGGTGCCGGCCGGGTTTGACTACGCCAACGCGGTGCGCCAGGGCGCGCGCCTGGCCGTGGCCACCAAGTATGTGCAGACCGCGCGCGAGCATTTTGCGAAAAAGGGCGTTCACGTCGACCTGATCAAGCTGTACGGTTCGATGGAGCTGGGCCCGCTGGTGGGCCTGTCCGACGCCATCGTCGACCTGGTCAGCACTGGCAGCACGCTGCGCGCCAACAACCTGGTTGAAGTCGAAGAGATCGTGCAGATCTCGTCGCGGCTGGTGGTGAACCAGGCCGCGCTCAAACTCAAGCGCGAGCGGCTTGCGCCGATTCTCGACGCATTCGAACGGGCTTCGGCGGCGCTGGCGTAAGGCCACACCAGGCCCGCGCCGACTGAGAGGAAAGTAGTCATGAACGCAACCGAAATGGAAAACCTGCCGATCCGCCGGCTCGATTCCAGCAAGCCTGGCTTTGCCGAGGCGCTGCGCCAGGTGCTGGCCTTCGAGGCTGGCGAGGACGAGGCCATCGATCGCGCCGCCGCGCAGATCCTGGCTGATGTGAAGGCGCGCGGGGATGCCGCGGTGCTGGAATACACCAGGCGCTTCGACCGCGTGGAAGCGTCGTCGATGGGCGCGCTGGAGGTATCGCAGCAGCAGCTCGAAGCCGCGCTCGAAGACCTCGAACCCAAGCGCCGCGCCGCGCTGGAGGCCGCCGCCGCGCGCGTGCGCGCCTACCACGAGAAGCAGAAGATCGAATGCGGCAGCCACAGCTGGGAATACACCGAGGCCGACGGCACCATGCTGGGCCAGAAGGTGACGCCGCTGGACCGCGTCGGCATCTACGTGCCGGGCGGCAAGGCCGCGTATCCGTCGTCGGTGCTGATGAACGCGATCCCGGCGCGCGTGGCGGGCGTGAAGGAAATCATCATGGTCGTGCCCACGCCGGGCGGCGTGCGCAATGAGCTGGTGCTGGCCGCCGCGCAGATCGCCGGCGTCGACCGCGTGTTCACCATCGGCGGCGCCCAGGCGATTGGCGCGCTGGCCTACGGCACGGCGACGCTGCCGCAGGTCGACAAGATCGTCGGCCCGGGCAATGCCTATGTGGCCGCGGCCAAGCGGCGCGTGTTCGGCACCGTCGGCATCGACATGATTGCCGGCCCGTCCGAGATCCTGGTGATCTGCGACGGCACCACCGACCCCGACTGGGTGGCGATGGACCTGTTCTCGCAGGCCGAGCACGACGAACTGGCGCAGTCGATCCTGCTGTGCCCGGACGCCGGCTATATCGCCCGCGTCGAAGCCAGCATCCAGCGCCAGCTTGGCACCATGCCGCGGCGCGAGGTGATTGCCGCCTCGATCTCCGGCCGTGGCGCGCTGATCAAGGTGCGCGACATGGAAGAGGCCTGCGAGATCGCCAACGCGATCGCGCCCGAGCACCTGGAGATCTCGGCCGAGAACCCGCGCCAGTGGAGCGAAAAGATCCGCCACGCCGGCGCCATCTTCCTGGGCCCCTATACCAGCGAGTCGCTCGGCGATTACTGCGCGGGCCCGAACCACGTGCTGCCGACCTCGCGCACCGCGCGCTTCTCTTCGCCGCTGGGCGTCTATGACTTCCAGAAGCGTTCGAGCCTGATCGAAGTGAGCGAGGGCGGGGCGCAGATGCTCGGCCAGATCGCCGCCGAGCTGGCCTATGGCGAAGGCCTGCAGGCCCACGCCCGCAGCGCGGAATATCGTTTCACCAAACGCAGTTGATCTACTGACCCACGCTGCCTGATAAGGCAGCCAACTTAGGAGTTCCCATGCCAGCCGTAGAGCCCTCCCTGATCGAACGCATCATCCGTGACGACGTACGCGCCATGGGCGCCTACCACGTGCCGGATTCGCACGGTCTGGTCAAGCTCGACGCAATGGAGAACCCGTACCGGCTGCCTCCCGCTCTGCGCCGCGAACTGGCCGAGCGCCTGGGCGAGGTTGCGCTGAACCGCTACCCGGTGCCCAGCAGCGAAGCGCTGCGCGCCAAGCTGAAGACCGTGATGCAGGTGCCGGCCGGCATGGACGTGCTGCTCGGCAATGGCTCGGACGAGATCATCAGCATGCTGGCGCTGGCCGCGGCCAGGCCCGGCGCCAAGGTAATGGCGCCGGTGCCGGGCTTCGTCATGTACGCAATGTCGGCGCAGTTCGCCGGCCTGCAATTCGTCGGCGTGCCGCTGCGCGCGGACTTCACGCTCGACCGCGCCGCCATGCTGGCGGCGATGGCCGAGCACCAGCCCGCCATCATCTACCTGGCGTACCCGAACAACCCCACCGGCAACCTGTTCGATGCCGCCGACATGGAGGCCATCGTCCGCGCCGCCCAGGGCGAGGTCTGCAACAGCCTGGTGGTGGTGGACGAGGCCTACCAGCCGTTCGCGCAGCACAGCTGGATGCCGCGCCTGACGGAATTCGGCAACCTTTTGGTGATGCGCACCGTATCCAAGCTGGGCCTGGCCGGCATCCGCCTGGGCTACCTGGCCGGCGCGCCCGAATGGCTGTCGCAGCTGGACAAGGTGCGCCCGCCGTACAACGTCAACGTGCTGACCGAAGCCGCCGCGCTGTTCGCGCTGGAGCACGTGTCGGTGCTGGACGAACAGGCCGCCCAACTGCGCGACGAACGCGCCCGTGTGGCCGAAGGCATGGCCGCGAATGCGGGCGTGACGGTGTTCCCCAGCGCCGCCAATTTCCTGCTCGCGCGCGTGCCGGATGCCGCACAGACGTTCGACCGGCTGCTGGCCCGCAAGGTATTGATCAAGAACGTGAGTAAAATGCACCCGTTGCTGGCCAATTGTCTGCGCGTCACGGTCAGCACCCCCGAAGAAAACGCGCAGTTCCTTGAGGCATTCGCAGCGTCGCTGCAGGATTAACACCATGCGTGTTGCAGAGGTCACCCGCAATACTTCGGAAACGCAAATTCGCGTTTCCCTGAATCTCGACGGCAGCGGCCGCCAGAAACTGGCGTCCGGCGTGCCGTTCCTTGACCACATGCTGGACCAGATCGCCCGGCACGGCATGTTCGACCTGGAGGTCGAAGCCACCGGCGACACGCATATCGACGACCACCACACGGTGGAAGACGTGGGCATCACGCTCGGCCAGGCGGTTGCCAGGGCCATCGGCGACAAGAAAGGCATCACCCGCTATGGCCACAGCTATGTGCCGCTGGACGAATGCCTGTCGCGCGTGGTGATCGATTTCTCCGGCCGTCCCGGCCTGGAATTCCACGTGCCGTTCACGCGTGCGCGCGTGGGCAGCTTCGACGTGGACCTGACCATCGAGTTCTTCCGCGGCTTCGTCAACCATGCGGGCGTGACCCTGCATATCGACAACCTGCGCGGCATCAATGCCCACCATCAGTGCGAAACCGTGTTCAAGGCCTTTGGCCGGGCATTGCGCATGGCGGTGGAGCTGGACCCGCGCGCGGCGAACACGATCCCGTCGACCAAGGGTACGCTCTGACCTTTCCACCACGGTAGGCGTGCCGGCTGGTTGCGGCGCCCGCTGACCTTCCAAGCCTGAACCTGGCCAGCGATGCTGGCGACCCGCAACCGATGGATACGCTCAAGTCGTTTATTTCGCTGCTGGCGCTGATCAACCCGATCGGGGCGATCCCGTTCTTCATCAGCCTGACCAGCCTGCAGACGGAAGCGGAAAAGCTGCGTACCATCAAGATCGCATCGGTTTCGGTGGCGATCGTGGTGGCGGTGTCGGCCTTGCTGGGGCAGCAGATCATCGAGTTCTTCAATATCTCGGTGGCGTCGCTGCAGGTGGGTGGCGGGCTCATCATGATCATGATGGCCATGAACATGCTGAACGCGCAGACCAGCCGCACCAAGGCCACGCCGGAAGAAGAGGACGAGGCCGAGGTAAAGTCCAGCATCGCGGTGGTGCCGCTGGCGCTGCCGCTGCTGACCGGGCCGGGCTCGATCAGCACGGTGATCGTCTATGCCGGCAAGACCCAGCACTGGTACCAGTTGCTGATCCTGGTCGGCCTGGGCGTGGTGATCGGTGCGGTGGTGTACCTGGTGTTCCGCGCGGCCGACCCGATCGCCCGGGTCATCGGCCGCACCGGCATCAATATCGGCACGCGCCTGATGGGGCTGATCCTGTCGGCGCTGGCCGTGGAATTCATTGTGGACGGGCTGAAGACATTGTTGCCTGTTTTGAAATCATGACTACCATAGCAATTGTGGATTACGGCATGGGCAACCTGCGCTCGGTGGCGCAGGCGCTGCGTGCCGCGGCGCCGGAAGCGGACGTGCGCGTGGTGGATGCCCCCGAAGGCATCCGCTCGGCGGACCGCGTGGTGCTGCCCGGCCAGGGCGCGATGCCCGACTGCATGTCGGCGCTGGGCGCGTCCGGGCTGCAGGAGGCGGTGGTGCAGGCCGCCGCCAGCAAGCCGATGCTGGGTGTGTGCGTGGGCGAGCAGATGCTGTTCGAGTTCAGCACCGAAAGCCGGGCCGGCGCGGACCGTACGCCGGCGCTGGGCCTGATGCCCGGCCAGGTGGTGCGCTTTGCGCTGGACGGCATGACGCAGCCCGACGGCTCGCGCTACAAGGTGCCGCAGATGGGTTGGAACCGGGTGCGCCAGGCCAGGCCTCACCCGCTGTGGGACGGTATCCCGGACGACAGCTGGTTCTATTTCGTCCACAGTTACTATGTGCAGGCGCAGGACCCGGCCCATGTTGCCGGTGAAACGGAATACGGAGTCGTATTTACCAGCGCGGTAGCGCGCGATAATATTTTCGCGACGCAGTTCCACCCCGAGAAGAGCGCGGCCCTGGGCCTGCAGCTGTACCGGAACTTCGTCCACTGGAAGCCCTGACCCGATTCGTTTTTTTACCGATCATCGACCGCTAACTCGACCCGTCACCCGACCTGTTTCCGATCGACTATCGACCCGACCTGACCGGCAGCGCCGGTCTCGCTCAATCTCTATCACTCAACCACGCTCGTCACGCATATGTTGCTCATTCCGGCCATCGACCTGAAGGACGGTCAGTGTGTACGCCTCAAACAAGGCGACATGGACCAGGCCACCGTCTTTTCCGAAGATCCCGCCGCCATGGCACGCCACTGGGTGGAGCAGGGCGCCCGCCGCCTGCACCTGGTGGACCTGAATGGCGCGTTCGTGGGCAAGCCCCGCAACGAGGAGGCCATCAAGGCCATCATCGCCGAGGTCGGCGACGAGATCCCGGTGCAGCTGGGGGGCGGCATCCGCGACCTGAACACCATCGAACGCTGGCTGGATGACGGGCTGTCGTACGTCATCATCGGCACCGCCGCGGTGAAAAACCCCGGTTTCCTGAAGGATGCCTGCTCGGCCTTCGGCGGCCATATCATCGTCGGCCTGGATGCCAGGGACGGCAAGGTAGCGACCGACGGCTGGAGCAAGCTGACCGGCCACGAGGTGGCGGACCTGGCACGCAAGTATGAAGACTACGGCGTCGAGGCCATCATCTACACCGATATCGGCCGCGACGGCATGCTGCAGGGGATCAATATCGATGCCACCGTCAAGCTGGCGCAATCGATGTCGATCCCGGTGATCGCCAGCGGCGGGCTGTCCAACCTGGCCGACATCGACAATCTCTGCGCGGTCGAGGGCGAAGGTGTCGAAGGCGTCATTTGCGGCCGCGCGATCTACTCCGGGGATCTCAACTTTGCCGCCGCGCAGGCACTGGCGGACAAGCTGCGCGACGGGCAATAAGGCAACGCGCCGCGGGCGCAGCCGCCGCCAGACTGGAGCTGGCGGCGGACAAGGAATCTCATGCTAGCCAAACGTATCATCCCCTGCCTGGACGTGACCAACGGGCGGGTGGTCAAGGGCGTCAACTTTGTCGAGCTGCGCGACGCGGGCGATCCCGTGGAAATCGCGCGCCGCTACGATGAGCAGGGCGCCGATGAAATCACATTCCTGGACATCACCGCGACCAGCGACGGGCGTGACCTGATGCTGCACATCATCGAGGATGTGGCTTCGCAGGTCTTTATTCCGCTGACGGTGGGTGGCGGCGTGCGCACGGTCGAAGACGTGCGGCGCCTGCTCAATGCCGGCGCGGACAAGATCAGCGTCAATTCGTCGGCCATCGCCAATCCGCAGCTGGTGTCGGATGCGACTGCCAAGTACGGCTCGCAATGCATCGTGGTGGCGATCGACGCCAAGCGCAGTTCCGCCCCGGGCGAAGCGCCGCGCTGGGAAGTCTTCACCCACGGCGGGCGCAAGGCCACCGGGCTGGATGCGGTCGAATGGGCGCGCGAGATGGCCGCGCGCGGCGCCGGCGAGATCCTGCTGACCAGCATGGACCGCGACGGCACCAAGAGCGGTTTCGACCTGGAACTGACCCGCGCCGTCAGCGACGCGGTGCCGGTGCCGGTAATCGCCTCGGGTGGCGTCGGCGGCCTGCAGGACCTGGCCGATGGCATCACCCGGGGCCGCGCCGACGCGGTGCTGGCCGCCAGCATCTTCCACTACGGGCAACACACCGTGGGCGAAGCCAAGGCATTCATGGCCCGCGAGGGCATTCCCGTGCGGATCTGATCATGGCAAAGAAGTGGCTCAACAAGGTCAAATGGGACGATAACGGCCTGGTGCCGGTGATCGTGCAGGAAGTCGGCTCGAACGACGTGCTGATGTTCGCGTTCATGAACCGCGACGCGCTGCAGCGCACCGTGGAGCTGGGCGAGGCCGTGTTCTGGTCGCGCTCGCGCAAGCGCCTGTGGCACAAGGGCGAAGAGTCCGGCCATGTGCAGAAGGTGCACGAGATCCGCCTGGACTGCGATGAAGACGTGGTGCTGCTCAAGGTGACCCAGATCGACAATATCGCCTGCCATACCGGGCGCCATTCCTGCTTCTTCCAGAAGTTCGAGGGCGATGTGGAAGTCGGCGACTGGCAGACAGTCGAGCCGGTGCTGAAGGACCCTGCCCAGATCTACACCAAGCCATGAGCGACAACCAACTCAGCAGCAATGATGTCCTGGCGCGCCTGGCCGAAGTGCTGGAATCGCGCAAGCCCGCCAACGGCGGCGACCCTGACAAATCCTATGTGGCGCGCCTGTTCAGCAAGGGCGACGACGCCATCCTGAAGAAGATCGGCGAGGAAGCCACCGAGACCGTGATGGCCGCCAAGGACGCGCGCGCCGCCGGGCAGACTGGCGCCGAGGCCGGCAAGGTGGTTTATGAAGTGGCCGACCTGTGGTTCCACAGCATGGTATTGCTGGCCAACTTCGGCCTGACGCCGGCGGATGTGGTCAACGAGCTCGCGCGGCGCGAGGGGCTGTCCGGCCTCGAGGAAAAGGCCCGGCGCAAGGACTAGCTGGCGCAGGCGCCGGCCGGTCTTCCGCCTGCCCGCAAGGCAGGCTTCTAACCAAGGGCAATGATGGCGAACGACTACACCGGGCAAGTCACCACCCCCAGCGGCGAGCAGTTGAGCAGCCTGCGCAAGCTGCTGCACATCCTGTATGCCCTGTATGCGATCTTCTGGCTGACCGGCGGCATCACCGCGCTGATCGCCATCGTGATCGACTACGTCAAGCGCGACGACGCGCGCGGCTCGCTGTATGCCTCGCACTTCGCCTGGCAGATCCGCTCGTTCTGGTGGTCGGTGGTGTGGGGCGTGCTGGGCGGGGTGCTGTTCGCGACAGTCGTGCTGATGCCGCTGGCCTTTGCCGTCTGGGGCGTGCTGTCGCTGTGGATGCTGTATCGTATCGTCAAGGGCTGGCTGTACCTGAATGACAGCAAGCCGATGTACCCGGATCAGCAGTTCTGATCCCGGGCAGGCCGGGCGCGTGAAGCTGACACCGGGTGCCGCGGCCGTCGCAATGAAATCTTCATGAACGCTCAGGATAATTGCATCTTCTGCAAGATCGTGGCCGGACAGCTACCGTCGCGCAAGGTCTACGAAGACGACGATATGGTGGCCTTCCACGATATCCATCCCAAGGCACCGGTACACTTGCTGGTCGTTCCCAGGTCGCATGTCGACTCGCTGGCCGATTGCGGCGCCGGCGAAGGGGAGCTGCTTGCTAGAATGATGCTGAAGGTGCCTGAACTGGCGCGGGCGGCAGGCTGTGCCAACGGATTCCGGACGGTGATCAACACCGGCCCGGACGGCGGCCAGGAGGTCTACCACCTGCATCTCCATGTGTTGGGCGGGCCGCGCCACGAGTGGAAGGGACCGCTGCCCTGACCGGCAGCTTTTGGCATGGGAGTGTCCGCGGCGGCAACGCCTCGGGCAGAAGCTGCGTCGGCAACCGTCGCCCGGCGCGGCCATAACGGGACGGAACAACGGGTCCGGGCATATCTGATTGCGCCCGCGGCTTCATCAGGAGCAAGAAATGGGTTCGTTTAGCATTTGGCACTGGCTGATCGTGCTGGTGATCGTCATGCTCGTGTTCGGCACCAAGAAACTGCGCAATATCGGCCAGGACCTGGGCGGCGCGGTCAAGGGCTTCAAGGACGGCATGAAGGACGGCGAGGGCAAGGCTGCCGCCGATCCCGCCCAGTCCAAGGAACTGCGCGACTCCACCACCATCGACGTCGAAGCCAAGGAAAAGACCCGCCAGCAGTAATCCGGCGGTGTGCCATCCCTTCTACGCAAACCTCGCTGCCTGCGTGTCGTCCCGCGCCTGCGCTTTTCCGCATGTTGTCCGCATGATGTGTCCGCATGATTGATCTCGGCATTTCCAAGCTGGCGCTGATCGGCGCCGTGGCACTGATCGTGATCGGTCCCGAACGGCTGCCCAAGGTTGCGCGCACTGTGGGCGCGCTGGTCGGCCGGGCGCAGCGCTACATCAACGACGTCAAGGCCGAAGTCAGCCGCGAGGTTGAACTGGAAGAACTGCGCAAGATGCGCACGGAATTCGAGGACGCCGCGCGCGATGTCGAGCGCACCATCCATAAGGAAGTCAACGAGCAGACCCAGGCGCTGAACGAAGCCCTGGGCGGTGCCGAGGGGACCAGCGGCGGCGGTAGCGCCGACGCCGGCGGCGGCTTCGTGCCAAGCTGGGATGCGGCCCACAAGGCGCACAACGGGCGCAAGAGCTGGCGCGTCAAGCAGGGCGCCCGCCCGCTCTGGTTCAAGCGCCAGCACAATGTCCGCGTCTGGGTGCAGTCGGGCGCGGCGCGCGTCAAGCGCCACCGGCCGGTCACCCGGCCATCCCGATCCTTCTTCGAGTGAGCATGCGCCGCGGCATCACCTTGCCGGCCGTCGTTCCGGCCGCTGCCGTCGTGGCTGCAGTCCTGGTTGCATTCGCGCGCCGCCGCGTTGCGGCCCCATCGATCCACCTTGCCAGCCCCCGCGGCTGAGCGGTTCACGCCATGAGCGACACCCGGTCCCCAGATCCCCAAGACCCGCAAGACGAGTCGCAGCAGGAAACCTTTATTTCCCACCTGGTCGAACTGCGCCAACGCCTGGTCAAGGCGGTGGCCGGCATCATCCTGGTCTTCGTCAGCCTGGTCTACTGGGCCCCGGTGATTTTCAACCTGTTTGCCGCGCCGCTGATGGAGTCGCTGCCCAAGGGCGGCAAGATGATCGTGACCGATGTCACCGGCTCGTTCTTCGTGCCGATGAAAGTCACCTTGCTGGTGGCCTTCCTGATCGCGCTGCCGTGGGTGCTGTACCAGGTCTGGCAGTTTGTCGCGCCCGGCCTGTACCAGCATGAGAAACGCCTGATCCTGCCGCTGGTATCGAGCAGCTATTTCCTGTTCCTGTGCGGCGTGGCGTTCGCGTATTTCCTGGTGTTCCCCACGGTGTTCCATTTCATGGCGCACTACAACGCCCCGCTGGGGGCGGAGATGTCGACTGACATCGACAAATACCTCAGCTTTGCCATGACCACTTTCCTGGCCTTCGGCATCACCTTCGAGGTGCCGGTGGTGGTGATCGTGCTGGTGCGCTTTGGCGTGGTGGAGCTGGAAAAGCTCAAGCAGATCCGCCCCTATGTGATCGTGGGGGCCTTCATCATCGCTGCCATCGTGACCCCTCCCGATGTGCTGTCGCAGCTGCTGCTGGCCGTGCCGCTGGTGGCGCTTTATGAACTCGGACTGCTACTGGCGCGCTTTGTCGGCCGTCCGTCACCTGAAGCGACTGCTTCAGGGGAAACGCAGCCCGACTAATTCGGCTGAGGTAGGCCTTTCGTATCTGCTAATCCCCGTTTTTGCACCAAAACGGGGATTTTCCCTCCCATTCCTGTTGCTCCCCCACAACAAAAACCGCCAGTAAGCATGGTTTACGCCGAAAAAGCCTTCTGACGGCCGGGGGGGCTGGCACATAATACGCAGCAGACGTGAATGTAAATGCGTCGCCCAAGTACTTGGGCAACCAAGATTTCCCAATCAGTTGACAAGGAAAGTGTCGATATGAAGATGAAACTGTTTGCTGCTGCCGTCGCCGCTCTGGCCGCTGGTGGCGCCTATGCCCAATCGAGCGTAACCCTGTACGGCGTGGCTGACGTCGGCCTCGAGTACGTCAACAACGCTAACGCCGCTGGCGACGACCTGTTCCGCATGTCGTCGGGTAACCAGTCCGGTTCGCGCTGGGGCCTGCGTGGCGTGGAAGATCTGGGCGGCGGCCTGAAGGGCGTGTTCGTGCTGGAAAGCGGTTTCGACCTGGACACGGGCAGCAATGCCACGAGCCAAGGTGGTCGTCTGTTCGGCCGTCAAGCCTACGTCGGTCTGCAAAGCCAGTTCGGCTCGCTGCTGCTGGGCCGTCAACAAACGTCGTTCTATGACTTCGGTCTGCAGTTCGACCCGATGGCCATTTCGTCGCGTTACGGCATCCTGTCGCAAGACAGCGCCTTCGCTTCGCGCGCTGACAACACCGTCAAGTACATCGGCAAGTTCGGTGGCCTGACCGCTTCGGCCTTCTACAGCTTCAACAACAACGGCCAGGAAGTCGCCGGCGCATTCCGCCGCGGCCAACAGTACGGCGCGCTGGTGAGCTACGCAGCTGGCCCGTTCGCGGTTGGTGCTGCTTATGACGAAATCCACGGCTCGACCACCGGTACGCCTCCCGTCGATGCAAGCGGCCAGCGTACTCGCCGTGCTACCGTTGGCGCCAACTACGCCTTCGGTCCGGCCAAGGTCTACGCCGGCTATCGCTGGGCCAAGGCCTTCGACGGCGCTGCTCTGACGGGCGGCACGACGGTTGACAATGGTGTCCTGACCACGTCGACGGCTTCGAACCTGTACTGGCTGGGTCTGGGTTACCAACTGACCCCGGCGTTCTCGCTGTCGGGCGCTGCGTACTACCAAGACTTCCGCAAGAGCGAAGCCGATCCGTGGCAGTTCGTGATCACGGCCGACTACGCGCTGTCGAAGCGTACCGACGTGTACACCTCGCTGTCGTACACCCTGAACGACAAGGGCTCGGCCCTGGGCGTGAACGGTTTCAACACCGCCACCACCACCAACGTTCAGGCGAACAAGGATCAGTTCGGTGCTGTGGTTGGTCTGCGCCACAAGTTCTAATCTGACGCGGGTGTAAGCCCGCTTAGGATTGGCTTGAACCAAGAGGCCGGCATCCCAAGGATGCCGGCCTCTTGTCTTTTGTGGCACCAAATGCTGGTACAGGCTGTTGCGCTGTTATCGTGCTGTGCCAGCCATGCTGCGCCTGGATGGCCGGCCAGAGGGCGGGTGGCGTGGGTGCAGCGCGGTGTGCCGGCGTTCTGCTTCGCGGCGATGTGGATCAGGCGCGGCGTTGCTCATGTCGATCGTGACCCGGTATGCACGTCGATCACGCCCCCCGGGCGTGAGTTTGCGCCTGCCAGTGACGGCCCCTGGTTCCACCGCCGCGATCCGGCAGCGCGGCGCGGCATTCCGTGACCGTTGCCTCGATGCCAAGGGCAGCAGCTGCGCCAGGCATAAAAAAACCCCGCCATCCAAGGCGGGGTTCCGTCTTCAGGGCCGTGTCGTCGTGCCCAGCCTCACTCTTCCTCTTCAAACGGCAGCGCGCGGCGCGGCGGCGGAGGCCGTTTGCCGATCGTCACCGTCAGGTCCGTTGCCTTGCCGCGGCGGATCACGGTCATCTTGATGTCCACTCCCGGCTTGAGCTGGGCAATCGCATTGAGCAGCGCGGTCGTGTCCGTGATCGACAAGCCATCCACCTTGGTCAGCACATCGCCGGGCTTCACGCCCGCCTTGTCGGCCGGCCCACCCTGGACCACCGCGGCGATCAGTGCGCCTTCCTTGGCATCGAGGCCGAACGATTCGGCGATCTCGGGCGTCATGTCCTGCGGCTCGACCCCGATCCAGCCGCGCGTCACGCTGCCGGTGGAGATGATCGATTCCATCACCTGCTTGGCCGTTGACACCGGAATCGCAAAGCCGATCCCCAGCGAGCCGCCCGAACGCGAGTAGATCGCCGTATTGATGCCCAGCAGGTTGCCCTGCGCATCCACCAGCGCGCCGCCCGAGTTGCCCGGGTTGATGGCCGCGTCGGTCTGGATGAAGTTCTCGAAGGTGTTGATGCCAAGGTGGCTGCGACCCAGCGCCGAGACAATGCCCATCGTCACCGTCTGGCCGACGCCGAACGGGTTGCCGATGGCCAGCACCACGTCACCGACCTTTACGTTCTCGAGCCGGCCCAGCGTGATCGCGGGCAGGTCCTTGAGCGTCACTTTCAGCACGGCCAGGTCGGTTTCCGGGTCGGAGCCCACCACCTTGGCGTTGGCCTTGCGGCCGTCGGTCAGCGCGATCTCGATTTCATCGGCGCCGTCGACCACGTGATGGTTGGTTAGAATGTAACCCTCGGCGCTGACAATGACGCCGGACCCCAGGCTGGAGACCGGCTCCTGCCGCTCAGGCAGGCGGTCGCCAAAGAAGAAGCGGAACCACGGATCCTCGGCCTGCGGGTTGGGCGAGCGCTTGTTGCCGTTCTTGCTGGTAAAGATATTGACCACGGCCGGCATGGCCATCTGGGCGGCTTCGCTGTAAGACCCTTCGGCGGCAGGACCGGACACGTTGGGCACGACTTCCTTGAGCGCCACGATGGGCGAACCGGACTGGACCGCGACGCGCCCCCTCTGCAGCCAATCAGGCTTGAGCGTTGCCACGACGAACCAGACCGCCAGCACGACGGTGACAGCCTGGGCAAAGAACAGCCAAAAGCGCCGCAACATATTGGAGTTTTGAGCAGAAAATGAAAACAAAAGAGCTTGAATTGTACTTGAATGACCTGTTGGAAGTTTCCCGCTACAAGGACTATTGTCCCAACGGGCTGCAAGTGCAAGGTCGCTCGGAGATCACACACATCGTGACGGGAGTGACTGCAAGCCTGGCATTGGTCGATGCCGCAATCGAAGCGGGGGCCGACGCCATCCTCGTCCATCACGGCTACTTCTGGAAAAACGAAGATGCACGCGTGGTCGGGCAGAAGCACGCGCGTCTGAAGCGCCTGCTTGGCGCGGACGTCAACCTGTTCGCCTTCCACCTGCCCCTGGACAACCACCCGGAGTTCGGCAACAACGCCCAGCTCGGGCTGCAGCTCGGCTTTACCCCGACCGGCCGCTTCAGCGACGACCAGCTCGGCTGGACCGGCACGCTGCCCGCGCCGATGCCGCTCTCCGCGCTGGCCGCGCACGTTGGTGGCGTACTGGGGCGCGAGCCGCTGGCCATCGGTGAGCCGGACCAGATGATCCGCACCGTCGGCTGGTGCACGGGCGGGGCGCAAGGCTATTTCGATGCCGCGGTGGCCGCGGGTGTCGATGCCTACCTGAGCGGCGAAGTCTCGGAGCAGACCACGCACCTGGCGCGCGAAAGCGGCGTGGCTTACCTTGCCGCCGGCCATCACGCCACCGAGCGCTACGGCATCCGCTCGCTGGGCGAGCATGTGGCCGAACGCTTTGGCCTGCTCCATACGTTTATCGATATTCCTAATCCCGTCTGATCTGACGCAAAACAAAACGGCCCCATCGGGGCCGTTTTATCTTCCGGGGTCGGCGCGCATATGGCGCACCAGTCAGCGGGTCTTCAGGCTGTCGCGGATCTCACGCAGCAGCACGACTTCCTCGGGCGGTGCGGCGGGCGCTGCTTCCGGTTCCGCGGCGCGCATCCTGTTAAAGGCACGCACCATCAGGAAGATGATGAAGGCCAGGATCAGGAAGTTGACAACGATGGTCAGGAAATTGCCGTAGGCGAACACGGGCACGCCGGCCTTCTTCAAGGCATCGAGCGTAGTGGGAGTTCCGGGTGGGGGATCCGCCAGCACGATGAACATGCTGGAGAAGTCCAGCTTGCCGATCACGCGGCCTACCAACGGCATGATCAGGTCGTTGACCACTGAATCCACGATCTTGCCGAAAGCCGCGCCGATGATCACACCGACCGCGAGGTCGATGACGTTGCCGCGTACGGCAAAGGTTCTGAATTCCGAGATCATGCCCATGGGGGGTTCTCCTTCTTGTCGCTAGCGATGAACGGTTTCAAGCTCGAAGCCTGCCGCATCACTCACCGGAAAGCAAGCACCGAAGCCGCTTTCCGGGTTGCACGTCCGATAATCGCGCATGGCCGTGGCATTTTCTGCCTATCTAGTGCGCTGGTGTCTAAGGTACACTTTATGGTTGACGCAAAATCTAAATTGACTTCCCCTGGGGTTTGGAATGAGTGACCAGCAAGACGTGAAGAGCGTGGATAAGGGTCGCCGCAATTGGTTGATCGCGACATCCGTCGCTGGCGGCGTCGGAGGCGTAGCGGTAGCGGTTCCTTTCGTCAGTACTTTTGCACCATCGGAGAAGGCCAAAGCCGCGGGTGCTCCAGTCGAGGCGGATATTGGCGCGCTGAAGCCAGGCGAGATGATGACTGTCGAATGGCGCGGCAAGCCGGTCTGGATCATGCGGCGCACGGACGAACAACTGGCGTCGCTGAAGAAGACGGACGGCGAGGTGGCCGATCCCAATTCCGAGATTGCATTCACCATGCAGACGCCTGAATACTGCAAGAACGAAACCCGTTCGCGCGCAGAACACAAGGACGTCCTGGTCGTGGTGGGTATCTGTTCCCACCTGGGCTGCTCGCCGTCGGGCCCCTTCGCTGCCGGTGCCAATTCCCAGCTCGGCTCCGATCCCGGTTTCCTTTGCCCCTGCCACGGGTCGACCTTTGACCTCGCCGGGCGCGTCTTCAAGAACAAGCCGGCTCCGCAGAATCTCGATGTTCCCCCCTACCAGTTCCTGACCGACAGCAAGATCGTGATCGGCAAGGACGAGAAAGGAGAAGCCTGATCATGGCGGCCGAAAAACAAGTCAAGACGACCGGCCTGCTGGGCTGGATCGACGCCCGCTTCCCCGCAACCCAGCTGTGGGAAGACCACCTCTCCAAGTACTACGCGCCGAAGAACTTCAACTTCTGGTACTTCTTCGGTTCGCTGGCGCTGCTGGTGCTGGTGATCCAGATCGTCACCGGCATCTTCCTGGTGATGAACTACAAGCCCGACGGCACTCTGAACGCCGCCGGCATTCCCGTGGCCTTCGCCAGCGTGGAATACATCATGCGCGAAGTCCCCTGGGGCTGGCTGGTGCGCTACATGCACTCGACCGGCGCCTCGGCCTTCTTCGTGGTGGTCTACCTGCATATGTTCCGGGGCCTGCTGTACGGTTCGTACCGCAAGCCGCGCGAGCTGGTCTGGATCTTCGGCTGCCTGATCTTCCTGTGCCTGATGGCGGAAGCCTTCATGGGCTACCTGTTGCCATGGGGCCAGATGTCGTACTGGGGCGCCCAGGTGATCGTGAACCTGTTCTCGGCGATTCCCGTGATCGGCCAGGACCTGTCGCTGTTCATCCGCGGTGACTACGTGGTGAGCGATGCAACGCTGAACCGCTTCTTCTCGTTCCACGTCATCGCCGTGCCGCTGGTGCTGCTGGCGCTGGTCATTGCCCACATCATCGCGCTGCACGAAGTGGGATCGAACAACCCGGACGGCGTCGAGATCAAGGCCAAGAAGGATGAGAACGGCATCCCGCTGGACGGCATCCCGTTCCACCCGTACTACTCGGTGCACGACACGCTGGGCGTTGCCGGCTTCCTGCTCCTGTTCTCGGCCGTGATCTTCTTCTTCCCGGAAGTGGGCGGCTATTTCCTGGAACACAACAACTTCTTCCCGGCTGACCCGCTGAAAACCCCGCCGCATATCGCGCCGGTGTGGTACTTCACGCCGTTCTACTCGATGCTGCGTGCCACCACGTCGAACTTCCTGCCGATCCTGTGGGTGTTCTTCGCGCTGCTGCTCGGCATGGTGTTCCTGCGCAGCAAGGATGCGCGCGTGAAGATCGGCGCCATCGCCGTCGCGGTGATCCTGGCCGTGGGCTTCTACTTCATCGACGCCAAGTTCTGGGGCGTGCTGGTGATGGGCGGCTCGGTGGTGATCCTGTTCTTCCTGCCGTGGCTGGACCACTCGCCGGTCAAGTCCATCCGCTATCGTCCTGCCTTCCACAAGACCATCCTGACCGTCTTCGTGGTGGTGTTCCTGGTGCTCGGCTATCTTGGCGTGCAACCGCCGTCGCCGGTCGGTGAGAAGGTGTCGCAGCTCGGTACGCTGCTGTACTTCGCCTTCTTCCTGACCATGCCGCTGTGGAGCCGTGTCGGCGAGTTCAAGCCGGTCCCGGAGCGTGTCACGTTCCACCCGCACTGAGCGAAGCGAACCCCGACAAGAGCACAAGGACACAAGATGAAAAAGCTGCTTTCGATCCTCGCGCTGGCCGGCGCCTGCTTTGCCGGCGCGCCTGCCATGGCATCCGAAGGGGGCTTCCCCCTTGAGCCGGCACCGGTGAACACCGCTGACCTGTCGTCGCTGCAGCGCGGCGCCAAGCTGTTCGTCAACTACTGCCTGAACTGCCACGGCGCATCGATGATGCGTTACAACCGGCTCAAGGACATCGGCCTGACCGACGACCAGATCCGCGAGAACCTGCTGTTCAGCGCGGACAAGGTTGGCGAGACCATGACCATCGCCATGCAACCGAAGGAGGCCAAGGCCTTCTTCGGTGCGCAGCCGCCGGACCTGTCGGTGATCGCCCGCGCCCGCGGTGACGACTGGCTCTACACCTACCTGCGCACGTTCTACCGTGACGACAGCCGCGCCACCGGCTGGAACAACCTGGTGTTCCCGAGCGTCGGCATGCCGCACGTGCTGTGGGAACTGCAGGGCCAGCGCGCCGCCAAGTTCACGGAAGTGGAAGAGCACGGCGAGAAGGTGCACAAGTTTGCCGGCTTCGAGCAACTGAGCCCGGGCAAGCTGAGCAAGGTCGAGTACGACCAGGCCGCCGCTGACCTGGTCAGCTTCCTGGACTGGATGGCCGAGCCGGCGCAGAACCACCGCAAGCGCCTGGGCGTCTGGGTGCTGCTGTTCCTGGGCGTGTTCACTGTCTTTGCCTGGCGCCTCAACGCCGCGTACTGGAAGGACGTGAAGTAAAGGCATGCCAGGGCCCGAATCCGGGCCCGGACAAGGCAAAGGCCAGGGGTGGCCGCTGCGAAAGCAGCACCGCCCCTGGCCTTTTCTCTTGGAAAACCTGCCGAAGCGGGCCAATAAAGTGCGTCATTTGCCACTAATTTGCTTTCTGGTGGTCGACTTTGGCAGAATGGCAGACCTTACTGTCCGACCCTGCTTCGGCTAAGCCCAAGGAATCCAACCATGATGGTGTTGTATTCGGGTACGACTTGCCCGTTTTCCCAACGTTGCCGCCTTGTCCTGTTTGAAAAGGGCATGGATTTTGAAATCCGCGACGTCGACCTGTTCAACAAGCCCGAAGATATTTCGGTGATGAACCCGTACGGCCAGGTGCCCATCCTGGTCGAGCGCGACCTCATCCTGTATGAGTCGAACATCATCAACGAATACATCGACGAGCGCTTCCCGCACCCGCAGCTGATGCCGGCCGATCCGGTGCAGCGTGCCCGCGCCCGCCTGTTCCTGTTCAACTTCGAAAAGGAACTGTTCACCCACGTCTACACGCTGGAGAACGAAAAGGGCAAGGCCGCGGAGAAGAACCACGAACGCGCCCGCGCTGCGATCCGCGACCGCCTGACGCAGCTCGCGCCGATCTTCGTCAAAAACAAGTACATGCTGGGCGAAGAGTTCTCGATGCTCGACGTCGCCATCGCGCCGCTGCTGTGGCGCCTGGACCACTACGGCATTGAGCTGTCGAAGAACGCCGCGCCGCTGCTGAAGTATGCTGAACGCATTTTCAGCCGTCCCGCGTACATCGAAGCGCTCACCCCGTCCGAAAAGGTGATGCGCCGCTAACCGGCACCGGCCCGAAGGCATCCGCCCTCGGGCCACTACGGCGCCATTGGAAGCACAATGCCTGAAACCTCCACCAAGCCCTACCTGATTCGCGCCATCTATGAATGGTGCACGGACAACGGCTTCACGCCGTACATCGCCGTCTTCGTCGACGCCAACACCAGCGTGCCGCGCGAGTTCGTCAAGAACAACGAGATCGTGCTCAACGTCAGCTTCGACGCCACCAGCGGCCTGGACATGGGCAACGAGTGGATCACCTTCAGCGCACGCTTTGGCGGCGTCTCGCGCAAGATCGACGTCCCTGTCGAGAACGTGCTGGCCATCTACGCCCGTGAGAACGGGCAGGGCATGGCCTTCCCGGTCGAACGCAGCCTGCCGGAAACCCAGGCCGCCACCGAGCGCGAAAACAACCCGCCGCCCAAGCTGGCCCCGGTGGAAGCCGAGACCTCGGCAACTACCACCGACTCCGGCCCCGGCGACGACGACACGCCACCCCCGGTGCCCCGCATCGGCAGCAAGAAGCCCGCACTGAAAGTGGTGAAGTAAGCCATCCCAAAGCGGACCGCAATGCAGTAGAATCGCGGTCTGCACCAGACATGCCGGCTTAGCTCATCAGGTAGAGCAGTTGATTTGTAATCATCAGGTGGCGGGTTCGAGTCCTGCAGCCGGCACCAGAATTTGAAAACGGGCTACGCAAGATTGCGTAGCCCGTTTTGTTTTTGTGGCAAGGGCGCACAGCCGCTCAATGCCGAGCTGATTTCCAAGACCGAGTTCAAGGCGCGCGCCCTCGAGTATTTCCGCCAGATCGAAGCCTCGGGCGAGCCGGTCATTGTCACGGACCACGGCAAGCCCACACTTGAAGTGCGTCCCTATCGCGGGCTGGAGCGCGACCCCCTTCAGGTATTACGCGGCACCGTGGTGCGCTACGACGCGCCGACGGAGCCAGTGGACGTTGAGGGGGAGGCCGAGCGGTGATCGTGCTGGATAAGCGTGCCTTATTCCCTTACTGCACCCAGCGCAGCACTCAGCTTTCCAGCAAACCGCGACCCATCCCCAAACGTCATCACCAACTGCCGCGTAGCCCGCGTCATCGCCACATACATCAGCCGCGCTTCGTCTTCATCCGCCTCATCGTGCTTATGCGGCATCCCCGTGGCCGGAATGCACACCAGCGGAAACTCAAGCCCCTTGCTGCTATGCATCGTGATTACCTTGACGCTGTCCGCGCCGGGCGTAAATCGCTTGGTGATTTGGGGACATTCGAACGGAATGCCCTTGCGCGTCAGCGCGCTGGTGACGTGTCCGACCGTGTCCCAATGGCGATAGAGCACCGCCATTTCTGACCAGGGCGTACCAGCCCGGTTCTCGTCAGTCAGGATCTGCGCAATGCGCTCAGCTTCCGCCTCTACGTTTGGCAATTCGATCAGCAGCGGTTTGTTGCCGCGGCGCCCGGCACCGACAGGTTGCACGGTAGGCGCTTCGTCTTCGGTTGCCTCGGTCGGCCGCAGCAACTCATCCGCAAAGCTGCGCGCGACAGCCAGTATCTCCTGCGTATTGCGGTAGTTCAGCTTGAGGATGGTCGTACGGCCTCGGGCCTGGATGCCCACGCTGGCAAAGGTCATCCCGCGTTTCCTGGCGCCGCCATAAATGGACTGCGCATCGTCGTAGAGCACCAACAGGGAATTGCTCTCCGGATTCACCATCTGCACGACCAGCTTGAACCACTCCGGCCGGAAGTCATGCCCCTCATCGATCAGCACGGCGTCATACTGGCCGGCCGGGATCGCTTTCCGGTCCACGCCCTGGATGACCCGATTCACCATTTCCTCAAACAGCGCATCACTGGGGCGGCCCTTGGGGCGGTCAATGTTGTAAGTCTCCAACTGCCGCGAGCACCACGCGTGGAAGTTATAGACGTGGACCTTTTCTTCGATGCCTTTCTCGATCATCGTCGCCGCCAGCTTGGCGGCGAGGGTCTTGTTGTAGCAAAGCACGAGCACTGGCCGTGTGACGATCTTTGCCAGATGCTCAGCCCGGTAGCCGAGGATCATCGTCTTGCCAGAGCCGGCGACGCCATGAATGACCCGGTGGCCTTCGCCAAGGCTGCGTGCCAGCTGCTCCTGCTGGAGATCCATGACGCGAAGGATGTCAGGCATATCCAGCGGCTCCGCGGCTTCCTCCGGGAAGAGCGCGCGTTGCTCCGGCATGCGGATCTGCGGGAACAGGTGCCAGCGAATCCGCTCGATCTGCGGCAAGGAAAGCTTGAAGGTGAACTTGACCGGGAACATCTCCCACAGGCGCTGCTGGAAGTGTTCCGCGTCGACCGACTCGTACATCTCGTCCTGGCAGATCACCAGGTGCGGCGGCAGGACGTCGCCGAGGTTGGTCTTGTCGAACTGGGCACGCGTGATGTTGGACAGGACGACGCCGCAGCCGTAGGGAAAGAAGGGTTTGCCTTTCAGCGAGCCGCCAGGCCAGACCAACTGCGGATCGCGCTGCAGCAGGTTGGTGACATAGAACATGTACTGGCGGGCTTGCTCGAGGGGATTCATCTCCCGCACCAGCCCGCGATCCGTCAGCAGCGTGACATCGCGCTGGTCGATTTCCCGGATGGTATCCAGCCTCCAGTCTTTCACCTCCAACACCAGCAGACCCCGGCTGGGATGGAAGACGATGAAATCCGGATGCCTGGTTTTCTCTCCGATGGCGACGTCATACCAGCACAGGTAGTCGTCCTCCAGCTTTGTCTCCAGACGCTCGGCGAAGCGTCTCTCTCCACTGGTCATGCGCGAAGTGACCGAACCCAGCGCGGGAATCAGCGTGGCCATGCGTTGTTGCTCTTCTTATTGCCCGTTCAGGAGCTGCGCTGACCACGGTAGGTGTCGCGGACCCGGTGCGACGGCGGTCAGGCAGGTTTGTTATGCGGCAATTGTAGGCACAAAACGGTAACGGTGGCTATTTCGGTAGTTTTGGTGATTTGCCGGTTGGCGACACTGGCGAGCCGGCGGCTCCGGGGGACTGCCAAGCAGTCTGCGCCTGCTTTCCGGCGATACGCGCCGCCGATCCGTCGATTCCCGCCACCCCCATATCAGAGCCCGGATCGCAGTGGTAACCTCCCGCTATCTCCGCCCCCAGCCACCCGCACGTGCACCCCCCAGACTCCCGCATCTGGCGATCCGCCCCCGAGCAGCGCGCCTTTGAAGACGCCCGCCGCCGCGTGCGCGCGCTGCGTTTCTTCTATATGCACGCCATGGTCTACGTGGCGGTCAATGCATTGCTGATCGGCTTCCATCTGGTGGGATCGCCGCATCGGCCGTGGTCTGGTGGGCCGCTCGTGGGCTGGGGTATCGGGCTGGCGATACACGGCGTGATGACGTGGAGTCGCGTCGGCCTGCTCGGGCGGCAGTGGGAAGAGCGCAAGATCGCGCAATACATGGCGCAGGAACAGGTGCGCACGCTGTCGACGGAGAAGCAGCTGGTCGAAGCCCGCATGCGCCTGCTGCAGGCCCAGATCGAACCGCACTTCCTGTTCAACACCCTGGCCAACGTGGTCAGCCTGATCGAGCCCGCGCCGCAGAAGGCCACGCTGATGCTGGAGCATTTCATCGCGTACCTGCGCGCATCGCTTGCAGCCAGCCGCGCCACGCAAGGCACAGTGGCGCAGGAGGCGAAGCTGCTGCGTGACTATCTGGCGCTGATCCGGATCCGCATGGGGGACCGGCTGCATTACTCGGTCGATGTCGACCCCGAACTCGAATCGATGCCGCTGGCGCCGATGCTGCTGCAGCCCGTGGTCGAGAATGCGATCAAGCATGGGCTGGAGCCCAAGATCGAAGGCGGGCGGCTGCTGGTCCGGCTGGAGCGGCGCGGCCCGCGCATGCTGGCGACCATCGAGGACGATGGCATGGGCTTTCGTCCCTCGGCCGGCGCTGGCGTCGGGCTTTCTAACCTGCGTGAACGGCTGGCCGTGCTGTATGACGGTGACGCCCACGTTCGGATTGAAGAACGCTCGCCCGGCACTGCCGTGCTGATCGAAATCCCGCTGCCGCGTGCATCCTGAAACGGAGACGCCCATGACGCCCACTGCCCTGATTGCCGACGACGAAGAGCACCTGCGCGCATATCTGCGCAGCAAGCTGCAACGCCATTGGCCAGAACTGCAGATCGTTGCCGAGGCGACCAACGGCATCGAAGCCGCCGACGCCATCGCACGGTTGTCGCCGAGCGTAGCCTTCCTCGACATCAAGATGCCCGGCCTGTCCGGCCTGGAGGTGGCGCAAGGGATTGAAACCGATACGCGGCTGGTGTTCGTTACGGCCTATGATGAATTCGCGCTCGATGCGTTCGAGCGCGCGGCCGTCGATTACCTGGTCAAGCCGGTCAGCGAGGAACGGCTCGGCCGCACCATCGAGCGGCTGCGCAAGGCGTTGCAGGAAGCGGCGCCTTTGCCGGAACTGGCACAGCTACTCAGCCAGCTCACACGCGCCCAGCCGCGCGCGGAAAGCGGCGGCCAGTTGCGCTGGGTACGCGCCAGCCGTGGCAATACCACCAGCCACGTGCCGATCCAGGAAGTGATGTACTTCCAGAGCGACGACAAGTACGTGGTCGTGCATACCCGCGATGGCGAGCACCTGATCCGCACGCCGCTGGCGGAGTTGATCGCCGGCCTCGATCCCGAGGTGTTCTGGCAGATCCACCGCTCGTCCATCGTCAACATGGAATACGTGGCCGGAACGCGCCGCGATGAGGCAGGGCGGCTCTTTGTCCGGATGCGTGACAGCGAAGCCGAACTGCCGGTATCGCGCGCCTACATGCACCGCTTCCGGCAGATGTAAGGCGGTCGGCGTCGCCACTGCGCCGCCGGCTGAGGGATTCACTTGCGATCCATGAATTCCTGGATCTTGCGCTGTTCCCAGTCACGCCCGCGGCGCGACAGCCGCATCCATACCAGCAACCCATGCACGGTCAGCGCCAGGCCCCAGGCCAGGGTGGTGGTCAGCGGCCATGGCCAGCCGGTGGCGGCGTAATGCGACCACCGCGGCGACGGAAAGTAGAAGAAGCGGAACCACAGCCAGCCGTTGACGACAGCGTAGACCAGCAGGTGGATGTACCAGCCGCGCAGGGCGTGCACCATGCGGCGCGCGCGCCAGTAGGCCATGGCGTTGGGGTCGTCGTTGGGCGGGAAGGCGTGGTGCATGGGATACCTCGTGATCAAGATGGTTGGCTTGCGTCAGGTATAGGCCATCGCAAAGCGCCGCTCCAGGCCCAAGGGCCGAATCGACGGATTTCGTTCGCCGGTGGGCGCGCGGATCGCGCGAATGTCGGCGGGTCCGACCCTCCCCCCGACTTGTTGCAGCTCTTGACCCGTCTCGCCGGGAATACCCGCATAGGAAAAGCCCAGTCCTTCACCATAATCATAGTAATTATGATCATAAATACGAAGCGATGGATTCCAAGCCGACCCCGCAGATAGAGGGCAGCAAACGCGTGAAGCGTTCGGACCAGGTGGTCAACGATATCAAGCGCTGGATCGTGCAGACGCACCAGAAGGTCGGAGACAAGCTGCCACAGGAAGCAGCGTTGATCGAACAGATGGGCGTCGCACGCGGGACGGTGCGTGAGGCGCTTGCCTCGCTGCAGGCGCAGGGGCTGGTCAAGGTCAGCACGGGGCCAAACGGCGGTGCCACGCTGACGCAGCCGCCTTATGAGCGATGCCTGGAGGCAGTGTCCAACTTCCTGTACTTCCAGTCGGTCGACATCGTCACGCTGTACGCCCTGCGCCGCGCGGTTGAGCCGGAGCTGGCCGCCAACGCCGCCTTGCGCCTGACCGATGCCGACATCGCCGATCTCGAAGCGCTGATCGGGCTGAGCCACCCGGAACATGGCGGCAGCACGGACTGGAACGAGCGGCGCGAGGCCGACCTGCTGTTCCACGACCGCCTGGCCGATGCCTGCAGCAGCCCGATGCTGGCGTTGTTCTGCCGCCTGCTCAACGACATCATCCGCCGCGTCATCGTGGTCCGGAATGCTCAGGATGATTTCGACGACTTTGATGAAGAGATCTTCCACAGCCACAACGCGCTGATTGAAGCCTTCCGGTCGCGTGACCCGGAGCGTGCGCGTGCCCTGATGCAGGAGCACATGGAGCATGCCGAATCCCTGGCCCTGGAAGCCGAATCCCGCGTGGACCGCGGGAGCTTGCTGATGAGCCCGGTCGACTGATCCCCTGACGCGCTAGCGTCCCCCTTTTTTCTGCACACCCAACCGCCATCGTCGCATCCGACACGGCGGGTGGGATTCCTATTGCCTGAATCCTGGGAGCCTTGACGTGAAACCTGCTGAATTGCTTTGGCGCTGGAGCGCTGTCGATATTGCCGATGCCGTGCGGCGGCGCGAGATTTCCTGCCGCGAGGTCACGGCCAGCGTGCTGGCCCGCATCGATGCCCTTAACCCTCGCCTGAATGCGTTGCCGGAGGTGCTGGCAGAAGAGGCGCTGGCCAGCGCGGATGCCGCGGACCGCCAGGTCGCTGAGGGCGCAGAGCTGGGGCCGCTCCATGGCGTGCCGGTCACGATCAAGATCAATGTCGACCAGGCCGGCCATGCCACCACCAACGGCGTGATCCCGCTGAAGCACAACATTGCGCGTGAGGATGCCCCCGTGGTTGCGAACCTGCGTAGTGCCGGGGCCATCATCGTCGGGCGCAGCAATACGGCTACCTATTCCTCGCGCTGGTTTACCGACAACGGCCTGCACGGGCGCACGCTGAACCCGTGGGATGCGGATATCACCCCCGGCGGCTCCAGCGGCGGTGCCGCGTCCGCGGTCGCTTCCGGCATGGGGGCGCTGGCGCATGGCAATGACATCGGCGGCTCCATTCGCTATCCGGCCTATGCCTGCGGTGTCGTCGGCTTGCGGCCGACGACCGGGCGGGTGCCCGCGTACAACCCGTCGGCCACTGCCGAGCGCAGCATCACGCCACAACTCATGTCCGTGCAGGGGCCGCTTGCGCGCAGCATTGCCGACCTGCGGCTCGGCTACCACGCCATGGCCCGCTATGACGGGCGCGACCCGGCATGGGTGCCGGTGCCGCTGGAACTGCCGCTGCCGCCGGGACCGATACGCGTGGCGCTGTTCCGGCGGTGTCCGGGCGTTCCCGTCGATCCCGCGGTCAGCGCGGCGCTGGACAGTGCCGGGCAATGGCTGCAGCAAGCGGGCTACGCCGTCGAAGAAGCCAGGCTGCCTGACTTCATGGAAGCGGCAGCGCTGTGGCGCACGCTGACGGTCGACGACAGCCGCCGCAACATCATCGCAGGCGTTGACCAGCATGGCGACGACGCCATGCGGCAAAGCCAGCGCAACATGCTGGACGGGATGCAGGAGACCGACCGCGATGGCTTTCTCGATGCCCTGGCGCGACGCCAGGCGATCGCACGCAACTGGTCGCTGTTCATGCAAACGTATCCGCTGGTGCTGATGCCGGTGTCGTGGCAGCGCCCGAGCGTGCAAGACGCGGATACCCGCACGCCCGAAGAGAACCGGGCCTTGCTGGACGCACAGAGCCCCATGCTGGCAACAGCGATGCTCGGCATGCCGGGGCTGTCCGTGCCGACTGGCATGGCCGGCGGCGTGCCGGTCGGCGTGCAGCTGATGGCATGGCGCTTCCGCGAAGACCTGTTGCTGCGAGCCGGCCAGGCCATTGAGGACGCGGCGCGTTTTACCCCTTATAGCGACCTGCAAACCGGCATCTAGACCCAGGAGCTTCCCATGAACGAACGCAAACCTGCTTACGCCCCACGGCTGTCGCGCCGCGCCATGCTGGCCGGCACCGCCGCCGCTCTGTGTACCGGTGGCCTGCTCTCCAGGGCCGTATGGGGGCAGTCCGTATCGCGCATCATCGTGCCGTTTCCGCCGGGAGGGCCGGCCGACTACATGGGCCGCCTGCTGTCCGAGAAGCTGAAAGATGCCATGGGCCGTACCGTCATCGTCGACAACCGCCCCGGTGCCGGGACGCGCGTGGCGGCCGAAATGCTGAAGAACGCCCCGGCCGACGGCACCACCGTGCTGCTGGCACCTGTCGATCCGATGTTCATCGGGCCGCTGATCTACAGCAATATGCGCTTCAACCCCGCCACCGACTTCACGGCGATCACCGATGTGACGGGCGTCCAGTTCGGTATTGCAGTCAGCGCCAGCTCACCCATCAAGACACTGGCCGACTTCGTCAAGGCCGCCAGGGCCAAGCCGGCTGACTATTCGATCGGCATCAGCACGGTTGGCTCGCTGCTGCATTTCCTTGCCGTGGAGTTCGTCAGCCAGTCGCGCACCGGCAGTACGCTGGTACCGTATCGCGGTGGCGCGGCGATGGTGACGGAAATAATGGGTAACCAGGTCGCGGCGGGCATGGACGCCATCACGAGCTTCACCGAACTGCATCGCGGCGGCAAGCTCCGCGTGCTGGCCGTGGCAGGGGAAAAGCGCGCTGATGCCTTGCCGGATGTGCCTACGTTTGCGGAGTCTGGTTTCCCCAACCTGGTGACCTCGTCGCGCTACCTGCTTTATGTCCGCGCCAACACGCCGCCCGACGTGACCACGCAGTGGTATCAGGCCGTGCGCAAGGTGCTGGCCATGCCGGATGTGCGCGAAAAGCTCGCGCGCGCTGGCTATGACATCTTGCCGGGCGGCACTGCTGATGAGGTTGCCAGGTATGCGAGCGCGCTTTCGGCACGGTGGACGCCGGTGATCAAGGCGTCGGGTTTCAAGGGGGATTGAGAGGAATTTCGTAGCCGCACCCCAAACTCGGCTGGAGACGATTTCCATTTGTGTCAGCTTGCTGGAGAATTCCCGCGGCACCCTCCTCCTGTAGGGTGCCGCTTTGTATTAAGCATGTCTGTCCCAGTGTCGTAATTGGCCTCAGAAGACAACCTGGGCGGCGCCAAGGGAAAGTGCCAATGGCGCCGCATCGTGCCGACTGGCGCAATTGCTGTGGCTCGCAGCCGCTCAGGCTGCGAGCCATACACCCGAGCGTATCCAGCCATGACCTCCTTCTCTTTCCGCGCCCGCCGCCTGTGGCTCGCCACAGGCTTTGGCCTGGCACTCTCCGCCTGCGCCCCGATGATCGCGACCACCCCGGCAACGGTGGAGCTCATGCAGCCAGCCGCCACGGCCAAGCGCGTCCAGCTTCTGGCGCCGGCGCAGGTCAAGCTCGACACCGGCTATTCCCGAGACCTCGCTGCCAGGTCGACCTGGTCGCAGGTCGGGCGCCTCCCGCAAGGCGATGTCTACCGCCCCATCGGCACCATTCTCACAATCGAGGGCCGCCATGTTCACGAGGCCTACCTGGTCGTCCGCAACAAGACGCTGGTGGGCTTCTATCTGCCTGGGGAGCAGAACTACTCCCCGCTAACGACAGCAGTACCTTTGAACTTGGGAGAATCGGAATGAAACGGGTTGCGCGCATGCTGATCGCCGGACTGGCGGTGTCATCGCTGCTGGCGGGATGCGCTTCGGGCGTGAAGCACGCCGAGATGGCGGCATCGATGCCCACGCTGAAGCCGGGCGAGGGTCGGATTTATTTCCTGCGTTCGGCGTCGATGTTCGGGGCGGCCATCCAGCCGGATATCCGCCTGAATAGCCAGGTCGTTGGCGAATCCAAGCCCGGCGGTTTCTTCTTCGTGGACCGCACGGCTGGCAAGTATGTCGCGGCGGCCTCGACCGAAACCGAGAAGACACTCAGCTTCGTGCTGGATGCCGGCGAGACCAAGTACGTGCGCAGCTCGCCGTCGCTGGGGCTGATGGTGGGCCGCGTGGTGCTGGAGCTGGAAACGCCGGAGAAGGCGAAGGAAGAGCTGGCGTCGCTGAGCTACACGGGGGACCAGGTGAAGACTGCGGCGAAGTAAGCGGATTGATTCAGCCGCGTTGCAGGCTGAGTCGCGTTGACGACGCCGGTGCGTCGTCAATTGACGCATCGGAATTCCGCATGGCTTGCGGCTCAGCGCGGGCCTATCAACGTAGGCGGGGCACCTCCTCGTGATGTTGGCAAAGCAGGGTTGCGCCACCCTTTTTATTGTAGTAACGTAACTACATTGAAGTTGCTAGGAGGGTCATCATGACGATCACAACCCTATCGAGCCGAGAACTCAATCAGGACGTGACAAAAGCCAAGAAGGCGACGAAGGACGGTCCGGTCTTCATCACGGACCGCGGCAAACCGGCGCATGTGCTGTTGAGCTTCGAGGAATATCAGAGGCTCACCCAGCAGCGTCGCAATATTGCAGATGCACTCGCGATGCCCGGCATTGAGGACATCGAGTTCAATCCGCCACGTGCCAACATCAAATTCCGGCCCGCTGATCTCACATGATGTTCGTGCTCGATACCAATGTCGTTTCCGAACTGCGCAAGGTCCGAGCCGGTAAGGCTGATGCAAACGTTGCAGCGTGGTCTGCCAGCGTTGATGCAGCTTGGCTCTTTGTGTCGGCGGTCACCATCATGGAACTGGAAACCGGTGTCTTGCAAATCGAGCGGCGGGATGCCCGCCAAGGTGCGCTGCTGCGGGCGTGGCTGGACCACCATGTATTGCCCGAATTCGCAGGCCGCGTTTTGCCCATTGATACCGCCGTGGCCCTGCGTTGCGCTCGGCTGCACGTACCAGACCGGCAATCGGAGCGGGATGCGTTGATTGCCGCAACAGCAATCGTGCATGGAATGACCGTCGTTACACAAAATGTCGCCGACTTCATGGCAACTGGCGTGAGCGTCCTGAACCCTTGGGACGCCTGATCGTGAGCCGCCGTCTTTTCCCAAGGAGCTTCCCGACATCACAGTCATCAAGCCGGGAAGCCATCCCCGTTAAGACGCAGGCAGCTCATCCGCCAACACACTCTCCAGCTGCGCCTTCACCAGCCCCAACAAGCAAAATGCACTAAAGCAGCCCTCGAATTGCACACTCTGCTGTTCCAGCAGGGTAAGCACACCATCCATACCAGCCGAGACTGACTGAAGGCTGTACCGCGCCGTGGATAGATCGATTTCCGACTAGGACCTCCTATCGTTGAGTGAAGGTCCGCCGCACGACGTTAGGGAAGGGCGGCGGGCCTGACGACGAGGGTGGAAACCGGTGCCACAGCCATTGCCGGTCAGCCTTGCGGCTGCCTCATCCGGCCCGCCATAGATGGCTTGCCCGTATAGGCAAGAACGGTCGTCAGGGACGACCGTCCGGCTGCTGACATTCGGGTTTCCACACCCGGTCACCGTTGTGTGCGATGACCGTGTCAGTCTCACGCGTCAGAGCCAACAACTCGATAAGACACTTCGCATTCCTACACGGACGCCGCATCCTGCCCGAGCCACGCCCGCCAGCAAATAGCCAAACGCCTAAACCACTCGCCTCAATCCACCAGCGTCGCCAATGCCTCCCGCGCCTCCCGGCGCAGCTTCTCCAGATCCAGCCCCACGATCGCGCCATCACGCACCACGTGCCGCCCGCGCACCAGCACATCCCGCACCGGCGTAGGCTCGCCAGCCGCCACAGGCGCAGTGCCGATGTCATGGAAGCCATGGAACCGCAGCCCGCTGACGTCATAGATCGCCAGGTCGGCAGACTGCCCTGGCGCGAGCGTGCCGATACCCGGCAGCCCCAGCACCTGCGCACCGCCTGCGGTACCCCAGTGGATGACTTCCTCCACGCGGGTTTGCGCGGCCCCGCCCAGCGCCCGGTGCACCAGCCACGCGAAATTGGCCTCATGCACCATGCTGCCCGATTCATTGGACGCCACTCCATCCACGCCCAGTGAAATCGGCACGCCCGCATCGGCCATCGCGCGCACTGGCGCAATGCCGCTGCCGAGCCGCGCATTGCTGACGGGGCAGTGCGCCATGCCGGTGTTGGTTACGGCGAGCATTCGGATCTCTTCGGGATTCACGGTGACCAGGTGCGCGAACCAGACGTCCGGCCCCAGCCAGTCGTGGTCGGCCACGAACTGCACCGGCGTGCACTGGTACTTCTCGCGGCAGAACTTCACGTAGTTGTCGGTCTCCGACAGGTGCGAATGCAGCCGCAGGTCCATGCCGCGCCCGAAGGCGGCCAGCTCGCGCAGCAGTGCGGGGGGCAGCGAAAAGGTTGGCGTCGTTGGTGCGACCACTACGCGGCGCAGGCCATCGGCCGAAGCGTCGTGATAGCGCGCCTTCAGTCGCTCGATATCGGCCAGCATCTCGTCCAGCGTCTCGGGCACCAGCGCGGTGGCGCGCATACCCGGATGATCGGAGGCTGACTGGATGGCGCCGCCGCGGCACAGCACCAGGCGCATGCCAAGCTCTTCCGCTACCTCGAACAGCACGTCCCCGGTCTCCGCCCCATTGCCGTGGTGATACAGGTAGTGGTGATCGGCGCAGGTGGTGGTGCCGGACAGCAGCAGTTCGGCCATGCCCAGTCGCACGGCGGTACGAAAGATCTCCGGCGTGAAGCGCGCCAGGCGCGGGTAGGCGACGGAGGCCAGCCATTGTTCCAGCCCCACGTTCATGCCGCTGGGCACGGCCTTGAGCAGGTTCTGGAACAGGTGGTGGTGGGTGTTGACCCAGCCCGGGTAGACCACGCAACCGGTGGCGTCCAGCACAGTTTCGTCGCCCTGGCGCAGCAGGCCTGCACCGATCTCGGCGATGCGGCCGTCGCGGATGCGGATGTCGGCGGCGCCCGCTCGCGCGGCATTGCCGGTGCGGCCGGTCATCACGGCGGCGGCGTTGCGGATCAGAAGGCCGCCGGCGGGCGCGGCGCTGGTGGCGTTGGTGTTCTGCACCATGTTTCAGACCCCTTGGACGTTGTCGGCACTGGCGGGCAGCTCGTCGGCTTCACGGGCGGGCACGCCGTTGAGAATCAGGTTGAGCAGCACAGAGACCACGCAGGCGATGATCACGCTGCTGTGGACAAAGGGCTGCAGGAAGCCGGGCAGCTTCTCCAGCATGCCGGGCAGCATCACGGGCATCATCGCGCAGCCGAGCGTGATGGAGACGATGGAGAGGTTGTTGGGATTGCGGTCGTATTCGACCTCTCCCAGCGTCTTGATGCCGGCGGCCACGACTACGCCGAACATGACCATGGTTGCACCGCCCAGCGCCGCGGCCGGGATCGAGGCAAACAGGGCGCCGATCTTGGGCACCAGCGCTACGGCGCACAGCATCGCGCCGCAGGTGGCCACTACCCAGCGGCTGCGCACCCCGGTGACGATGACCAGGCCCACGTTCTCCATGAAGGCGATATACGGGAACGCCGCGAACATGCCGCCGATGGCGCTGGCCAGGCCGTTGGCACGCAGGCCGCGGGTGGCATCGCGCTCGGTCAGGGGGCGCTTGACGATATCGCCGACGGCGATGAACAGGCCCATCGATTCCACCATCTGCACCACCATCACGATCACCATGGTGGTGATGGCGCCCACGTTGAAGGTGGGCATGCCGAAGGCAAACGGCGTCACCATGGTGAACCACGGTGCGCGCGCGACTTCGTCGAAGCTGCCCATGCCCAGCATCCACGCCACCGCGCCGCCGACCAGCAGGCCGATCACGACGGACAGGTTGCGGATCAGCTCGCCGCCGTGCCGGTTGATGAACAGGATCAGCGCCACCACGCCGAAGGCAACGATGAAAAAAATGGGGGCGCCGAAATCCGACGCCCCCCTTCCGCCTCCAAACCAGTGAAACGAAACCGGGAACAGCGACAGGCCCACCGCGGTGATGGTGCAACCGCTAACCACCGGCGGGAAGAAGCGCTTGAGCTTGCCAATGATCGGCGCAAGGAACATCGCGATTACGCCCGCGGCGATGATGGCGCCGCAGACGCCGTTGAAGCCCAGCGACGGATCGGCGCCAATGGCGATGACGGGGCCCACTGAACTGAATGCAACGCCCTGCATCAGCGGCAGGCGCACGCCGAACTTCCAGAAGCCGACGGTCTGCAGCAGGGTGGCGATGCCGGAGGTGAACAGCGCGGTGCTGATCAGCATGGTGGTCTGCGCCGGCGTCATCTTGAGTGCGCCGGCCACGATCATCGGCACGGCGATGGCACCGAGATAACTGACCAGCATGTGCTGGAAGCCGAGCGTCGCCATGGCGCGTGCCGGCAGGACCTGGTCGACGGGGTGAACCGCTGCTTGCATGATGTTGTCTCCTGCCGCGTGCTGGGGGAAAGTGCGCCATGCCGGCGGCGGCTGGCCCGGTCTGTTGGTTGCCGGGCTCGGTCCGTCACGGTGCCATGCGCGGCGCATGGCCGACGCATGCCTTGCACAGTAGTGATGCACGGCATGCCGTCATAGCGCTATTGCGAAGGCCCTGGCACCGGGCCGCAATCGCGCTTGCAAAATGCGCGCCCGGGGCATCAGGGGTTTCCCTTGGGTTGCGTGAGGGCGGGGGTGGTCATAGGATGGATGCGCTTCTTCATTGCTATCCGAATGCGCCGGAAGCGAAGACGTATTCCCGGCGCTTTCCACCATTTTCCCAACGCCATGTCACCCACCGCAGGATGGTCTGCTGCTGCCTCCCGCTCGCCAGTCAGCCGCGGCGGTGACCTCGACCGCATCCAGTCTCTGTCCGGCCGCGTGTTCGGTCCCACGCGGCTGCGCGCGACGGAGGCCGATGCGGCGCTCGATGCCCGTATCGACACCAGCACCATCGGCCGGCTGACGCTGGTCACCATTGCCTACAACCAGGCAGTGCAGATCGAGCCGCAGCCGAACAAGGATGAGTTCGTGATCCAGACCGTGCTGGCGGGTACGTGCCGCGTGGAGACCCCGCGCGGTGCGATGCTGATGCCGCCGGGGGCGACCTTTGTGTTCTCGCCCACCGTGCCGGCCACGTTGTCGCTGGATCCGGGCTGCGAGCGCTTCAGCGTGGTGATCCGCCGGCAGCTGATCGACGAGGCGTTCCGCCAGCAGTTCAGCTTCGAGCCGCCGGTGCCGATTGAATTCGACATGCAGCCGGTGGCGGACGATGGCCGCGCCGCGCGCTGGCAGGCGCTGGTGAGCTACCTGCGCGCGGAAACGCGGGTGCGGCGCGAAGGCAGCGGCGTGCCGGCGGTGGACGGCAGCATCGAGCGCATCGTGCTGTCGACACTGCTGCTCGACCGCTTTGCCGCGGACGGCAATATGCTGCCGCGCCGGTTCGAGGCGGTGCTGCCTGACTATGTGCGCAATGCCATCGCCTACCTGCGCGCCAATCTTGAACAGCCGCTGACGCTGGAGCAGATCGCCGCACATTGCGGCGTATCGGCGCGCACCTTGCAGCTGGGTTTTCGCAAGAGCAAGAACACCACGCCGATGGAGTACCTGCGTCTGCTGCGCCTGCATGGCGCACGCGCCGATCTGCAACGGGCGCGGCAACAGAAGGGGATGGTCAGCGCGATTGCGCTGCGGCACGGCTTTACGCACCTGAGCCTGTTCTCGCGCGAGTACCGGCGCGAGTTTGGCGAGCTGCCGTCGCAGACCTTGCGGGCGGCAGCGCAGCAGGGGGGCTGACGGCGAGCCGGCCCCCTGTTGCTCAGGACCTTCAGCACTCAGATCGTGCCCGCCGCCACCAGTGCCTCGATCTCTGCCTCGTTCATGCCGAGCGACTTCAGGACAGAAGCAGAGTGCTCGCCGACTGCCGGAACATTCCCCATGGAAGCCGGTACGCCCGACAGCGTAGCCGGCGGCAGAAGTGCCTGGATGGCGCCACCCGGCGTCTGGACTTCCCGCCAGCGATTGCGTGCGGCAAATTGCGCGTGCTGCCAAACATCATGCATGTCGTTCAGGGGCGAGTTGGCAATGCCCCCGCGATCGAGACGTTTGACCAGCTGTTCCCCGGTCATGGAGCGGAGATGACTGGCGATCTCCTGGTCCAGCGCCGCGCGATTGGCGACGCGTTGGAGATTGGAGTTAAAGCGGTCATCTGCCGCCAGGGCCGGGTCCTCCAGCACCTCGGAGCAGAACCGCTGCCATTCCCGTTCGTTCTGCAGCCCGAAGATGACGCTGGCCCCATCGCCGGTCTGGTACTGGCCATAGGGGGCGATACCCGGATGCGCAACGCCGTTGCGTGCCGGCGGCGTGCCGCCATAGTGAGCAAAGTTCAGGGGATATGACATCCATTCGCTCAACGCCTCGAGCATGGTGACTTCAACCCGGAGGCCGGCGCCAGTCCGTGCGCGTTGCAGCAAGGCGGACAGGATGCCGGTATAGGCGTACATGCCAGCGGCAATGTCCGCGATGGAAATGCCGGTGCGCGACGGCGCAGCTTCCGTACCGCTTACCGAGATCAGGCCCGCAGCGGCCTGGATCAACAGGTCATAGGCCTTCTTGTCGCGGTATGGCCCGCTGTCACCATACCCTGAGATATCGCAGACGATCAGCTCAGGATAGTCAGCATGCAATGACTCGAAGTCCAGTCCCATGCGTTGGGCGGCTCCCGGCGCCAGGTTCTGGATGAACACGTCCGCTTCGGCGAGCAGCTTGTGCACGATCGCCTTGGCCTCGGGCTTCTTGAGATCCAGCGTGAGGCTTTCCTTGCCGCGATTTGCCCAGACAAAGAACGACGACTGGCCGTGCACGGAATGGTCATAGTCGCGGGCGAAATCGCCAACGAGCGGGCGTTCCACCTTGATGACGCGGGCGCCGAGATCGGCGAGCTGGCGGCTGGCGAAGGGCGCCGCTACAGCGTGCTCAAGCGCCAGAACGGTGATGCCATCAAGGGGGCGTAGGCTGGGTTTCATGGAGGGAGAATGAAGGGACCTGGCGGCACACGGGCCGGACGACAAAGTATAGGAATGGTCCTCTTCCCCCGAACAGTCGAGAATTCCTAAGGCGGCTTCGAAGTCTTCGAAACTGGCCGCATGCCTGCCCTTAGGGCGCAGCGTCCGGTGCGCCCCATTCGGCGACATACCGGATAAAGTCCCGCGTATAGGCCGGGAGCGCCTTCTGGCTCCGCACGACAATCCGCTGCTCGCGCCGGGCCCATGGCTCATCCAGGGTGACCCCTTCCACCACCCCTTGCTCAATCAGGGGACCCGCTACGGAACGTGGCACGAGGGAGATGCCGGCGCCTTCCTGTACGCAACGCATGGCCGCGGCAAAGTCGGGTGCATGCACGCGAACGCGTGGCTTGATGCCGGCACGCGCGGCCATGTCATTGAGGAAGAGGAAATTGCTGCTCTTGCTGCCGACGGATACCAGGTCGTAAGCCAATGCCTGTGCAAGGGACATCTTGTCGAGCAGCCCGGACGGGTGGCGTGCCGGAACCACGAACATCAACTCATCGACGCCATATCGAATGAACTCCAGGCCCCGCATATCGATCGCGCCGGCCACCAGTCCGACGTCCGCCCGGTCCTCGATCACTGCCCGCACGCTGTCCTCGCTGAGGTGCTCCTCCAGGTCGACATTGACGTTCGGGTACGCCGCCAGGAACCGGCTAAGCGCCGCGGGCAGGCTGGCCATGGTGCTGCTGTTCGCGTAGACACGGATATGCCCTTCAATGCCGTCGGTATGGCGCCGCATGTCCGACTGCAAGCGTTCGACGTTCTCCATGATCGCCTCGGCATAGTGCTGTACCGTCTCGCCCGCCGGCGTCAGGGCCATGCCCTTCTGCGTCCTGTTGAACAACGGGACGCCCATCGCCTGTTCGAGGTTCTTGAGGCGGTAGCTGGCCGAAGGCGCCGTCAAATGCATATCTGACGCTCCTGCCGTCACGCTCTTGGCCTGCGCAATGGCGAGGAATACTCGCAGATCGGTGAGTTCGAAACGCACGCTTGTCTCCGTTGCCCGACAGTTCCTGGGGATGTTTAGAGGAATTCTAACGACACCCCAGGAGCTTTCGACTGGTGTCCTTGCAGGGTCCGATTCTATATTTCGGCTCGTCACGGCAGCTACCGCTGTGCTATGCGAGAAATAATCGGAGACCAACATGACTATATTCTTCCGCAGGATCGCCAGCGCGCTGGGCAGCGCCGCGACACTCCTGGCCTGGGCGTCCCCGTCAGTGGCGCAGACAGACTACCCGGTGCGGCCTGTCCGACTCATCGTTCCGTACCCCGCTGGCGGGCCGACGGACACCTTCGCCCGATCGCTGGCTGCAAGCTGGGGCCGCAAGCTGAACACCTCGGTGGTTGTCGAGAACAAGTCGGGGGCCGGCACGATAGTCGGCACCGAGCTCGCGGCGAAAGCGGCACCGGACGGCTATACGTTGCTGCTGACCACTGTCGCGCATGCCGTGAACCCAAGCATTCACGCCAGCCTGCCGTATCGCACGATCGAGGACTTTGCGCCAGTCGGGCTGGCGGCTCGTGCGCCGCTGGTGCTGGTCGTGAACAAGGGCGTCCCGGCGAAAACACTGCCGGAATTCTTCGCTTATCTGAAGTCGCGTCCCGGCCAGGTCAACTATGGCTCAGCCGGAGTTGGCAGTGCCCCGCATCTCGCCGGGGAACTGCTGAACTACACGGCAGGAACGAAAGCGGTCCACGTCCCATATCGGGGGAGCGCGCCTGCCATGGCCGATCTTATCGGTGGCCATGTCGAATTCATGATCGACAGCGCACCGACAGGGCTGGCGCAGGTGCGCGCGGGAACGGTGCGATTGCTGGGAACGTCGATGGGAAAACGCCTGCCGCAGACCAGGGAGACGCCGGCGATTGCGGAAGCCGTGTCAGGCTATGAGGCGTACACCTGGAACGCGGTATTCGTGCCAGCCCGAACACCGTCGGCAGTTGTCCAGAAGCTGGTCTCGACACTTGGCGATGCACTCAGCGATCCCGCCCTGCAAAGCAAAGCCTTCGAACTCGGATTGCAGCTGGAGACGCAGCCTACACCAGCGGGGCTCGACCAGTTCCTGCGCGCGGAACTGGAGAAGTGGAAGCGGGTGGCCGTCGCCACGAATATGAAAGCCGACTGAGCGAAACCCGCGCAGGCCAGCGCCGGAACCAACCATCAGGAATACGGAGAAGCCATGAACGCCTATCAACTTTGTCCGCAACGCTACTTTGAGGATTTCGAACTCGGAGAGCACTTCAACCTGCCGTCCCGCACCATGACCGACGCGCTGTTCGCGGCGTTCCAGCTGGCAAGCGGGGACAACCATCCGGTTCACTACGACGTCGAGTACTGCCGTGCTCTCGGCATGCCGCACATGCTGGCGCACGGCTTCCAGGTCGTGATCCAGACTGCCGCGGGGGCGGGCCTGTTTCCCCATATGGTCGAGGAGTCCCTGAAGGGCTTTATCGAGCAGAGCAGCCGCTTCCTCGCGCCTGTCTATGTCGGCGATACGTTGTACTGCCGCCTCACCGTCACCGAGCTGGTTCCCGGTCGTACGACCGGCGTGCTGGCGATGCGGTCGGAGGTGCGAAACCAGAACGACGTCTGCGTCATGGAGGGTACGCAAAGGTACTTGCTGCGCAAGCGTGTGCCGGGCAGCAGCGGGGACTGACGGGAGGTCAGCCTCCGCTGCCGGTCAGGACCGTCAGGCTGCCTGGGCCACGGGCAGGCAGACCCTCAGCAGCGTCTGCAAGCGCAGCTTGTCGAGGTGCCGGCCGATAAATACGAACTTGCTTTGCGCGGCCTCCGCGCCCCACGCATCGGCGGGATGAAAATCCATCAGCCGGTGCACGGCTTGCAGCACGTAGCGGCGGTCATCGCCCTCCACGGCCACGATCCCCTTCATCCGGAACACATCGTCCCCTTGCGCCGCGAGCAGTGCCTTCAGGCCGTGCTCCAGGCGCTGGCGGTCGAACGGCTGGTCGAACACCAGCGATACGGACGTCACCGACGGATCGTGGCGGTGGCCGTGCGCGTCGTCATCGTGCACGTGGTCGCAATGCTCGTCGCATACGTGGTCGTGATGGTCGTGGTCGTGCGCATGTTCGTGGTGGTCAGCGTGCGCGTCCGCCTGGATCGTGCCCGTGGTAAAGCCGCCGATGCCGAGGATCTTGCCCAGGTCCACCTGTGCAAAGTTTGAGCGCAGGATCTGCGCACCCTCATTCAGGCGGTGGATGCGTGCCTCCAGCCTGTCTAGCTGCGCGGCGTTCACCAGGTCGGTCTTGTTGAGGATCACGCGGTCGGCCGCCACGATCTGGTCGACGGCCTGGTTGTCGAAGCCGGTCAGTTGGGGATCATCGAGGTGGCTCTCGATATGCACCGCGTCCACCAGCGTCAGGATGCCGTCGAGCGTGACCTGCTTGGCGACTTCGTTGTCCATGAAGAAGGTGGCCGCCACCGGCGTGGGATCGGCCAGGCCGCTGGTCTCGACCAGGATATGGTCGAAGCGCTCGGGCTGCTCCAGCAGCTTCTGCAGGATGCGCACGAGGTCGGTGCGCACATCGACCACGCAGCAGATGCAGCCGTTGGTCATCTGGTAGATCTCTTCGTCGGAGGTCATCACCAGGTCGGAATCGACATCGACCTCGCCGAACTCGTTCTCGATCACGGCGATGCGGTGGCCATGCTTCTGCGTCAGGATGTGGTTGAGCAGCGTCGTCTTGCCCGAGCCGAGGAAGCCGGTAAGGATGGTGACCGGGACGGGCGGTTGTTGTGCGACGGCAGGTGCGTTCATGTTGTCTCCTGATTGGGTACTGCGTTCCCCGCTATCGCGGGGCGAAAGTTCTCTAGTTCTCTTCAGGCGGTAGCCACGTTGGGGCGCAAGCCTTGCCAGCGTTCCACCAGCCCGTCGTGCGGCACGTCGAACAGGTCCAGCACGCGCCCCACGGTGTGGTTGACGATGTCGTCCACTGACTGCGGATGTGTGTAGAAGGCCGGCACCGGCGGCACCACGATGGCGCCCATCTCGGTCACCGTGGTCATGTTGCGCAGGTGCACCAGGTGGAAGGGCGTCTCGCGCGCCAGCAGCACCAGCCGGCGGCGCTCCTTGAGCATCACGTCGGCGGCGCGGGTGACGAGGTTGTCGGCAAGCCCGGTGGCGATGGCGGCCAGCGTGCGCATGGAGCACGGCGCCACTACCATGCCGTCGCAGCGGAACGAGCCGCTGGCGATGGTGGCGCCGATGTCGCGCACGTTGTGCACCACGTCGGCCATGGCTTCGAGCTGCGGGCGCTGCAATCCCAGTTCATGGTGCGCGGTCAGCAGGCCGGACGGCGAGCAGACCAGGTGGGTCTCCCAGCCGTCCAGTGCCGACAGTGCCTGCAGCACGCGCACGCCGTACACCGCGCCGCTGGCGCCGGTAATGGCCACCACCAGGCGTTGCTTGCGGGTCATGGGGTGGCGCCTTCCTTCGCTGCCTTCTCAGCCAGTGCCTGCAGCACTTGCTCCGGCTTGATCGGGTAGTGCCGGAAGCGCACGCCGATGGCATCGAACACCGCATTGGCAATCGCCGGCCCGATCGCGACGATCGGGTCCTCGCCCACCCCCTTGGCGCCGAACGGGCCGCCGGGGTCGGGGGCCGCTTCCAGGATCACCGTGTGGATGGGTGGCATGTCCATCGCCAGCGGCATCTTGTAGTCGACGAAGTTGGCGTTGAGCGAGCGCCCGGTGCGCATATCGATCTGGTAGTCCTCATACAGCGTATGGCCGATGCCTTGCTGGATGCCGCCTTCGATCTGCCCTGCGGCAGCCACCGGGTGGATCACCTTGCCGACGTCATGCACAGGCAACACCTGCTGCACGGTGATGAAGCCGGTTTCGGTATCGACCGCCACCTCGACAAAATGCGCGGCGAATGAATACGACTTGGTCGGGTGATAGGTGGCGGTGCCCACCAGCTGCGCGGCGGGGATGCCCTTGCGCGGCATCACGGCCTCGCGCACGGTCAGGGTCGGGCCGTCGCGGTCGCGCACGGCGATCACGCCGGCGGTCAGTGTCAGGGCCTCGGGCTCGCATTCCATCAGCTTGGCCGCGCGATCGAACAGCTGGCGCTTGATCTCGCCCGCCGCCATCTGCGCGGCCTTGCCCACCATATAGGTGGTGTGGCTGGCAAAGGCGCCGATGTCCCAGGGCACCACGTCGGTATCGCCGTGCACGACCGCCACCGCTTCGAACGGCAGGGTCAGTTCTTCTGCAACGATCTGGGCGAGGGCGGTATGCGCACCGGTACCCAGCCCGGCCGCGCCGGTCAGCAGCACCACGGTGCCATCCTCGTTCATCTTGATGATGGCGTTGCCCTGCTCCTTGATGCCGGGATAGGCGCTGCTGCCGTGCATTTCGCAGCCCAGGCCCCAGCCGGTGCGGATCGGGCCGTTGGTGTCGCGCGGGCGCCGGCGCAGCGCGGGCCAGTCGACCAGTTCCATGCCTTTCTCGATGCAGGCCTCCAGGCCGTGCCCGATCAGCGGATGGTTGGACGGCGCAATGTCGCCTTCGCGCACGGCGTTCTTCAGCTTCAGCCCGGCGGGGTCCAGGCCCAGGTGCTCGGCGGCCTCGTCCATCTGCACGTCGAGCGCGTAATAGGTCTGGACCACGCCATAGCCGCGGAAGGCGCCGGCGATGGGGCTGTTGGTGTAGACGCAGCGGCCTTCGAGCAACACGTTGTCGCAGCGGTACAGCGAGACCATGGCGGCGGTGCCGACATTGGTCACACCCGGGCCATGCGAGCCATAGGCGCCGGAGTTGAACACCACTTTGGCCTGGCGCGCGGTGATGGTGCCGTCGTTGCGGAAGCCTTGCTTGAGCCAGATCTTCGCCGGATGGCGCGTGCGCCCGCCGAGGAAGGTTTCCTCGCGCGTGTATTCCATGCGCACCGGGCGGCGCGTCTCGCGCGCCAGCAGCGCGCACAGGAACTCCTGCTGGAATAGGTCCTGCTTGGCGCCGAAGCCGCCGCCCATGTGGTCGACCAGCACGCGCACCTTGTGCAGCGGCAGGCCCAGCACCTCGGCCATGATGCCGCGCACCATGAAGGCGGTCTGGGTGGAGATCCACACCGTCAGGTTGCCGTTGCCGTCCCAGCTGGTGGTGCAGACGTTGGGCTCCATGTAGGCGGGGGTGGGGCGGCCGCCTTCGTAGATGCCTTCGAGGATGAAGTCCGCCTCGGCAAAGCCCGCTTCGACGTCGCCGCGCTTGATGATCACCGGCGGCAGCACCAGGTTGCCGCCGGGTTCGCGGTCGTGGATGCGCGGGGCGTCGGAGCGCTCGGCGTCCTCGGTGGTGAAGACGGCGGGCAGCGTTTCGTACTCGACTTCGATCAGCTCGACCGCGCGCTCGGCGATCTCTTCGCTGATGGCGGCCACCGCGGCGACGCCTTCGCCCCAGTAGCGCACCTTGTCGTCCAGGATGTACTGGTCGCAGGTCACCGAGGCGGAGCGCGGGTGGGGCGAGCCGGCGTGCAGCACGCGCGGCACGTTCTCATGGGTCAGCACGGCTTTGACGCCTGGCAATGCCAGCGCACGCGAGGTGTCGATGCGGTGGATTTTCGCGTGCGCGAGGTTGCAGCGCTTCATCTTGCCGAACAGCAGGCCGGGGAAGGGCATGTCGGCAACGTATCTGGCGTTGCCGGTGACCTTGTCGAGCAGGTCGGTGCGCTTGACGCTGTGTCCGATCACGGCGTGGGTCATCATGCCTCCTCGCTGGCGCGGGCCTTGCAGCCCGCGAATTCCATGGCCTCGGCGGTCCTCTCGATGGCCTCGATGATCTTGGTGTAGCCGGTGCAGCGGCAGATATTGCCGGCAATGGCAAAGCGGATTTCGTCGCGCGTGGGACGCGGGTTCTCGTCCAGCAGCGCCTTGGCCATCACCACGAAGCCCGGCGTGCAGAAGCCGCACTGCGCGGCGCCGCACTGCATGAACTGCTCCTGGATCGGGTGCACGGTGTCGGGCGCGGGCTGCACGCCTTCGATGGTGGTGATGTGGCAGCCGTGCGCTTCGGGCGCCAGCACCAGGCAGGAATTCATCGGCTGGCCGTCGATGATGACGGTGCATGAACCGCATTCGCCCACGTCGCAGCCCTTCTTGGTGCCGGTCAGGCAGGCGTCGTTGCGCAGGGCGTCGAGCAGCGTGCCGTGCGGTTCCACCGCCAGTTCGCGCGGTTCGCCGTTGATGACGAGTTCGATTATCTTTCGCATGTTGCGGCCTCCAGGGCTTGTTCCAGGGCGCGGCGGGTCAGCACGCTGACCATCTGCCGCCGGTAGGCTTCGCTGGCGCGCACGTCGCTGATGGGGCGCGCTTCGCCCATGGCGGCGTGCGCGGCCTGCAGGACCAGGGCGTCCGTCACGCGCTGGCCGCGCAGCACCTGCTCGGCACGCACGGCGCGTACCGGGGTCGGGCCGACCGCTGCCAGCACGATGCCGACCTCGGCGCAGTGGCCGTTCTCGACTGTCAGTGATACCGCCACGCCGACGGTGGCCAGTTCCATCTGCACGCGGCGGCCATGCTTGAGGTAGACCTTGCCGGTGTGGGGGCGCGGCGCCGGCACGGTGATGCGGGTGACGATCTCGTCCGGCGCGATGGCGGTCTTGCCGACGCCGGTGACGAAGTCCTCGACGCGCAGCTCGCGCGAGCCTGACAGGCCATACAGGTGTACCGAAGCACCGTCCGCCACCAGCGGCGCGATCGAATCGGCCGACGGTGACGCGCGGCAGACGTTGCCCACCACGGTGGCGCGATGGCGCACCTGGATTGAGGCGAAGTCCGTCACGGCTTTCGCCAGGCTGGCGTAATGGCGCTGCACGAAGCCCGAGGTCTCCACCGCGCGCGTGGTCACCAGCGCGCCGATGCGCAGGCCGTTGACGGGGTCGAACGTCAGCACGTCCATGCCCGGGATCTTCTTGATATTGATCACCTGCTCGGGCTTGCGCACGGACTCCTTGATCTGGACCAGCAGGTCCGTGCCGCCGGCCAGCACGCTGGCCTTGCCGCCGCACCGGTGCAGCATGGCCGAGGCTTCCGCCAGCGTTGCCGGTTCGAAATATTCAAACGCTCTCATTGCTCCTCCTGGTCTGTGCCATCGGCGTCTGCCTGTCGTGTGGGGCGCGCACCGTTGAAGTCATCATGGGCGGATGGGCTTCATCGGTAAAGACCCGGAAACGGATTAATTGATCGTGTTACCCTCTGAATCAGACGCGCCGGCCAATCTGGCAAGACAAGTGCGCACCCCGACATCCCGGAGGTAGACAACGTGCCAAACATCAGCAACATGAACGTGTCGCTGCGCCAGCTGCGCGCGTTCATCGCCGTGGCGCAGGAGCGCCACTTCACCCGCGCGGCCGAGAAGCTGGACCTGTCGCAGTCGTCGGTCAGCGCGCTGATCCACGAGCTGGAAGGCAACCTCGGCCTGAAGCTGTTCGACCGCCACACGCGCCAGCTGCACATCACGCAGGCGGGCGCGGAGCTGCTGCCGCTGGTGAAGAAGGCGGTGGCCGATATCGACAGCGTGATCGAGAACTCCAGCGAGCTGCGCACGCTGGGGCGCGGGCGCGTGTCGATCTCGGCGTCGTCGATCCAGGCCGCGCTGATGCTGCCGCGCGTGATCCGCGAGTTCTGCGTGAGCCATCCCGGCGTGAAGGTGGAACTGCACGACGTGTCCGAGCATGAGGTGACCAAGATGGTCAGCTCGGGCGAGGTGGATTTCGGCATCGGCACCATTCCCGAGGGCCAGCCCGACCTGAGCGCCCACCGGCTGATGTCCGATCCCTTCGTGATCGTGATGCCGGCGCATCATCCGCTGCGGCGGCGCAAGACGCTGCGCTGGGAAGACGTGGCGGGCCTGCCCGTGATCGGGCCGCACAAGGGCAACCCGATCCGCGACTGCCTGGATACCGCGCTGGCCGCGCGCGGCATTTCGCTGCAGCGGGTGCACGAGGTGTTCCTGCCGCTGACCATGGTGGGCATGGTGGATGCCGGGCTGGGCATCGCGGTGATGAGCGCGGCGGTCACGCGGCTGACTTCCGCGCTGGGGCTGGCCACGGTGATGCCGACCGATCCGGTGATCCACCGCGAGATCTCGCTGCTGGTGCACGCGGACCGGTCGCTGTCACCGCCGGCCCAGGCTTTCCGCGACCTGCTCATGCGCTATCGCGCCAAGCTGGCCGACGCAGCCTGACTACGTCATGCCGGCTCCTTCGCCAGCCCGTGGGCCTGGGGGGCCGGCGAGCGGGCGTTGAACAGCAGGTTCAGCAGCACCGCGGTCAGCGTGCCGAGCAGGATGCCGTTCTGGCAGAACTTGGCCAGCAGCTCCGGCATCTGCGCGAAGAACTTGTCCGACACCAGCGGGATCATGCCCAGCGCTACGCTGACGGCGACGATATAGGCGTTCTTCTTGTTCTCGACAAAGTCCACATGGCCGAGGATGCGCACGCCGGTGGCGGCCACCATGCCGAACATCACCAGCGCGGCGCCGCCCAGCACGTATTGCGGGATCGAGGCGGCAAAGAAGGCCAGCTTGGGCAGGCAGCCCAGCACGATGAGGATGCCGCCGGCGGTGGCGCAGACCCAGCGGCTGCGCACGCCGGTGACCTGCACCAGCCCCACGTTCTGCGCGTACGAGGTGTAGGTGAAGGTGTTGAACACCGCTCCCACCAGCGCGCCCACGCCGTCGGCACGCAGGCCGCGCGCGAGGTCGTCGCAGCCCACCGGGCGGCCCACGATCTCGCCTAGCGCCAGGAACTGGCCCACGCCCTCGATCATGATCACGATCATCACCACGCACAGCGTGACCGCGGTCATGGCATCGAAGGTGGGCCAGCCGAAGTGGAAGGGCGTGATGAACTCCACCCAGTGCGCGTTGTGCAGGCCGTCGAAGTTGACCTTGCCCAGCGACAGCGCGATCACGAAGCCCACCGCGATGCCGATCAGCACCGCCACGTTGCACAGGAAACCCCTGGCAAAGGCCACCAGCGCCAGCACCGTGCACAGCACAGCGGTGGCGATGGCGATGTTCACCGGCAGGCCGAAGTTGGGATTGGGCACGGGGCCGGCCGCCGTGTTGATGGTCGGGTTGCCGCCCGCCGCCCAGTTGATGCCGACGCGCATCAGCGAGACGCCGATCACCAGCACCACCGTGCCGGTCACTACCGGCGGGAACCAGCGCACCATCTTGCCGACATAGGGCGCGGCAATGTAGGTGAAGATGCCCGCCACCATCACCGCGCCGAACACGGCCGGCAGGCCCAGCGACGGATTGGAGCCGGTGGCGATGATCGGTGCGATGGCGGTGAAGGTGACGCCCATCATCACCGGCAGGCGGATGCCGACCTTCCAGATGCCGATGCTCTGGATCATCGTCACCAGGCCGCAGCAGAACAGGTCCGCGGCGATCAGGAAGGCCACCTGGTCCTTGGGCAGCTTGAGGGCGCCGCCGATGATCATCGGCACGGCAATGGCGCCGGCATACATCACCAGCACGTGCTGCAGGCCAAGGGCCAGCAGGCGGGTCGGGGGCAGGACCTCGTCGACGGGATGCACGGGGGCATTCCCTTGCGTAGGCAGGGTGGAATTCATACTGTCTCCTTTGGTCGGTACCACGCCGGTCGCGCATTGCGCTCACGTGTCGCCAAGGTCGCCGGCAGTTTCCTTTCCGGGATGGTCAGTGGCCATCCTTCTCGTGCGATGCCCGCGCCTGTCCTGTCTTGTCAGTCCAGCATGACAGCGGCGGCGGGAAGGTACAACGTTCGCGGCGGATTTATCGATCGGGTGAAACGATGAGTCCGCCAGTTTCAGCGGGTTATCCCTTACGGCACGTGGGAGCCCGCGCGTTCCAGCCGCTTCAGCAGTGCTGCCGCGCGCTCCATCGCGGCAGGGTCGATGCGAGCGCGGATACCGTCGAAGGCAGGTCCGCGCGTGGCGTCCAGTCCCATGCGTGATGTGGTGCCCACACCCGAGGCCGAGGGGTCGAGTGCGCTGCCAGGCAGGCCGTCGACCACCACCACGTCCAGGTGCGGTTGCAGGTGCGTGGCCATCGCCCACAGCACTTCTTCATCGCGGGTGATGTCGACGTCCTCGTCCACCGCGACCACCGTCTTCAGGTACGGATCCCAGCCGAGCAGGCCCAGCATCACCTGGCGCGCCTCGCCTGGGCGGCTCTGGCGCAGCGCCACGTAGGCGTGGAAGTGCGTACCGGAGCTGGGGTAGTGCACGGCGGTGACGCCGGGGAAGCGCTCCCTGAGCTTGTCGACCATCTCCGATTCGCGCGGGATGCGGCCCAGGTTCAGGTGTTCGGCCGAGTTGCCGCCGACCACGTCGACCAGCCATGCATCGGTGCGGCGCATCACGCTTTCCACGCGCAGCAGGTTGTTGGTCGAGCGGTCCGACGAATAGCCGGTGAATTCACCGAAGGGGCCTTCGTCGACGCGCGCGTCGGGATCAATCACGCCTTCAAGCACGATCTCCGCATGCGCCGGCACCAGGATGCCGTGGCGCGGCGTGCGTACCGCTTCCAGCGGCGCGCCGAACAGGCCGCCGGCAACGTGGCGCTCGTCCACGCCGTAGGGCAGCCGCGCAGCGCCGGCCAGCATGAACAGCGGATGCGCGCCGATCACCATGGCCACCGGCAGCGGCCGGCCCAGTTCGGTGGCGCGCTGCTGCATGCGCCACAGGTGCCCGCGCGAATGCAGGCTGGTGGCGATCTCGGTCGGCGAGTGCAGCATCGAGCGGTGGTAGCTGGCGTTGCCGATGCCGGTGTCGGGGTCTTCCGCGATCAGGATCGCGTTGGTGATGTATGGGCCGCGGTCGGTGGCGAAGTGCTTGATCGCCGGGATCGTGCGCAGGTCGATGTGTTCAGTCTCGACATGGCCGGTGACGGCGCCGCTGTCCAGCACGCGCGGCGCCACCATGCGGCGGCTGCGGGTCTGGTATTCGCCATGGATGCCGGCGGGCGCCACGCCGCCCAGCATGCGCCCCACGCGCTCGCGCGAGGCGAAGAGGTTGGTCGCCAGCGACGTGCCCAGCCCTTCGACATGGTCGAACAGCAAGGCCGGATGGCGGCCCTGCGCGGCCAGCGCCCACACCAGTGCGGTCGGGTCCTGGTCCGCGCCGACCGGCTCGCGGATATGCAGCACGTCTTCGGGAAAGGCCTCGCGGTAGGCGGCCAGGAACTGGTGGAAGTCCTGCGAGGTGTCGTGAAAGGGCTTGCGCGCCGATGCCGCTGAGGCGAAGGGCGCTGAGGGTGAGTTCATGGATCGGCTCCTGTGGTCAGGGTTGGCCAGGGCGAAGGCTGCCCCGGCGGCCGGGAGTGCTCCCGGCCGCCGTGCCGTGCCTGCCTGCCGAACAGCTAGCGACTACATGTCAGCGCGTGCTGGCGTACGTATCCTTCAGCCGCGCCAATGCCTCTTGCTGCGTCCTGGGCGGCGCCGTGGTCTCGATGCCGACCAGCCGGGCGATGTTGTTGCCCATGTAGTCCTCCAGCCCGTCCTCGTCCAGGTCCATGCCCTGCGGCGCGGGACCGCACAGCATCTCCAGCTCGCGCAGCCACATGCCGGGCTCGTTGGGCGGGGTGTCGGTGCCGAACACGATCTTGTCGCGCGGCAGCTGGCGCGCGAACTCGACGATGCGCGACTGGAAGCACCAGCCCGATTCGCAATACACGTTGGGCGTGTCCATTGCCATCCAGAAGGCCTCGAACGAGTAGTTGCCGCCGGTCTGGATGCCGAAGTGGCCGATGATGAAATTGACCATCGGGAATTCGCGGATGATCGGGTAGAACATCGTCGGGATGGTGTACGGGCCGTCGCCGGTGTGGATCAGCACCACCACGTTGTACTTGGCGCAGACCTTCATCGCCGGGCGCAGCCAGTCCAGCGCGCGGTCGGGGCGGTAGCCGTGCATGTTGGCATGCAGCTTGAGCATCTTGAAGCCGTATTCCTTGACGTGGAATTCCAGCTCCTGCGCGCCTTCTTCCGGGCCCCAGCGCGGGTTGAAGGTGAAGTTGCCGATAAAGCGGTCGGGGTACTTCTGGCAGAGCTCCGCGATGTAGGCCATGTAGTCGCGGATGCCTTCGCGCCCGCGGCGGTTGCCGTCGCGGTAGCCGGTGTTGCCCGGCGGCGGCTGGATAAAGCCCATGTCGATGCGGCGCGGCTTGCCGTTGATCATGTAGGGGCCGTCCATCATCTTGAGCATGCGCTCGCCGTTGAAGGGCTCGCCGGTGTGGCGCCAGGCCTCGTCGACGAGATTGGTCGGGTGCAGATGGGTATCGATAATCATGTTGTGTGCTCCGGAGTCCGTTGTCGGTGGCGCGGGCCTGTGCGCTTACGCGGCCAGGCGTGCTTTCGCTTCTTCGAGCGTGCGCGGGACCGGCGTCGGTTCCAGGCCGATCATCCGGGCGACGTTGTTGCCGAGGTAGTCTTCCAGCGTGTCTTCATCCAGGTTCAGGCCCTGCGGCGGCTCGAAGCACAGCACTTCCAGCAGGCGCAGCCACATGCCGGGCTCGTTGGGCGGGGTGTCGGAGCCGAACAGGATCTTGTGCTTGGGCAGCACCTTGGCGAACTCGACGATGCGCGACTGCAGGCACCAGCCCGATTCGCAGTACACGTTGGGCATGTCCATGGCCATCTGGAACGGCTCGAAGCAATACACGCCGCCGGTCTGCACGCCGAAGTGGGCCATGATGAAGTTCACCGTCGGGAACTCCTTCATCATCGGCACCCATTCGGTCGGGATGCTGTAGGGGCCGTCGCCGGTATGCAGCTTGACCAGCACGCCCAGCTCGGCGCACTTCTGCAGTGCCGGGCGCAGCCAGTCGAGGGCGCGGTCCGGGCGGTAGGCATGCATGTTGGCCTGGAACTGGACCATCTTGAAGCCCAGCTTCCTCACGTAGTGCTCCATGGCGTTGACGCCGTTCTCGACGCCGCAGCGCGGGTTGTAGACGAAGCAGCCGATAAAGCGTTCCGGATACTTCTTCACCATCTCCGCGGTGTAGGCCATGTACGCGTCGATGGACTCGCTGCCTGACTTCACGCCGTCGGTGTAGGTGTAGATGGTGTTGCCCTGCGGGGGCTGGATAAAGGCTTTGTCGATGCGGCGCGGCTTGCCGTTGATGGTGAACGGGCCGTCCATCATCTGGATCAGGCGCTCGCCGGTGAACGGGTCGCCGTCGTGGCGCCAGGCCAGGTCCACCAGGTTGGTCGGATAACAGCTGGTGTCGATGATCATGGGAGATCCCCTAACAATGACTAGGTTGGACACGCATGCGGCGGGCGTGCGCGAACAACGCCGCGGGGCCGGCCTTGCATGCTGCTATCGGGAGTCTTTGTCAGGGGAGCTGTTGGACCACTGCGCCACCGACGAAACCCTCCGTCAGTGAGCAATCTCCAGTTGAACCTCGCGGCATTGCGCCGCTGCTGTCCAATCGACCGCTTCTACCCACGCGCTCTTTATACCTAGCGCGCAAGCGTTGCGTCAAGCGCATCATGTGTTGCGCCGCACGAACAGCGGGCGCACGTGCATTCCAACCATGGTACGAATCCGCTACATTGCATAAACCGTGGTGGCAGGCCCGCCGGCGCGGGGCAGGGAGAACTCGGGCCGATTGCTTTGAACGGGGTTTATCACGGGGAAGGGTGAAAAACATGCACGGCAACTATGCGGTGATGGCGGGGGCCATGCTGTCTGTTGCGCTGTCGATGGCGCTGGGCGGCTGCGGCGGGGATGGGGGCCAGACGGAGATGGTGTCGCCGACTGCGACGACCACGGCGGCCACGACAACAAAATACGGGGTCACGGAAACCACCACCAGCGCCACCACGCGCTGGGCACCGGCGCTGACCGATACCTGGCAGATCCAGCTGACCGGCAAGCTCAACACCAGCTATGCGGTGACTGCCTATGACTTCGACCTGTTCGATACGCCGCAGGCCACTATCGCTGCGCTCAAGGCCCAGGGCCGGCGCGTGATCTGCTATTTCTCCGCGGGCAGCTCCGAGGACTGGCGCCCCGACTACAACCAGTTTGCCGCCGCGGACATGGGCGCGCCGCTGTCGGGCTGGGCGGGCGAGCGCTGGCTCGATACGCGCTCGGCCAACGTGCGCCGCATCATGCAGGCGCGCATGGACCTGGCGGTCAGCAAGGGCTGCGACGCGGTCGATCCGGACAACGTCGATGGCTATACCAACAGCACCGGCCTGCCGCTGACGGCCGAGACCCAGCTCGACTACAACCGCTTCCTGGCGGCCGAGGCGCATGCGCGCGGGCTGGCGGTGGGGCTGAAGAACGATGTGGAGCAGGTGGCGGACCTGGCGGCGAGCTTCGATTTCGCCATCAACGAGCAGTGCTTCCAGTACCGGGAGTGCGGCGCCTATACGGCGTTCACGGGGCAGGGCAAGCCGGTGTTCCAGATCGAGTACGCCACCAAGTACAAGGACGCGGCCACGCGCGCCGGGCTGTGCGCCAAGGCGCAGGCCGCCAACCTGCGCACGCTGGTGTTGCCCAAGACCCTGAACGGCTCGTTCCGCTACGCCTGCGACGCCTGAGTGCCTGCGCCGGCGGGGGCGGCGCGTTCCAGCTCCCGCCAGGCCAGGTAGAGCCGGGTATCGAATTCCAGCTGGTGGTAGCGCGGCTCCATGTGTTCACAGAGCCGGTAGAAGGCCTTGTCGTGATCGCTCTCCTTCAGGTGGGCGAGCTCGTGCACGACGATCATGCGCAGGAATTCCGGCGGCGCTTCCTTGAACAGCGACGCCACGCGGATTTCCTTCTTGGCCTTGAGCTTGCTGCCCTGCACGCGCGAGATCGCGGTGTGCAGGCCCAGCGCACGCTGGGCCGAATCGAGGCGCGCATCGAAGCCGACCTTGTGCAGCGGCGGCGCGCTGCGCAGATATTCCTGCTTGATGTCCGTGGTGTACTCGTACAGCGCGCGGTCGGTCTGCACGGTATGGCGCCCGGGGTAACGGCGGGCGATATGGTCCCCGAGCCGGCCGGCGGCGATCAGCTCGCGCACCTGCTCCAGCACGCCGGGCGGGTAGCCGCCCAGGAAGCGCATCGGGTCCTTGCCGGCGGGGCGCCAGGTTTCCCTCACGGCAGTGGCCTGCTCAGTGGTGGTGATGGTGGTGCATCCAGCTGTTGTCCAGCGAGTTGACGAAGGACTCGACCGCGTCCTTGTCGCCGGTGGCGTGACGCATCATCTCGCCGCACTTGCAGAAGCCCTGGTACGGGGTGATGTGCGAGCAGGCCGACGTCTTCTGCAGGTACAGCGTGACGGGTTTGGTGCACTTCTTGCACTTGAACTTCAGGGTCAGGGCGGGTTTGCTCATGGCGATGGCTCGGGAAATCGGCGAAAAATCGAACCTGTCATTGTACCGGCCAGGGCGGAATCGAGCAGCGCTGCCTCAGCGCGCCGCGCCTGCCTGATACACTCCCGCCATTCCCGAACAACCCTCCAACACGCACCCATGGCACAGTACGTTTTCACCATGAACCGCGTGGGCAAGATCGTCCCGCCCAAGCGTCACATCCTGAAGGACATCTCGCTGTCGTTCTTCCCCGGCGCCAAGATCGGCGTGCTGGGCCTGAACGGCTCGGGCAAGTCCACGGTGCTCAAGATCATGGCCGGCCTCGATAAGGAAATCGAGGGCGAAGCCACGCCGATGCCGAACCTGAACATCGGCTACCTGCCGCAGGAACCGCAACTCAATCCCGAGCAGACCGTGCGCGAATCGGTGGAAGAGGCGCTGGGCGGCGTGTTCGAGGCGCGCAAGAAGCTCGACGAGATCTACGCGGCCTATGCCGAACCGGACGCCGACTTCGATGCACTGGCCGCCGACCAGGCCAAGTACGAAGCCATCCTGGCCGCCAGCGACGGCAACAATGTCGAACTGCAGCTGGAAATCGCCGCCGACGCGCTGCGCCTGCCGCCGTGGGACGCCAGGATCGAGCATCTCTCCGGCGGTGAAAAGCGCCGCGTGGCGCTGTGCCGCCTGCTGCTGTCGCGCCCCGACATGCTGCTGCTGGACGAGCCGACCAACCACCTGGATGCGGAATCGGTGGAATGGCTGGAACAGTTCCTGACGCGCTTTCCGGGCACCGTGGTGGCCGTGACCCACGACCGCTACTTCCTCGACAACGCCGCCGAGTGGATCCTGGAACTGGACCGCGGCCAGGGCATCCCCTGGAAGGGCAACTACAGCTCGTGGCTGGACCAGAAGGAAGCGCGCCTGAAGCAGGAAGAGGCCAGCGAATCGGCCCGCCAGAAGGCGCTGCACAAGGAGCTGGAGTGGGTGCGCCAGAACCCGAAGGGCCGCCAGGCCAAGTCCAAGGCGCGTCTGGCCCGCTTTGACGAACTGAACAGCCAGGACTACCAGAAGCGCAACGAAACCCAGGAAATCTTCATCCCGGTGGGTGAGCGCCTGGGCAACGAGGTGATCGAGTTCGACGGCGTGAGCAAGGGCTACGGCGACCGTCTGCTGATCGACAACCTCAGCTTCAAGGTGCCGCCGGGCGCCATCGTCGGCATCATCGGCCCGAACGGTGCCGGCAAGTCGACCTTCTTCCGCATGCTGACCGGCAAGGAACAGCCCGACAGCGGCGAGATCAAGATCGGGCCGACCGTGAAGATGGCCTTTGTCGACCAGAGCCGCGACGCGCTTGATGGCACCAAGACCGTGTTCGAAGAGATCTCGGGCGGCTCCGACATCCTGACGGTGGGCAGGTACGAAACGCCGTCGCGCGCCTATATCGGCCGCTTCAACTTCAAGGGCGGCGACCAGCAGAAGCAGGTCGGCACGCTGTCGGGCGGCGAACGCGGCCGCTTGCACATGGCCAAGACGCTGATTGCGGGCGGCAACGTGCTGCTGCTGGACGAACCGTCCAACGACCTTGACGTGGAAACGCTGCGGGCGCTGGAAGATGCGCTGCTGGAATTCGCGGGCTGCGTGATGGTGATCTCGCACGATCGCTGGTTCCTGGACCGGATTGCTACGCACATCCTGGCGTTCGAGGGGGACTCGCATGTGGAGTTCTTCCCCGGCAACTACCAGGAATATGAGGCGGACAAGAAGCGGCGGCTGGGTGAGGAAGGGGCCAAGCCCAAGCGGATTCGGTATAAGCCGATTGTGCGGTGAGCGTTGTGGAGGGGAGTTAATTCGTCGTTCGCGCTTTCGCGCGAATGGCGAATGGCGAATGGCGAATGACGCAGTGTTGTCGCAAGTCCTGCAGGACGGGAGGAGTGATGATGAAATCTGGCAGGTCTCCAGTTTCCCTATATCTGACGAAATCCGAAATCGCCGAGCTAAGGCGGAACAAGAAACGCATCTCAGACTTGGCTCGAAAGGCATTCAGCTCGATGAACCTGAAGGGCAAATAGAGCCCCTTGGGCCCGAGCGGCGCCAGCGGTGAGCAGACAGCGCTCGTGCCATAAGCAAAAGCCCCGACTCAAATGAGCGGGGCTTTCTGCTGAGTAATCCCTGCGACCATTCTTCGGCCTTCTACGGCATTCTCCTAGCCCGCTTTCACCAGCCTAACCCGCGTAATCTCCGACGGCGCCCCAAACCGCTTCGGCGGCCCCCAATACCCGGTGCCACGGCTGATATAGATCCACAGTGAACCATGCCGCACCAGTCCGGCGGTGTATGGCTGCTGCATCGGCACGAACAGGTTCCACGGCCAGAACTGGCCGCCGTGGGTATGGCCGGACAACTGCAGGTCGAAACCGGCTTCCGCCGCTGCGGCAGCGGTGCGTGGCTGGTGGGCCAGCAGCACGCGCGCGCCGGCGTGTGCCGGGGCGCCGGCGATGGCGCGGTGCGGGTCGCTGCGGTGGCTTTCGTGGAAGCGGCCGGCGGAGTAGTCGGTGACGCCGCCAAGTACCAGCGCGTCGCCGTCGTGCTGCAGCACCACATGTTCGTTCATCAGCACGCGCACGCCCAGGCGGCGCAGCTCAATGATCCACGGCTCCGCGCCGGAGTAGTACTCATGGTTGCCGGTGACGAAGTAGGTGCCGTGGCGCGCCTGCAGCCGGGCCAGCGGCGCGGTGTGGGCGGATAGTTCGCGCACGGTGCCGTCGACCAGGTCGCCGGTGATGGCGACGGCGTCGGCCTGCAGGCTGTTGACGCGGTCGACGATGCGGTCGAGGTAGGGCCGCTTGATGGTGGGCCCGACATGGATGTCGCTGATCTGGGCGATGGTGAAACCATGCAGGGCGTCGGGCAGGCCGGCCACGGGCACGTCGACTTCGACCACGCGCGCCAGCCGGCGGGCATTGATATAGCCGGCCAGCGTGACCAGCAGCGCCAGCAGCGGCACCGCCACCGCACTGCCCGCGGACAGGCCGGGCGCGTGCCAGCCGAGCAGTTGCCCGGCCAGCCAGGCCGCCGCCAGCGCCACGTCGCGTACCAGCGTCAGCACCAGCAGGGATGAGAAGAATCCCATTGCCAGCATGCCGATCCAGGAAACCAGGTCCGACCAGGGCTGGCTGACGCGCCGCGCCAGCAGCCCGGCCGGCAGCAGGGCGCAGGAGAGGGCCAGCCAGGCGACGGCCAATGCCTTGACCGCCATCGGCACCGGCATCGCCGGCAGCAGGCGCAGCCCGATATAGCCGTGCAGCAGGGCTGTCACGAGGGCGGCGGTCAGGATGGTGGTGCGTGGAGGCATGGGGGCGGGCCTGGGCGGAGTCTTCAAAGATGAGGCCGTGCGGGGCGGCTTCAAGGGCCGTTGTGGTGGCATCAGGCCAAGCAAGATGCACACCCGCCTTGCCTGCGCGCGTCGCAACGGCGCATTGCGGCTTGACATGGCCGCCTGCCGCCCCGACTACTTCTTTGTATGAAGGCCGCTGTCGATGGCCGCCGCGCATGCCCCATGCCACCGGCCACCGGCTGATCTGTCTTTTTTGGGACGGATCCTGAATGTTTTCGAATCAGATTGTTCGGCTTGGCGGCCTAATTTAGATTCGCGGGATGGGCCGTCTGTTGTGCAGCATCGTGCCCGCGGTGCCGGCCCGCCGGTGCAGGCGGCTTCCTCCCGGAGAAACCCATGTCTTTTCGCCTGAAGCAGACCAGCGCCCTGATCGCCGCGGCGTGGCTTGCATTTGCACCGCTCAGCCCGCAGGCCGCCACGCCGGCCAAGCCAGCGGCGACTGCCCTGGGCTGGCCGCGCAACTTCGACGCCGCCAACGATCACGTGGAGCTGTACCAGCCCCAGATCGAGACCTGGGACGGCAACCGGCTGTCCGGGCGCGCGGCGGTGGCGGTGGGCGAGAAGTCGGGTTCTCCGACCTACGGCGTGGTGCATTTCTCGGCAACCGGCGATATCGACAAGTCCTCAGGGCTGGTGCAACTGACCCGAATCACGGTGGACAGCGTCGAAGTGCCGACCCGGCCCGACGCCGCCGACCGGGTGCGCCAGGCGCTGGTGTCGCGCCTGCCGGCCAACGGGCTGACGGTGCCGCTGGACCAGCTGCAGGCCAGCTACGCGGTATCGCAGCAACTGGCCAAGGCTGGCCGCGTGGTGGTGCGCAATGACGTGCCCCAGATTCTTTTTGCCACCACGCCGACGCTGCTGGTGCTGGTCGACGGCGAGCCGGCCTGGCGCGCCGTGCCGGGCACGCAGTACGAACGGGCGCTGAACAGCCGAGCGCTGCTGCTGCGCGAATCCGGCGGCGAGCTGCACCTGAAGGCGGCCGGCTACTGGTATCGCTCCGAATCGGCCGGCGGCGCCTGGGAAGTGATGACGACCGTGCCCAAGGCGCTGGAGAGCGCGGCCACCAAGGCGGCGGCCGGCATGAAGCCCGACACGATGCTGCCGGCCGACGGCAAGCGGCCGGCGAGGGCGCCGGCGATCCTCTTTGCCACGCAGCCGACCGAGCTGGTCATGACCAGCGGCGCGCCGCAGATGACGCCGGTCAGCGGCGTCAGCCTGCTGACGATGTCCAATGCCGACCACGCGGTCTTTGTCGATCCGGGTGCCAACCAGTATTACGTGCTGGTCTCGGGCCGCTGGTTCCGCGCGCCGATGCTGACCGGGCCGTGGGAGTACGTGCCCGGCGCCCAGCTGCCGGCAGACTTCGCCAGGATCCCGGCGACCGACCCCAAGGCCAATGTGCTGGTCTCGGTGCCCGGCACGCCGCAGGCACGCGAGGCCGAGATCGCGGCGACCATTCCGCAGACCGCCACGGTGTCGCGCAGCAAGGCCAGCCTGGCGGTGGCGTATGACGGCGCGCCGCGCTTCACGCCGGTCACCGGCACCTCGCTCAGCTACGCGGTCAACAGCGGCACGCCGGTGATCGAGGTCGACAGCAGCCACTACTACGCGGTCGCCAACGGCGTCTGGTTCACGGCGCCGGCACCGTCCGGCCCGTGGCGTGTGGCCACCGAAGTGCCGTCGGCGATCTACACCATCCCGCCGACTTCGCCGGTGTACTACGTGACCTATGTGCGCATCTATTCGGTCACGCCGGAGACCGTGGTGGTGGGCTACACCCCCGGCTACATGGGCGTGGTGGTCAGCGCCGACGGCACGGTGGTGTACGGCACCGGCTATGTCTATCCGCCCTATGTGGGCGCGGTCTACTACGGCTACCCGGCCACCTATGGCTACGGCGCCGGCTTTGGCATCGGCATGGCCGAGGGCTTTGCCTTCGGCTTCGCCGCCGGTGCGTTCTGGGGCGCGGCGTCGCCGTACTGGGGCCCTTATTGGTGGGGCGGCGCGTACAACTGGAACTACGTCAACGTGAACCAGGCCAATTTCTACGGCCGCTGGGGCCAGGGCACCGTGACCCACGCCCAGGGCTGGAACGCCTGGACCGGCACCGAATGGCGCGGCACCGCCGGCGCCGGCTACGACCCGGCCACCGGGGCGCGCTACCAGGGCAGCCGCGGTGGGGCGTTCAATCCCTATTCCGGCAACTATGCGGCGGGCCGCCAGGGCTCGTTCGCCAATCCGTCGACCGGGCGCGAGGGCGCCGCGCGCGGCGGCGTGGCCGGCAACACCTACACCGGCAACTATGCCGCCGGCCGCCAGGCGGCGGGCTACAACGCGCAGACCGGCCGCGTCGGCGCGGCCGAAGCGGGTATTGCCGGCAATACGCAGACCGGCCAGCACACTGCCGGCAGCCGTGGCTTTGTCGCCAATCCGGACAAGAACAATGCGGTGGTGTGGAACAACGGCAACGTGTATGCCGGCCACGACGGCTCGGTGTACCAGCACACCGACAACGGCTGGCAGAAGCACACCCCCAGCGGCTGGGAACAGGTGCAGCCCGGCAACGACGCCACTGCGCGGCTAGAGCAGCAGCGCCAGGCGCGTGAGATCGGCCAGCAGCGTTTCCAGGGCACGGCCCAGCAGTGGCAGGGGCGCGGCGGTTGGGGCGGTTTTGGCGGCCGTGCCGGGGGTTTCCGCGGCGGCGGTTTCCATGGCGGGTTCCGCCGCTGAGACAGGGCCCTGGCAGCCCGCGCGGGTGCGGGCAAAAGCAAGTCGAAAGCAGTAAAGACGCCTACAAAAGAATTGAATTGGCGCCCGCAGGGCCGAGCCTTACCCTGCCGGTAAAGAGGCGAGTGCGGCCACCGGTCCGGCGCGACGGAAGGTCGCCAGCGTGCGCGCGCGGCGATCGCGTGCATAACCATGGCGGGAGAGGGATCCGTGAACACTGCTTTCCATTGGCGCGGCGCGCTCTGGCTGGTCTGCGTGATGACGCTGGCCGCCTGCGGCAAGGACAAACCGGCGCCCAGCGCACCGCCCGCGGCCGAGGTCGGCACCATGACGGTGGCGCCGCGCGATGTGCCGATCGTCTATGACTTCGTCGGCCAGACCCAGAGCTCGCAGCAGGTGGAGATCCGCGCGCGCGTCAATGGCTTCCTGGACCGGCGCGTCTATACCGAGGGCGCGGTGGTCAAGGCCGGCGAGACCATGTTCCTGATGGATCCCAAGCCTTTCGCCGCGGCGCTGGATGCGGCCAATGCCGAAATGGCGCAGCAGGTGGCGCGGCTCAAGACCGCCAATGCCGACCTGGCGCGGGTGCGCCCGCTGGCCGAGCGCAACGCGCTGAGCCAGCGCGACCTGGACGACGCCGTGGGCAAGCAGCAGGCCGCCGCGGCCGCGGTCGAGGCGGCCCGGGCCAATGTCACCAATGCCAGGCTGAACCTGGGCTATACCACGATCAAGTCACCGGTCACCGGCGTGTCGAGCTTTGCCAAGAAGCAGGCCGGCAGCTATATCGATCCGTCGAACAGCCTGCTGACCTACGTGGCCAAGCTCGACCCGATGTGGGTCAATTTCAGCCTGTCCGAGAACGAGGTGCTGTCGTCACGCTCGGAGCAGGAGTCCGGCGCGCTCAAGTTCCCGCCCAAGGGCGCCTTTGACGTGGTGATCGTGATGGCCGATGGCAGCCAGTTCCCGCATCACGGCAAGATCACCTTTGCCGATGCCTCGTTCAGCGCCGAGACCGGCACCTACATGATCCGCGCCGAGGTTGCCAACCCTGACGGCACGCTGCGCCCCGGCCAGTTCGTGCGCGTGAAGCTGCATGGCGCCGAGCGCACCAAGGCCGTGGCGGTGCCGCAGGAAGCCGTCATCCAGGGCCCGCGCGGGCAGATGGTGTGGGTGGTCGGCGCGGACAACAAGGCCCACCAGCGCGTGGTCGACGTGGGCCAGTGGACCGGCGACAACTGGGTGATCCGCTCCGGCCTGAAGCCGGGCGAGCGCGTGGTCGTCAGCGGCGGGCTGCGGCTGGCGCCCGACGCGCCGGTCAAGGCCACCGAGGTAGCGTCCGGCCAGAAGCCCCCGGCGGGTGCGGCGCCCGCCAGCGCACCGGGTGCGCCAGGCGCGTCATCCCCCGCCCAGGCCAAGAGCACGCAGAGCGCGGGGAGCAAGCCATGAAGCTTGCCCACTTCTTCATCGACCGACCCATCTTTGCGTCGGTCCTGTCCATCATCATCGTGGTGGGCGGCCTGGTCGCGCTGACCAAACTGCCGATTGCCCAGTTCCCGGACGTCACGCCGCCGTCGATCACGGTGACGACTCGATACCCCGGAGCCAGCGCGGAGGTGGTCGCCCAAAACGTAGCGGCGCCGATCGAGCAGCAGGTCAACGGCGCGGACCGGATGATGTACATGAACTCGACGAGCTCCTCGACGGGTGACCTGACCTTGACGGTGTATTTCGAGATCGGGACCGATCCGCAACTGGCGCAGGTAGACGTGCAGAACCGGGTCAACCTGGCGCTGCCAACCCTGCCTGAAGCGGTCACGGCCCAGGGCGTTTCCGTGCAGAAGCGTTCTTCCGCGTTCATGATGGTGATTGCCATCTTTTCGCCGGACAACAGCTACGACCAGACCTTTGTCGGCAACTACGCCAACATCTATGTGCTGGATGCGCTCAAGCGCATTCCCGGCGCCAACCAGTCAGCGATCTTCGGCAATCCGGACTACGCCATGCGGCTCTGGCTGCGGCCGGACCGGATGGCGTCGCTGGGCATTACCACGGAAGACGTCAAGAACGCTGTCAGCGCGCAGAACCAGCAGTTCTCCGCCGGCCGTATCGGACAGTCGCCGACCACCGATCCCGTCCTGCAGACGTTCCCGATTGCGACCAAGGGCCAGATGACCGAGCCCGCCGAGTTCGAGAACATGATCCTGCGCGCGCAGTCGGGCGACGCCGCGCTGGTGCGGCTCAAGGACATCGGCAGGGCTGAACTCGGCGTCAAGGATTATTCGCTGCGCAGCCGCTACAAGGGCAAGACCGCCACGCTGCTGGCGGTCTACCAGCAGCCGGGCGCCAATGCGCTGGACGTGGCCAAGCAGGTGCGCGGCACGCTGGCGGAACTGAAGAAGTCGTTCCCGCCCGGGCTGGAATATGAGGTTGCGCTCGACACCACCGAGTTCGTGAACGAATCGATCAACGAGGTGGTGCACACGCTGCGCGATGCGGTGATCCTCGTGATCCTGGTCGTCTACCTGTTCCTGCAGAGCCTGCGCGCAACCATCGTGCCGATCCTTGCCGTGCCGGTGTCGATCATTGGCGCCTTCGTCGGCATGAGCATGTTCGGCTTTTCGGTCAACATGCTGACCTTGTTCGGGATGGTGCTGGCCATCGGCATCGTGGTCGACGACGCGATCGTGGTGATCGAGAACGTCGAGCGCAACATGGTGGAGTTCAAACTGCCACCAAAGGAGGCGGCCAAGCGTGCCATGGACGAGGTGAGCGGCCCCGTGGTTGCGATCGTGCTGGTGCTGCTGGCGGTATTCATCCCGGTGGCGTTCCTGTCCGGCATTACCGGCCAGCTCTACAAGCAGTTTGCCGTCACCATCGCGGTGTCGGTGGTGTTGTCCGGGGTGGTGGCGCTGACCCTGTCGCCGGCGCTTGCGGCAATCCTGCTCAAGCCCGGCGAGCACAAGAAGAACCGGTTTTTCCAGTGGTTCAACAATTCGTTCGATCGCCTGATCCAGGGGTACGACAAGTCGCTGCAGGTCGTGATCAGGCGGACGGTGATCTCCATCGTCATCATCCTTGTCATGATCGGGGTGAGCGTGCTGATGTTCGTGCGGATACCGTCGTCGTTCCTGCCGGTGGAGGACCAGGGCTATCTGTTCGGTGCCGTGGTGATGCCGGATGCGGCCAGCCTGGACCGCACCGGCAACCTCTCCTCCCGTGCCGAGGCCTGGTATGCCAAGCAGCCCGGCGTCAGCTCGGTGGCGTCCGTGGACGGGTACAGCCTGATCGATTCGCAGAACAAGGCCAATGCTTCCACCTTGTTCATCACGCTGAAGGGCTTCCATGACCGCAAGGAAGGCGAGAGCGCGGCGGATCTGATCGCCAAGGCGAAGAAGGAGTTTGCGAGCTACCAGGACGGTGTGACCATTCCGATCAACCCGCCCTCGATCCCGGGCCTGGGAACGACCGGTGGTTTTGAGTTCTGGCTCCAGAGCACGGCGGACGGCACCTACCAGCAGCTGGAGGAGCGGGTGCATGCCTTTATCGCCAAGGCGCGGCAGCGGCCGGAGCTGACCGGGATCAATTCCACTATCAACACGCGCTCGCGCCAGTTGCTGGTGGAGGTGGATCGCGAACGCTCCGAAACCCAGGGCGTGCCCGTCGAGCAGGTCTATTCCGCGCTGCAGACCATGTTCGGTTCGCTCTTCGTCAGCCAGTTCCCGAAGAACAGCCGGCTGTTCCAGGTGATCCTGCAGGCCGAGGCCGACTACCGCTCGCGTCCGGAGGATCTCGACAAGGTCTACGTGCGCAACCGCACTGGCGAAATGGTGCCGATCAAGGCGGTGACGACATCCCGGTATGTCCCGGGCGCCGATATCATGACCCGCTTCAACAATTTCCCGGCCGCCAAGATCATGGGCGATGCCGCGCCGGGCTACAGCTCCGGCCAGGCGCTTGCGGCCATGGAGGACGTGGCGCGGGAGGTGCTTGGCCAGGGCTACAGCTTTGCCTGGAGCGGACAGGCGTACGAGGAGAAGACTGCCGGGTCGACGGCAGCAATGGTCTTTGCCTTTGCCTTGCTGATGGTGTTCCTGATCCTTGCTGCGCAGTACGAAAAATGGACGCTGCCGTTCGGTGTGCTGCTGGCGGTACCGTTCGCGCTGTTCGGTGCACTGGTTGCCATCCTGTTGCGCGGCATGCAGAACGACGTCTACTTCCAGATCGGGCTGACGGTGCTGATTGCGTTGGCGGCGAAGAATGCCATCCTGATCTTTGAGTTCGCGGTGGAAATCCGGCACAAGGAAGGCCTCAGTGCCTACGACGCGGCCTTGCATGCGGCCAGGCTGCGCCTGCGCCCGATCATCATGACCTCGCTCGCCTTTATCCTCGGCTGCGTGCCGCTGGCGATCGCCAGTGGCGCGTCGGCGGCCAGCCGACAGTCGCTGGGCACCGGCGTGATCGGCGGGATGCTCGGCGCCACGGTGATTGCGCTGTTCTTCATCCCGATGTTCTTCTGGGGGCTGGAGGTGATGTCCGAGCGCAAGCCTAAGCCCAAGGTCGGGGCCGCAGCCACCACGCCACCGGCCGGAGAACCGTCATGAGCGCGCGCCACCGGCTGGCCGGTGCCTGCCTGGCCGCAGCGCTGGGCGGCTGTGCCATCGGCCCCAACTATGAGCGCCCGGCCACGCCCGAGCCGGCGCAGTACCGCATCGATACCGGCGTGCTGTCGGTGGCCGCGGACAGCGCCTGGTGGGACAGCTTCGGCGACCCGGTGCTGAACACGCTGGTCGAGACGGCGCTGCGCAACAGCTACGACGTGCGCATCGCCGCGGCCCGCATCGATGAGTTCCGCGGCCAGCTGATGGTGGTGCGCTCGGGATTCTTCCCGCAGGTGAACCTGTCCGCGGCGGCAACGCGCCAGCGCGCCGGCACCTTCAACGGCACGCCGTTCGCGTCGCTCGATGGCCCGCGCAACTCGTACCAGCTGCTCGCCAATGCCAGCTGGGAGATCGACCTGTGGGGCCGCATCCGGCGCCAGGCGGAGTCCGCCGAGGCCAGCCTGTGGAACGCCGAGTACGCGCGCCGTGGCGTGGTGCTGTCACTGGCGGCATCGGTGGTGCAGGGCTACGCCACGCTGCGCGGGCTGGACGCGCAGCTGGAGATCGCGCAGCAGACGCTGAAGGCGCGCGGGGCTGGACTGGATATCTTCCGGCAGCGCTATGAGGGCGGGGTGATCTCGCAGGTTGAGCTGTCGCAGGCCGAGAACGATTTCTACGTGACCGAGGCGACGATCCCGGTGCTGCGCAGCGGCATCGCGCAGACCGAGAACGCGCTGTCGGTGCTGCTGGGCCGCGAGCCCGGGCCGATCGAGCGCGGCAAGCCGGTCAATGAACTGCAGCCGCCGCCGGTGGGTGCGGACCTGCCAGCCGCGCTGCTGTCGCGCCGGCCTGACGTGCTGCAGGCCGAGCAGTCCGCCATTGCCGCCAATGCGCAGCTGGGCGCCGCGCAAGCGTTGTACCTGCCGGCCGTCAACCTGAGCGGGCTGTTCGGCGCCATTGCCAGTTCGCCGGCCGGGTTGTGGCATAGTGCCTCGCAGGTGTGGGGCATCGGTGCCGGCCTGACCCAGCCGATCTTCCAGGGCGGCGCCATCCGCGGCCAGGTGCAGACCGCCTCGGCACAGCGCGAGCAGGCCATGCTGGCCTACCAGGGCACCGTGCTGTCGGCCCTGGCCGACGTCAACAGTGCACTGTCCAACGGCATCGAGACCCGCAACCGCCTGGTCAGCCTGCGCCAGCAGGAGAAGAGCCTGGTGGTCTATGCCGACCAGTCGAGCGCGCGCTACGAGGGCGGCTATTCCAGCTACCTGGAGGTGACCACGGCACAGGAGAAGCTGTTCGCCGCGCAGCTGTCGGCGGTGCAGGGGCAGGTGGACGTGCTGACCGGCACCGCGGCGTTGTACAAGTCGCTCGGCGGCGGCTGGCCGTCGGTGCCGCAGGACGTCAGGGAGGCGGGGATGCAGGGGGATGCGAAGGTGTTGAGGCGGTAGGACGAAGTGCTGGCGCAATTGCCAGGCGCTAGCGCACCGCGTGCGCCGGAATTCACTGCCACCTCTCGCGGACGCTCCCCTCTCCCGCGAAGTGGGAGAGGGGTGGGGGAGAGGGCCGGAGTGTCCACGAAGTGCAGCGCGTCGGTATGCCAGCGCCTGCCCTCACCCCCAGCCCCTCTCCCGCAAGCGGGAAAGGGAAGCAAACCGCAGGCGTTGAAATGCGCTCACGCCACTGACCTCACCGCGCCGACCACTCCCCCTGCCTGACCCCCAGCGCCGTGACCACCCCATAGGCCGTAATCCCCAGCGCCACCCCCAGGAAGTGTCCGTCCAGCCCCATCCCGAACACATTGGCCAGCAGCCAGCCGCCGCCCACCGCCAGCGCGATCCGGCACAGCCCTGCGGCCACCGGCCAGCGCATGCGGCCCGCGCCCATCGAGGCAAAGTACAGCGCCATGCCCAGGCCGAAGCTGCCGAAGGCCGGCCCTACCCATGACAGCGCGCGCGCGGCGATGGCGATCACTTCGGGGTCATGGGTGAACAGGCTGGCAAAGCGCACCGGCGCCAGGCCCACGGCAATGCCGGCGGTGCCGGCGATGGCCAGCGCCAGGAACGCGCCGACCCATGCCGTGCGGCGCGCGGTATGCCAGTCGCCGGCGCCCACGGCGCGGCCGACCAGTGCGGTCAGCGCCGAGCCCACGCCAAAGGCCAGCGGGATCATCAGGAATTCCAGCCGCGCCGAGATGCCATAGGCCGCCACCGCCGCGGTGCCATGGTGGCGCAGCTGCGCGGTGACCAGGATGGTGGTCAGGTTGGCCACCGAGGCCAGCGCGCACGCCACCAGGCCCACCGACAGGATGCGCGCGAACAGCTCCCACGACGGCCGCACCCGCAGCACCGGCACGAAGCCCGCGCCGCCGCGCGCCACCACGATCGCCATCGCCAGCGCCGCGGCCCACGACACCGCCGCCAGCGCGGCGCCGATGCCGGCCAGCCCCATGCCGGCAGGCTCGGCCAGCAGCCACGACAGTGCGGGGAAAGCGACCCACATCAGCGCCAGCACGCGTGCGGCCAGCGCATGGCGGCCGCCGCCGCGCAGCACCGAGGCCAGCGTATTGGCCAGCCACGCCGGAATGGCGCCGACACCGAACAGCCAGATCGCATAGCTGGCAGCGGCCTCCGCCGCCGTGGCGCCGGCCACCGCGCCCAGCACGCCGCGCGGGAAGCCCGCCAGCACCACCGCAAAGGCCAGCCCGGCGGTCACTGCGATCAGCAGCGCGTGCATGACCAGCGAAGACGCTTCCTCGCGCTTGTTGGCGCCAAGCGCGCGGGCGATGGCCGCGACCACGCCGCCGCCCATCGCTCCGGTCGACATCTGCTGCAGTAGCAGCGCAAACGGCAGCACCACCGCCCAGCCGGCCAGCGCCGCCGTGCCCTGGCGCGCGGCCAGCCAGGTTTCGATCAACTGGGCCACGGCCTGCAGCACGGCGATCAGCGCGGTCGGTCCGGCCAGCTTGCCGATGCGGCGCGCAATTTCAGTGGCCGGTACCGCCTCGGCGGGCAGGGCGCCCGCGGGCAATGTGCGCGTGTCAGTCATGGCGGGCCTCCCCTGGCTCGCCAACGGTCCCGGCCTCGCCAAAGCGCTGCCGCAGGAAGCGGCCGGCACCGGGGCCGGGCAGGACACGCAAATCGTCCAGCGTGATCGCGCTGCCGTCGGCGCGCGCCAGCGCCGGCTCGGCAATCTCGGCGCCGGTGCGGCGGTCCTGCAGCAGCGTCAGCGGACCCTTTTCGTCGGTCATCCAGCGGTCGGCCCAGGCCTTGAGCGCGACATAGGCCGGGAAGAAGTCGCGGCCCTTGTCGGTCAGCTGGTAGACGTGGCGAGCGCCGCCCTCGGGCGTTACGCGGGCCAGCAGCCCGTGCGCCACCAGCGTCTTCAGGCGCGCGCTGAGGATGTTGGGGGCGATGCCCAGGTTGCGTTCGAACTCGTCGAAGCGCGTGCTGCCGTAGAAGGCCTCGCGCAGCACAAGGATGGCCCAGCGTTCGCCCAGCACGGCCATGGAGCGGGCCACGGGGCAGGGCATCGAGGTGAAATCGGTAGGGGGCATGGTCTCCGCCGTTCTGGTCCTGTCGACTTGCTTGCAAAGTGCAAGTTTTCTGGAGCATAGCTTGCAAAACGAAAGTTTGCAGGGCTGGTTGCGACCCTGAGTCCGGAAAGCGTTCGTTCACCGGCCAGCGGTGCCGGCTACGCCACCGCGTCGCGGAACACTTCAAGCTTGTCCAGTTCCTCTCGCAGGAACCCGATCAGCGCGCGGGTGGCCATCGACGGGTGCAGGTTAGGCGTGGTGATGATGAAGAGCTTGTTGCCCAGCCCCTCCGGGCGCCAGTCGGGCAGCACCGGCACCAGCCGGCCGGCGCGCACTTCCTCCCAGCCGATGTAGACCGGCAGCATGCCGATGCCGAGGCCCTCGCGCACGGCGCGCGCCAGGAACAGGAAGTTTTCCGACTGAAGCTTTGGCGTCAGCGCCACGTCCACGCGCTGGCTGTCGCGGTACAGCGACAGCGGGAACTGGCGCGGCGGGTATGGCGGGCACAGGAAGTTGCAGCCGGTCAGGTCGGGCGGCGCTTGTACTGGCGGGATGTCTGCGAGGTACTCCGGCGATGCATACAGTTGCCACCGGATGTCGCAGATTTCACGCGCCACGTGATCCAGCGGCGGCGCCGAGGTGACCTTCAGCGCGACATCGATCTCGGCCGCGATCAGGTCGTTGACGCGGTTGGCGAAGAACACGCGCAGCGTGATGCCGGGGTGCTTCCGCGCAAACTGCAGCAGCAGCGGCGCGATATAGGCATCGCCCAGCCCGGTGGGCACGCTCACGCGCACATGGCCGCGCAGGGTCCGGCCCAGGCTGTCGATCTCGGCCTGCGCCGAGGCCACTTCCTGCAGGATGCGCACGCCATGCTGGTACAGCGCATGGCCGGGCCCGGTCAGTTCCAGCCGGCGCGTGGTCCGGCGCAGCAGTTGGGCGCCGGCCTGGTGCTCCAGCTCACGCAGCTGGCGGCTGACCTGCGAGCGCGTCACGCCGCGGCGCCGGCCGGCTTCGGCCAGGTTGCCCGCATCGACGATGTCGACGAAGGCCTGGATCAGGTTGAGGTCCATCGGGGATTGCCTGCAGGATTGTCGCGTCTGGTGCAACATTGTGATTCCGATGCACCTGATTGTCGATCCACGGCTACGCCGATACAGTGGTCGGCTGACAGAACGGATCGCATACAGGAGACGACGGATGGCCACGGACCTCTGGTTTGAAGACATGCACCGCAGCGGCGAAGAATTGCTGGCGCGCGGCGCCCGCCTGGCCGGCGGCCTGCGCGCGCTGGGCGTGCAGGAGGGCGACGTGGTCGCCGTGCTGCTGCGTAACGATCCGGCCTATGCCGACGTGGTCCATGCCTGCCGTACCGCGGGCTGCTACTACTGCCCGATCAACTGGCACTTCACCGCCGAGGAAGTGCGCTTCCTGCTGACCGACAGCGGCGCCAGGGTGCTGCTGGTGCAGGCCGACCTGCTGCCCGCCGTGCGCGACGCCGTTCCGGCCGGCATGACGGTGCTGTCGGTGGGCGGCCCCGCCCAAGGCGCCATCGACTATGAAAGCTGGCTGGCGCAGCAGCCGGCCTACGACGGCCCGCGCGTGGCGCCGCGCGGCCATATGGCCTACACCTCCGGCACCACCGGCCGGCCCAAGGGCGTGGTGCGCCAGCCGCTGCCGCTGGACCGGCTGGAGGAACAGTTCGCGCGCATGCGCTCGGTGGTGAGGCAGACCTACGGCATCGAGCCGGGCTGCCGCACGCTGATGTCGGCGCCGCTGTATCACAGCGCGCCGGGCTCGTTTATCCAGAACGCGCTGCAGATGGCCGAACGCCTGGTGCTCACGTCGCGCTTTGATGCCGAGCAGGTGCTGGCGCTGGTGGAAAAGCACCGCATCGACGTGCTCTACCTGGTGCCGATCATGTACGTGCGCCTGCTCAAGCTGCCGCCCGAGGTGCGCGCCAGGTACGACCTGTCTTCGATCCGCTTCGTCGCCTCCACCGGCTCGCCGTGCTCGCCCGAAGTAAAGCGCGCGATGCTGGAATGGCTGGGCCCGGTCATCCACGAAACCTACGCCTCCAGCGAAGCCGGCATGATCACCGTGGCCACGCCGGCCGATGCCGCCGCGCGCCCGGGGACCGCCGGCAAACCGGTCGATGACGCGCAGCTGCGCATCCTCGACGAGAACGGCCGCCAGTGCGCGCCGGGCGAGATCGGCCTGGTCTACGTGCGCCAGCCGGCTTACCCCGACTTCAGCTACCGCAACAATGATGCCGCGCGCGCCGCCATCGACCGAGACGGGCTGGTGACGCTGGGTGACATGGGCTATGTCGATGCCGACGGCTACCTGTTTATCTGCGACCGCGCATCGGACATGGTGATCTCCGGCGGCGTGAACATCTACCCGGCCGAGATCGAGCATGAGCTGGTGCGCTACCCCGGCGTGGCCGACTGCGTGGTGTTCGGCATCCCCGACGACGAGTACGGCGAGCGCCTGCTGGGCATGGTGCAGCCGATGCCAGGCGTGGAGATCCGCGAGGCCGAGGTGATCGACTGGCTGCGCCAGCGGCTGTCCGGCTTCAAGGTGCCGCGCAGCATCGTGGTCGAGACGCAGCTGCCGCGCGATGAAACCGGCAAGCTCGCCAAGCGCCGGCTGCGTGACCGATACTGGGAAGGCCGCCAGCGCCGCGTCTGAGCGCGTGCCCGGCCTGGATCGATCACGACCGATAACAACAGGAGGAGACGCGATGCAGAACAAACCAAGCGGACGGCGCGCCTGGCTCGCCGCGATGGCAGCCGGCGCGGGGTGCGCGCTGGCCATGTGGGGCGGAGCCGCGCAGGCCGCCTATCCCGATCGCCCGATCAAGCTGGTGGTGCCCTACACCCCCGGCGGCTCGACCGACCAGTTCGGCCGCGCGCTGGCCGACGGCATGTCGCGCCAGCTGGGCCAGACCGTGGTGGTGGAAAACCGCCCGGGCGCGGCCACCATGATCGGCACCACCAGCGTGGCGCGTGCGCCGGCAGACGGTTACACCATGGTGCTGGCCACCAACGGCAGCATGGTGCTCAACCCGATGCTGTACAAGAAGATCAACTACGATCCGCCCAAGGATTTCAAGATCTTCAGCATCGGCGCCGAGGTGCCGCTGGTGGTGGTGACCAACAGCAAGGTGCCGGCCAGCAATATCCGCGAGTTCGCGGCCTACGCCAAGGCCGCGGGCGGCAAGCTCAACTATGGCTCGGTCGGCCTGGGCAACGCGCTCCAGCTGGCCACCGAAATGCTCAAGACCGAGCTGGGCATCAGCGTCACCCACGTGCCCTACAACGGCAGCGCCCCGGCGCTGTCGGCGCTGCTGGCCAACGACGTGCAACTGATGGTGGATGTGGTCAGCACCTCGCTGCCGCATATCAAGGCAGGCAAGCTCAAGGCGCTGGCGGTCACCGGCCGCACCCGGCTGGACGTGCTGCCCGACGTGCCGACCGTGGCGGAAGGCGGCTATCCCAACTTCCAGGCCGCCACCTGGTTCGGCCTGGCCGTGCCCGCGCAGACGCCGCCCGATGCGGTGGCCAGGCTGCAGGCCGCCGCTGCCCACGTGCTCAAGGACGCGCAGTTCCGTTCCACCTTCAGCGCGCTGGGACTGGTCGTGCAGGCGCCGCGCACGCAGGCCGAGATCGACCGCTATATCGAAGCCGACCGCGAGCACTGGGGCAAGGTGATCAAGGCCAATAACATTTCGTTGGACTGACTGGAAGTGCGGGAGCCGCCAGGGCCATGGGGTAAGCTACTGCTCGCCCCTGGCCTGGCAGGCCGCCGGTGACTTTCCCGTCACCGCCCGCGCCAAGCAGGAACAACCCGGCCGGGGCGGGCTCCAACCCGGAGCCGTTCATCAGGAGTCCGATTTGAAATTCCCCGTTGCCGGGCTGGCGCTTGCCGGCCTGCTGGGCGCCGCTGCCGGCGCCATTGCCGCCCCCGCTTCCGCCCCTGCCGCCAAACCAGCCCCCGCACCGGCCAAGGCCCAGGCCAAGGCCGAGAACAGCGCGCTGTCGCCGCTGCTGGCCATGCTGGAAATCGGCAACCCGCTGCCGGCCTTGCCGGATTGCGCCGACAAGCGCACGCCCGATGGCCGCGATGTCACCGGATTCTGTGTCGAACTGAAGGGCGATGGCCTGATGCGCCAGGTCGGCGTGCCGCGCGCGCAGCGCCCGTCCTTCATGGACGGCCCCTTTGTGCTGGCCTTTGTCGACCGCAACGCGCTGGTCGGCCTGGTGGTCCCGACCGCCGGCGCCAACTCGCAGCAGGCCGCGGCCGACAGCGTCAGCGCGCTGTACGGCAAGCCGTTCCGGCAGGAGCAGGTCGACATGCCCGACAAGGCTGGCAAGAGCATCAAGACGCTGCATGCCGGCTGGATGCACAAGCCGCTGACGGTTGAGCTCTACGCCATGCCGGAAGACCCCAACACCGGCACCATCGAAATGCTGCTGCCGCAGGCGCGCGTGCTGATGGCGGACAAGGATGCCGAGGTGGACAAGCAGCTCAATCCGGCCTCGGCGCCCGCGGCCAAGGGCGGCAAGGCAGCCGCCTCCAAGCCCGCGCCAAAGCCAGCCGCCAAGCCGGAGAAGCCTGGCAGCTGGTAACACTCCGCAGCAGGCGGCCTGCCCGCCTGCTGACCTGGCCTCAGAGCCCTTCCATCACCTTGTCCAGCCCCCGCACCACGCCGCGCACGGTGTGGACCTTGCGGATCGCCAGCAGCGCGCCGGCGACATAGGGCGTGGAGCCGTCGCCGGCCTCGTGCTTCAGGTGCAGGCGCTGGCCGTCGGCGCCGAAGATCACTTCCACGCCAAGCTGGTAGCCCGGCAGCCGCACCGCGTGCACCTGCGTGCCCGACATGGTGGCGCCGCGGGTTTCCTTCGGGCCCTTGACCTGGTCGACCGGCACCGCCTGCGCGGCGGCCTTGACCTGGCCGAGCCGGTAGGCCAGCTCGCGCACGGTGCCGGAGGGCACGTCGATCTTGCCGGCCTTGGCGTAGTCGATGATCTCCCAGTGCTCCAGGTGACGCGCGGCCATCTCGGCAAACTTCTGCAGCAGCACCACCGTGATGGCGAAATTGCCGCAGGCGAGCACGCCGCGGTCGGCCTGGCGCGCGGCCGCGTCGATCTCGGCATAGTCCTCGTCGGTCAGCCCCGAGGTGCCCACCACCACGTGCGTGCCGTGCGCCAGCGCCTGCAGGATGTTGTGCTTGGCGATGCCCGGCTTGGTGTATTCGACATAGACGTCGTAGGGCGTTTCCCCCAGGGCCTCGATGCTGGCGGCCGCCACGCCCGGCGTATCGGCATGGCCGGTCAGCTGCGCCAGAGGCTGCCCGGCGGCGCCGCGCGACAGGCCGGCCACCAGGGTCATGTCGGCCGCATGGGCCACGCCGCGCGCCAGTTCGCCGCCGGCCCAGCCGGTCACGCCGCCCACGGCGACACGGATCGGGTTGTTCATATTGTTGCTCCGCAAACGCTTGATCGGGTTGGCAGCATACCGCGTCAGCCGGCAGCGCGCCGGCGGTCGAGCTTGCGCGCGAGCACGATCGAGGTGGTGGTGTGGTTGACGCCGTCGAGCATGCCGATCTCGTCGAGCAGCCGGTCCAGGCGGTCGTGCGTGTCGCAGCGGATCGCCACCAGGTAGTCGACCGGGCCGCTGACCGAATTGACCTCTTCGATCTCGGGCAGGCGCTGCAGCGCGCGCAGGATCGCGGGCGCGGCCTTGGGCTGCACCGACAGGCCGCAATAGGCCAGGATGGCGTTGTCTTCCATGCGCTGCCCCAGCCGCACGCCGTAGCCGGCAATCACCCCGCTGCGCTCCAGCCGCGCGATGCGCGCGACCACGGTGGTGCGGGCGATACCCAGGTGCCGGGCGAGGTTGGCGGCGCTTTCGCGGGCATTGGCCTGCAGCAGCGACAGCAGGTGCCGGTCGGTGGTGTCGAGCTCGGTCATTACGTCGGGATGGTTCGTCGTTTCGTTCGATTATGGCGGGTTTTCGTCGTTCTTGTGGCTTCATTGTGTCGCGCTGGCTATCCATACTCCAGTCAACAGGACAACCTTTTCTTGTGGACGGAGACACCATGCAAGCCTCGAACCTGGGCCGGCAGGCCCCGCGCGACCTGCCCAAGGCGACCCGCCCGCTGCACGTGGCGGTGCTGGGCGCGGGCAAGATCGGGCGCACCATTGCCACCATGCTGCATGACAGTGGCGACTACCGCGTCAGCGTGGTCGACCATGACGCACGGCGCCTCGACGGCCTGCCGCGCGGCGTGCTGGCGCGCGCCGGCGACCCCACCGAGCCTGGCACCTGCGCCGCGCTGCTGGCCGGCGCCGATGCCGTGCTCAACGCGCTGCCGTTCCACGCCGCGATCAGCGTGGCTTCGGTGGCGGCGCGCCTGGGCGTGCATTACTTCGACCTGACCGAGGACGTGGCCGCGACCCAGGCCATCCGCCAGCTGGCGCAAAGCGCGCGCTCGGTGCTGATGCCGCAGTGTGGGCTGGCGCCGGGCTTTATCGGCGTGGTCGGGCATGACCTGGCGCAGCGCTTCCTGCGCGGCGGGGGGGAACTGCTGGACCTGCAGATGCGGGTTGGCGCGCTGCCGCGCTACCCCAGCAATGCGCTCAAGTACAACCTGACCTGGAGCACCGAGGGACTGATCAACGAGTACTGCAACCCGTGCGAGGCCATCGTCGACGGCCGCCGCGTGGAACTGACGGCGCTGGAGGGGCTGGAAAGCTTTGCGCTGGACGGCATCGAGTACGAAGCCTTTAATACATCTGGCGGCCTGGGCACGCTGCCCGAGACGCTGGCCGGCCGCGCGCGCCATGTCGACTACAAGTCCATCCGCTATCCGGGCCATTGCGCGCTGATGAAACTGCTGCTCAACGACCTGCGCCTGCGCGAACGCCGTGAATGGCTGCGCGATATCTTCGATCGCGCCATCCCGGTGACCGACCAGGACGTGGTGATCGTGTTCGCCACCGCCACCGGCTACCCGGCCGGGGGCGAACGCGGGCGCGGGCCGCTGACGCAGGCTTCGTTCTCGGCGCGCATCGGCGGGGTGGATGGCAAGGGGGGCCATGTCAACGCGATCCAGCTGACCACTGCCGCGGGCATCTGCACCGCGCTGGACATGGTGGCCACCGGCGCGCTGCCGCAATCCGGCTTCGTGCGGCAGGAGTCGATGCCGCTGGACGCCTTCCTTGCCAATCGCTTCGGCCGCCATTACACGCAGCATCCGCTCCAGGAGACCGTCATATGAAAGCGCAAGAGTTCGCTGCCTGCTGGGATTCGCTGGGCCTGCCGCGGCCGTGGCGGGAGGGCACGCCGGCCGGCGCCGTGACGGTCCGCTCGCCGGTCGATGGCGAGGCCATCGGCCATGTCCCGGCCTGCACGCCGGCGCAGGCCGATGCGCTGATCGCCCGCGCCCACGCGGCGCAGACCACCTGGGCGCTGCTGCCTGCGCCTGCGCGCGGCGAGATCGTGCGGCGCTTCGGCGAGGTGCTGCGCGAACACAAGCCGGCGCTGGGCCGGCTGGTCTCGCTCGAGTCCGGCAAGATCCTGCAGGAAGGCCTGGGCGAGGTGCAGGAGATGATCGACATCTGCGACTTCGCGGTCGGGCTGTCGCGCCAGTTGCACGGGCTGACCATTGCCTCCGAGCGCCCGCAGCATGCGATGCGCGAGACCTGGCATCCGTATGGGCTGTGCGGCGTGATCTCGGCCTTCAACTTTCCGGTGGCGGTGTGGGCGTGGAATGCGGCGCTGGCGCTGGTGTGCGGCAACGGCGTGATCTGGAAACCCTCGGAAAAAGTCACCCTGTGCGCGCTGGCCGCGCATGGCCTGCTGGAGCGCGTGCTCGCCGCGGCGGCGCCGCAGCACGCCGGCATCTCGGCGGTGCTGCCGGGCGGGCGCATGCTGGGCACCCACCTGGTGTCGCACCCGGCGGTGCGGCTGGTCAGCGCCACCGGCTCGACCCGCATGGGCCGCGAGGTCGGCGTTGCCTGCGCCGGGCACTTCAAGCGCAGCATCCTGGAGCTGGGCGGCAACAATGCCGCCATCGTCGCGCCTTCGGCCGACATCGAGCTGGCGGTGCGGGCCATCACCTTCGCCGCGGCCGGCACCGCGGGCCAGCGTTGCACCACGCTGCGTCGCTGCTTTATCCACGCCGACCTGATGGACACCATGGCGAGCCGGCTGATCACCGTGTTCGACCGCCTGCCCGTCGGCGACCCGCTCGCTGACGGCACCCTGGTCGGCCCGCTGATCGACACCGCCGCGGGCGATGCCATGGCCAATGCGCTGGCCGCCTGCCGCGCGCAGGGCAATATCGTCACCGGCGGCGAACGGCTGCTGGCCGACCGCTACCCGCATGCCTGTTACGTGCGGCCCGCGCTGGTGATGACCGACGCCCAGCACGACACCATGCTGACCGAAACCTTCGCGCCGATCCTGTACCTGATGCCGTACACCACGCTGGATGAGGCCATCGCGCTGAACAACGCCTCGCCGCACGGGCTATCGTCGTGCATCTTCACGGAATCGATGCGCGAGGCCGAGCGCTTCCTGTCGTCGGCAGGCAGCGACTGCGGCATCGCCAACGTCAACATCGGCACCAGCGGCGCAGAGATCGGCGGCGCCTTCGGCGGGGAAAAGGCAACCGGCGGGGGCCGCGAGTCGGGATCGGATGCGTGGAAGGGCTATATGCGCCGCGCCACCAACACGATCAACTATGGCGATTCGCTGCCGCTGGCGCAGGGGATACGGTTCGAGATCTGACGGCATCCCTGGGCGTGTTACAGGGCGCGTAGGGAACTGTAACAAGCCTTACACGCCTTTGACGCCGTATTACGCTTTCTGCCCGTATAACGTCAGCAGGGCAGGCACATGCCCGTTCCGACCCCAAGGACGAATGATGAGAATGCTGACGATTGGACTGGCTGCCGCTGCGGCATCCGTCACCCTGCTGGGCGGCTGCGCCGTCTATCCCACGCCTGCCGGCCCCGCGGTCGGCCCTGCGCCGGTGTACGTGGCGCCCGCGCCGGTGGTGGTGGCACCGCGGCCGTACTACTACGGCGGCTATGGCGGCTACTATGGCCATGGCTACTATGGCCGGGGCTACCGCCGCTGGTAATGAGCGCGGTTGGCACGACAATGCGCGAGGATGCCGGCGCGTAGAGAGAGGCTGCGCGCCGGCCGCAGTTCAGTTGCCGGCCGCGTCGCCGGCCCGGGCGTTCAGCCCGCCCCAGCTGGGCGCGAGCGTCTGGCCGATCTCCGGCAAATCCACCAGGTCGAGCACGCGCCCGACCGTATGGTCGACCAGTTCGGCAATGCTTTGCGGCTTCTGGTAGAAGCCCGGCACCGGCGGGAACACGATCCCGCCCATTTCCGTCACCGCCGTCATATTGCGCAGGTGCGCAAGGTTCAGCGGCGTTTCCCGCACCATCAGCACCAGCTTGCGCCGCTCCTTGAGCGTGACGTCGGCGGCGCGCGTGATCAGGTTGTCGGACAGGCCGTGCGCAATCGCCGCCAGCGTGCGCATGGAGCAGGGGGCGACCACCATCGCCTGTGCGCGGAACGAGCCGCTGGCGATGGTCGCGCCGATGTCGCGCACGTTGTGCACGACGCTGGCCAGCGCCTCCACCTCGGCACGGCTGATGTCCAGCTCGTGCTGCAGGTTCATCACGCCGGCCGGCGAAATCAGCAGATGGGTTTCCACCGAGGGCGCCGCGCGCAGCACCTGCAGCAGGCGCACGCCGTAGATGGCACCAGTGGCGCCCGTGATGGCGACGATCAGCCGTTTGGGTGTGCCGCCAGTCACGGACATAAAGGAACTCAGCCCTTCAGCAGGGTTTGCAGTTCGCCGTTCTGGTACATCTCCATCATGATGTCCGAGCCGCCGATGAACTCGCCGTTCACGTAGAGCTGCGGAATGGTCGGCCAGTTGGCGTATTCCTTGATGCCCTGGCGGATGCCTTCGTCATCCAGCACGTTGACCGTGGTCGGCGCGTCCACGCCACAGGCCTTCAGAATCTGGATGGCGCGGCCCGAGAAGCCGCACATCGGGAATTGCGCGGTGCCCTTCATGAACAGGACTACCGGGTTGCTCTTGACGATCTGATCGATCTTTTGCTGCACGTCGCTCATGGTTTGCTTTTCAGTGGGGCGATGCCGTGTCGCGGGCGCCGCCTGGGGAGAATGGGACGCCACGCGGCCTGGCCGCGTGGCGGGGATCTGACGGCGATTTTACCGGAATCGCCGCCGGGCTTCAGTGACCGGCAGTGGTGCCGCCGGGCCGGGCGCCTTGCCAGCGCCCGCCGGTGCAGCGTTCCAGGCCGGCCAGGTCGCGGGCGGTGAAGATCTCGGTGAAACCGGTGTCCTCCAGCAGCTGGCGGGTGGCCTGCGCCTGGTCGTAGCCATGCTCCATCAGCAGCCAGCCGTCAGGCAGCAGCCGGGCGCCGGCACCGCTGACAATGGCCCGCAGGTCGGACAGGCCGTCGTCGTGGTCGGTCAGCGCGTCGATCGGTTCGAAGCGCAGGTCGCCTTCGACCAGGTGCGGGTCGCCCGCGGCGATATAGGGCGGATTGCTGACGATCAGGTGAAAGCGCAGGCCTGGCGGCAGCGCCGCGTACCAGTCAGACACCAGGAAGTGGATGCGGTCGGCGCCGAGCGCGCTGGCGTTGTCCTGCGCCACCATCAGCGCGCCGGGCGAGATGTCGGTGGCCCAGACTTGCGCATCCCGGCGCTCGCGCGCCAGCGTCACGGCCAGGATGCCCGAGCCTGTGCCCAGGTCCAGCACGGTCGGCTGCGGCACCTCGGCCAGCCGCGCCAGCGAGGCTTCGGCGGCGACTTCGGTATCGGGCCGCGGGATCAGCACGTCAGGCGTGACCCGGAACTTGCGGCCGAAGAACTCGCGCTCGCCGATCAGGTAGGCCATCGGCTCGCCCGCCAGCCGCCGCGCCAGCAGCGTGGCAAAGGCGTCGCGCTGGGCGATGGTGAGGGTGTCGGTGTCGCGGGTGATCAGCTGGGTGCGGCTCAGGCCGGTGACATGCGTCAGCAGCATGCGCACTTCCAGGGCAGGCAGCCCGGCCATGGCGGCGAGGGTCTGGGCTTCGCGCAGCGTGGGGGTCGCCGGCAGCGCGGCAGAGTTTGGGGAAGACATCGAAAGGGAGGGGACGGTTCTTTTGCCGGCTACAAAAAACCCCACCGGCGCAAAGGCCTGGCGGGGCTTTGGGGCGGGACTTCCAGCTTGCCGCCAGTGTACCGCTCATCGACGGCGGGCGGCGCAATGCCCCCGCCGGGACGATTACTTATTGACGGCGTCCTTGGCCTTGTCGGCACCCGTGTTGACGGCATCCTTGGCGGCCTGCTTGGCGTCTGCCATGGCGCTGCCGGCTTCTGCCTTGGCCTTGTCGGCGGCGGCCGAGAGGTCGGCTGCGGCACCGCTGGCGGCGGCCTTGGCGGCGTCTGCGGCGTTGCTGGCGGCAGCGGCGGCATCGCTGGCGGCGGCCTTGGCGGATTCAGCGGCGCTTTGCATGGCGCTCTCGGCGTTCGAGGCGGCAGGCGGAGCTTCTTCCTTCTTGCTGCAAGCGGCCATGGCCGCGGTGATCATCAACAGCGCGAGCAGTTTTTTCATGATTTCGTCCTAGGTATGTTCTCGGGAGTGACTACCCGGCACCATTCTCCGTTTGCCGGTCGAAATCGATTATAGACAGCCGCCTTACCCCTACCAGTGCTGTTTCAAGCATTTACAAGAAATACAAAGATATCGGCGACTTTACGCGGTGTTCGGGGCGGAAGGCCGGTTGCACGACATTTTGTGGTGCTTACGACTCTTCGCCAAGTGCAGCAAGCTGATCAGCCTGGTGTTCCGAAGCCAGTGCCGACAGCAGCTCATCCATGTCGCCGTCCATGATCATGTCGATCTTGTACAGCGTCAGGTTGATGCGGTGGTCGGTCACGCGCCCCTGCGGGAAGTTGTAGGTGCGGATGCGGTCGCTGCGGTCGCCCGAGCCGATCAGGTTGCGCCGCGTGCTGGCCTCCTTCGCCTGGGCGGCGCGCGTCTGCATGTCCTTGATGCGGGCCGCCAGCACCTTCATCGCCTTGTCCTTGTTGCGGTGCTGGCTGCGGTCGTCCTGGCACTCGACCACGATGCCGGTCGGCAGGTGGGTCAGGCGCACCGCGGAATCGGTCTTGTTGACGTGCTGCCCGCCAGCGCCCGAGGCGCGGAAGGTGTCGATGCGCAGGTCAGCCGGGTTGATCTCGACCTCGCCCACTTCATCGGCTTCGGGCATCACCGCGACCGTGCAGGCCGAGGTGTGGATGCGCCCCTGTGCCTCGGTCGCCGGGACGCGCTGCACGCGGTGGCCGCCGGATTCGAACTTCAGCCTGGAGAATGCCGCATCGCCGGCGATGCGCACGATCACTTCCTTGTAGCCGCCCAGGTCCGATGCCGATTCGCTCATCACTTCGACCTGCCAGCGCTGGCGTTCGGCATAGCGCGTGTACATGCGCAGCAGGTCGCCGGCGAACAGCGCGCTTTCCTCGCCGCCGGTGCCGGCGCGGATTTCCAGCAGCAGGTTGCGGTCGTCGTTCGGGTCCTTGGGCAGCAGCAGGCGCTGCAGGCTCGCTTCCAGGCCTTCCAGCCGCGCGCGCGCGCTGGCGATCTCGTCGGCGGCAAAGTCCTTCATCTCCGGATCGTCCAGCAGCGCCTGCGCGGTGGCCAGGTCGTCCTGCGCCTGGCGGTACTGGCCGTACTGCTCGGCCACCGGCGACAACTCGGCATGTTCGCGGCTGAGCTTGCGGTACTGGTCGATCTTCGCGGTCGCGTCTTCGCGCGCGAGCAGGGCGTTGACTTCATCGAGTCGCTCGGCCAGTTGGTCGAGCTTGGCAAGCATGCTGGCTTTCATCGGGTGCGGGGGAAAGAGGTGGGCCAGGGGCCGGGGCTACCCGCGGGCGGGTGGCGGCGTGCCGGCGCGGCAGGGCGCGCGCGGCGCAAGGGCAGAGCGGCTAGCGCTCGGAGTGGCTGCTGTGGCGGAACAGGCCCGGCACCAGGCGCAGCAGCGCCTCGCGGTCCTCGCCCTGGGTGTGGTTCAGTGCGTGGGTGGGGCCATGCAGGAACTTGCGGGTCAGCGCACCGGAGAGGGCCTCCAACACGGCCTCGGGGTCGTCGCCGCGTGCCAGCATGCGGCGCGCGCGTTCCAGCTCGGCCTGGCGGATGGCTTCGCCGCTGGTCTGCAGTTCGCGGATGACCGGCACCACGCTGCGGGTTTCCAGCCAGTGCATGAAGTTCTGCACCCGGCTTTCGATGATGGCCTCGGCCTGCGCCACCGCGGCCTGGCGCATCGCATTGCCTTCACGCACGATCGCGCCGAGATCGTCGACGGTGTACAGGAAGACGTCGTCCAGGCGCGCGACTTCGGGCTCGACGTCGCGCGGCACGGCCAGGTCGACCATCATGATGGGGCGGTGCTTGCGGCGCTTGACCGCGCGCTCCACCGCGCCCAGCCCGATGATCGGCAGCGAGCTGGCGGTGCAGGACACCACGATATCGAACTCATGCAGGCGCTCGCCCAGGTCGGTCAGGCGGATCGCGTTGGCGGTCAGGCCCTGGCCGGAGAGCTGCTCGGCGAGCTTTTCGCCGCGTTCCACGGTGCGGTTGGCCACCACGATCTGGCGCGGCTGCTGCGCGGCGAAGTGCGTGGCGCACAGTTCGATCATCTCGCCCGCGCCGATAAACAGCACGCGCTGGGTCGAGACGCTTTCGAAGATCCGCTGCGCCAGCCGCACCGCGGCTGCGGCCATCGATACCGAATGCGCGCCGATCTCGGTCTGGCCGCGCACTTCCTTGGCCACCGCGAAGGTGCGCTGGAACAGCTGGTTCAGGTACGTGCCCAGCGAGCCGGCCTCGCCGGCGGTGCGCACGGCGTCCTTGAGCTGGCCCAGGATCTGGGTCTCGCCCAGCACCATCGAATCCAGGCCGCTGGCCACGCGGAAGGCATGGCGCACGGCTTCGGACTGCGGCAGCGCGTACAGGTGCGGCGCCAGTTCGCCGGCGGGCACGTTGTGGTGCTGCGACAGCCAGCGCAGGGTGTGCTCGAAACCATCCGTGCCCGGCGTCAGGACGTCGGTCGCGCAGTAGATCTCGGTGCGGTTGCAGGTGGACAGGATGGCGGCTTCGGTGCCGCTGCGCCCCGACAGGTGGGAGCGCAGCGCACCCAGCGCGGGCTTGATCTGCTCGAGCGGAAACGCCACCCGCTCGCGCAGCGAGACAGGTGCCGTTGTGTGATTGATGCCGATCGCGAGCAGTTGCATTTGTAGGGGACGGGTACGGTCCGGAGCGTGGCCGGACCGGATGCCATTATACCGCCGGGATCGCTAATTGCAGGCGCTGGGCCATCCGGGGCCGGGCGGGGGCATGGCAGCGGCTCCGGATTGCAGTATCGTTACGCCGCAGCCCTTGCGGCTGTGATGCTGACAACACAGGAGAAGCGGATGCTGGGCACCTTGATCGTGGGTTTGCTGGTGGGGCTGGCGGCGCGCCGGCTGCATCCGGCAGGGCGCGTGGTGACCCTGCCGGCCGCGCTGGTGCTGGGTGCGGCGGGTGCGGCGGGCGCTTTCTATGGCGGCCGGGCCTTGCACCTGTTTATCGACGGGCAGCTCAGCAGCTGGCTGGCGGTGATCGCCGGCTCGGCGCTGCTGGTGGGGGCCTGGGGCGCGCTGCGGCCGCGCGGGCGGTAAGAACAGAACTGACCGCGGCGGCGGGAATCCGCTCGCCGCTTGATCGCGATCAGAAGCGGACCGGCGTTTGAACAGTGTCGGCCTTGGCTCTTCCGGCCAGCAGCCGGCGCAGCACGCCACTGGAATAGTGACTGGCCACATCCTTCAGGAATGCCGCGAAGTCCACATGGGCGCTATCGTCGGCCCGGTCCGAAATGGTCCGCATCACGGCATACGGCACGCCGTATTCATGGCAGACCTGCGCCACCGCGGCGCCTTCCATTTCCACCGCCAGCAATCCGGGCAGCCGCTCACGCAACTCCGTCACCGCCGCCGGTGAGCCGATGAACTGGTCGCCGCTGGCGATCATTCCGTGGTGCAGCGCCGGCGCGGCTACGCCGAATCGTTCCAGCACCTCGCGCGGCACTTCGGCAGGCAGGTCCAGCTGCAGAAATTCGCGCGCGGCGGCTTCCAGCTCGGCGGTCAGCGCCGGGTCGGCCGGGAACTCGGCACGGTCCAGCAGCGGCACTTCATGGCGGCCGAAGAACGGACGTGCGTCGAGGTCATGCTGGATGGTGCGGTCGGCGATGACGATGTCGCCGACATTGGTGCCGGCGCCAATGCCCCCGGCCAGCCCGGTGAAGACGATCTGCGTCGCGCCGAACTCGCGGATCAGCGTGACCGTGGTCGCCGACGCCGCCACCTTGCCCATGCGCGCCAGCACCAGCACGCACGGCTGCCCGAGCAGCTGGCCGGCATAGTAGTCGCGCATGCCGATGGTGCGCACCGTGGCGCGGCTGTCGTCATGGCGCATGGCGGCCACCAGGCCATCGACTTCATCATGGATGGCGGCAAGGATTCCGAGAGTCATGGAGCGGGCGCAGGACGAGAAAACCACAGCATACCGGCCCGCGCAGGCCGGGCATAGATCAGAGCGCGACCGCACCGCACCCTCCCACGGAACAGGTGCGGCCCCCGCGCCGCTTTGCTAAAGTCCCCGTCATCTCAGCACGTAAGGACACTTACATGCAAGGCACACCCACCGTAGCCACCGGCGAACGGCGCGCCATCCGCCGGGCACTGGCCGACTGGCGCGCACTGGGGCGCCTGGACGCGGCCGGCGTCACTGCGCCGTGGGCGCGCACCGAGCCCGTCGCCACCGACTGGCGCCGCTGGCTGGACACGGCGCTGATGGCGCTGGGCACCGCACTGCTGTGCGCGGGCGTGATCGTGTTCTTCGCCTTCAACTGGCAGGATCTCCACAAGTTTTCCAAGTTCGGCCTGCTGGCCGGCGCGCTCACGCTGCTCGCCGCCTTTGCCTGGCTGCGTCCGGCTGGCGACACCGCGGGCCGGGCCGCGCTGGGCGGCGCGCAGGTCGTCGCCGGCGTGCTGCTTGCGGTGATCGGGCAGACCTACCAGACCGGCGCCGACGCGTGGCAGCTGTTTGCGCTATGGGCGTTGCTGGCGGTGCCCTGGGCGCTGGCGGCGTGCGCCGCACCGCACTGGTGGCTGGTAATCGTGGTCGGCAACGTGGCGTTGCTGCGCTATTTCAGCATCCGCTTCGGTGTCGAAGGCGTGTTCGCGCTGCTGTTCGATACGCGCCATATACGCACCGCCACGCTGGCGCTGCTGGGCGCGGTGGTGCTGCAACTGGCGCTGTGGCAGCTGCTGTGCGCGCGGGCGCCGGCGCTGGGCTTCCGTGGGCAGACCGGCAGCCGCATGCTGGCCGCAATGGCCTGCGTGCACGCCGGCTCGCTCGGGCTGGCCAGCCTGCTGGACAGCCATTTCGACGGCGCTGCATTTGCGCTGGCGGTGGTGGTCCTGGCCGCCCTGGTCTGGTGGTTCCGCCAGCGCGTCTTCGACATCGTGGTGCTGAGCCTGGCCTGCCTGACCGGCATCGTGCTGGCGGTGGCCGGCATCGCCAAGGTGCTGTTCGAGGGCAAGGACGATTTCGGCGCCTTCCTGCTGCTCGGGCTGGTGACCATCGGCCTTGCCGCCGGCGCGGCCGCCTGGCTGATGCGTGCCTGGCGCGGCCAACTGGAGCAGGCATGACGACCGAACTGCAGACCGGGCAACGCCTCTGGCAGGACCTCGCCGCACGCGGCGAGGTACAGGGCGAGCGGCCCGACCACACCCACACCCCCTGGGCCGTGCGCTGCCTGATGGGCGCGGCCGGCTGGCTCGGTGCCTTGTTCTTCCAGCTCTTCCTGGTCGGCACGGTCTTCGTCGCCGCGCGCGAGAACGGCATTGCCATGGCGGTGACCGGCCTGGCCATGATCGCACTGGCCGCGCTGCTGTACTGGCGTGGCGGCGGCATTGCCGCGGGGCAATTCGCGCTGGCCGTGAGCCTGAGCGGGCAGGGCATGGCCGTGTTCGGGCTGGTCGAGGCCCTGGGCTTCACGCGCGTCACCGAGAGCGCAGGCTTCTGGGCCGGGCTGGCACTGTTCGAGGCCGCGCTCGCCTTGCTGGTCCCGAACCGGCTGCACCGGCTGCTGTGCGCGGTGGGCGCATGGATCGGGCTGGCAGGCGCCATGCATCTCGTCCTGGCCGGCAGCGAGCCGGACGACTGGCTGTTGCTGACGTGGTCCCTCGGCTGGCTGGTGCCGCTCGGCTGCGCGCTGGTGACGGGTTTCACGCTGGCCGAAGCACGCCTGTGCGCGGCCGGCCGCCACACGCTGCTGGAACCGCTGGCCGACGCGACGCTGCTGTTCACGCTGGCCGTCGCACTGGTCGTCACCGGCATGAGCCATCCGCTGGCCTGGCTGGGCGGCCCGGAAGCCGGACGCATCCCGCTCGCGCACTGGGTCGCGGGCGGGCTGGCCACAGTGGTGCTGGCTGGCTTCGCGCTCGCCGAATGCCGCCGGCTGGCGCTCAGCCCCGCCCTGCAGGGCGCCGTCCTTGCCGGCGTGGCGGCCTTCGGCGCGCTGATGGCGGCCGCGCCCGCGGTCGTGGCAGGAGTTCTCGCGCTCGGCCTGGCGTTGCGCCGCGCGTCGATGCCGTGGCTGGGCCTGGGCATCGCCAGCATCGCTGTCGGCTTTATCTGGTACTACAGCGCGCTGCACTGGACCCTGCTGGCCAAGTCCGCCACGCTCGCCGTGGCCGGTGCACTGTTGCTGGCCGGCCGCTACCGGCTGCTGCGCACCCGCACCGGCAAGGAGGCCGCATGAAACGCTGGATCCTGATCGCCTGGGCCCTGACGCTGGCACTCGCCGCCGCCGGCATCGCAGGCAAGGAGCGCCTGCTGGCACGCGGTGAGACCGTCTACCTCAAGCTCGCCCCGGTCGACCCGCGCTCGCTGTTACAGGGCGACTACATGGCGCTGAACTTTGACATCGGCAACCAGATCCGCACCGCTCAGACGCAGGACGACCGGCCACCCCGCGACGGCGTGGCCGTGATCCGCCGCGATGAACAGGGCGTGGCCAGCTTCGTGCGCGTACACGGCGGCGAGCCGCTGGCGGCAGGGGAGCAGCTGCTGCGCTACCAGGTCGCCCGCTCGAGCTGGGGCGGCACGCGGGTGCAGGTGTCGACCGATGCGTATTTCTTCCAGGAGGGGCAGGGCGAGCGGTTTGCGCAGGCGCAGTATGGGGAATTCCGCGTGGGGGCGGACGGGCAGGCGCTGCTGGTGGGGTTGCGGGGGAAGGGGATGGAGAGGTTGTGAGGCGAAAGTGATGTCCCCCGGCCCAAAAGAAAAAGCCACCGCATGCGGTGGCTTTTTCATGACGTCTGGCGGTCTTAGACGTTGAACAGGAAGTTCATCACATCCCCATCCTTCACCACATACTCCTTGCCTTCCGCCCGCATCTTGCCGGCTTCCTTCGCGCCGGTCTCGCCCTTGAAGCTGATGAAGTCTTCATAGGCGATGGTCTGCGCGCGGATAAAGCCGCGTTCGAAGTCGGTGTGGATCACGCCGGCTGCCTTGGGGGCGGTGTCGCCGACGTGGATGGTCCAGGCGCGCACTTCCTTGACGCCGGCGGTGAAGTAGGTCTGCAGGCCGAGCAGCTTGAAGCCGGCACGGATCACACGGTCCAGGCCGGGCTCTTCCATGCCCAGGTCGGCCAGGAATTCGGCCTTGTCGGCATCGTCCAGGTCGGCGATCTCGGCTTCGATGGCGGCGCAGACGGACACCACGGGGGAATTGGTCAGCTTGGCGTACTCGCGCACGGCGTCCAGGTGCGGGTTGTTCTCGAAGCCGTCTTCACGCACGTTGGCGACATACATGGTCGGCTTGGCGGTGATCAGGCAGAACGGCCGGATGGCTTCCCACTCTTCGGGCGCCAGGTCCAGGGTGCGCACGGCCTTGGCCTGGTCCAGCACGGCTTGCGCCTTTTCCAGCACGGCGACGAGGCGCTGAGCTTCCTTGTCGCCGGCGCGGGCCGGCTTGATGTAGCGGGCCAGGGCCTTCTCGACGGTGGCCAGGTCGGCCAGCGCGAGTTCGGTGTTGATCACTTCGATGTCCGACAGCGGGTCCACCTTGCCGGCAACGTGGATGACGTTATCGTCCTCGAAGCAGCGCACCACGTGGGTGATGGCGTCGCATTCGCGGATATTGGCCAGGAACTGGTTGCCCAGGCCTTCACCCTTGGAGGCGCCCGCCACCAGGCCGGCGATATCGACGAACTCGACCGTGGCCGGCAGCACGCGCTCCGGCTTGACGATCTCCGCCAGCTTGGCGAGCCTCGGATCCGGCACTTCGACCACGCCCACATTGGGTTCGATGGTGCAGAACGGGTAGTTTTCGGCGGCGATGCCGGCCTTGGTCAGGGCATTGAACAGCGTGGACTTGCCGACGTTGGGCAGGCCGACGATGCCGCATTGGAGGCTCATGATAGAAGGCGGGAAATTGCAAAACCCGTATTCTAGCGGATGGGGGCCTCGCCATCGGCCGGGTTGAGCCGGCGTGGGGCGGAGCCAGGAGTGACGTGGCTATAATCCAGCCATGACCCGATCCCACGCGTCCGCGCGCCCGTCTGCGCGCAACTCCTCCGCTTTCCAGGTTGCTGTCGTCGGCGGCGGCATCGTCGGCAAGTCCTGCGCGCTGCTGCTGGCCCAGCAGGGCATGGACGTGGCGCTGGTCGCGCCCAGGCCGCCCCGCGCCAGCGGCCGCACGGCGGCGGGGCCGGATGACTGGGACAGCCGTATCTACGCCTTCTCGGCCAGCTCGCAGGCGCTGCTGGAGCGCATGCGGGTGTGGGAGGCGCTGGACCCGGCGCGGATCCAGCCGGTGCGCGACATGCGCGTGTTCGGCGATGTCAGCGCGGCCGAGACCTCGCCCAGCCTGGACGGGGACCTGCATTTCTCGGCCTACGCGGCCGCGGTGCCGCAGCTGGCGTGGATCATCGAATCCAGCCACGTCGAGCGCGCGCTCGACACAGCGCTGGGCTTCCAGCACCAGGTGACCTGGCACGACGCCACGGCGAGCGCGTTCGAGCGCGATCCTGACGGCGTCACGCTGACCCTGGGCAATGGCGAGAAGCTGCGCACGGCCTGCGTGGTCGGTGCCGACGGCGCGCGCTCCTGGCTGCGCCAGCAATGCCACATCGGCGTCAGCACGCGCAAGTACCGCCAGCTGGGCGTGGTCGCCAATTTCGCCTGCGAGCGCCCGCACCAGGAAACCGCGTGGCAGTGGTTCCTGGGCGCGCCCGAAAAACTGATGGCCGACGAGGAACCCGCCAACGGCGAAGTGCTGGCGCTGCTGCCGCTGCCGGACAACCATGTGTCGATGGTCTGGGCCGCCGAAGAGGCCCACGCGCGCGAGCTGCTGGCGCTGTCGCCCGAGGCGCTCGCCGCCACGGTGATGCAGGGCGCCAGCGGCGCGGTCGGCGCGCAGTTCGGCGCGCTGCGCTGCGTGACCCCGGCGCAGGGCTTCCCGCTGGTGCTGCAGCGTGCCGACCAGTTCGTGCAGCCGCACGTGGCGCTGGTGGGCGACGCCGCCCACGTGTTGCATCCGCTGGCCGGCCAGGGCATGAACCTGGGCCTGCGCGGCGTCGCGGAACTTGGCCGCGTGATGGCCGACAAAGAACCTTTCCGCAGCGAGGGCGACCTGCGCTTGCTGCGCCGCTATGAGCGCGCCCGCGCCACCGATTTGCTTGCGCTGACCGCGGCCACCGACGGACTGCACCGGTTGTTCTCGTTGCCGGGCGGCGTCGCGCGCGTGGTGCGCAACACCGGCATGCGCGCGGTCGGCGGCCAGTCCTTGCTCAAGCGCTTCCTGATCGCGCGCGCGCTTGGCTGACCGCGGCCGCGCCAACGTTCCGATCCCTTTACCGAATACTCTGGAGTCCACATGTTCCCATTCCTGCGCCGCCGCCCCGCCATGAGCGCCGCGATCACCGCCATCGCCGGCGGGCTGGCCGCGGCGGGCTTCGCGCTGCATGCCATGGCCGCGGGCGAGCCCGGCACCGACCGCATCAAGGAGTCGCTGCAGAAGATGGTGGGCGGCCGTGCTGAAGTGAAGAGCGTGAGCAAGACCCCGGTGCCGGGCCTGTTCGAGGCCAATATAGGCGGGCAGGTGGTCTACACCGACGCCTCGGGCCGCTACATCCTGAACGGCGAGATGATCGACACCCGCACCGGCACCAACCTGACCGAGGAGCGGCTGGCCGAGATCAACCGCATCAAGTGGTCGGACCTGCCGCTGGCGCGCGCGATCAAGTGGACCAAGGGCGATGGCAGCCGCCAGGTGGCGGTGTTCTCCGACCCCAACTGCGGCTATTGCAAGCGCATCGAGCAGACCTTCCAGCAGATGGACAACATCACCGTGTACACCTTCCTGTACCCGGTGCTGTCGCCGGATTCCGAAACCAAGGCCAAGCAGGTCTGGTGCGCGTCCGACCGCACCAAGGCCTGGCGCGACTGGATGCTCAAGCAGGTGGCGCTGACCGGCAACGGCAGCTGCAAGACCCCGCTGGAAGAAAACCTGGCATTGGGCCACAGCATGAACGTGACCGGCACTCCGGCGGTGTTCTTCACCGACGGCACCCGCATTCCCGGCGCGGCGGATGTCGCCACGCTGGAACGCAAGCTCGCCAGCATCAAGAAATAAGCGCGCGCCGGACCTGTACCGGCCCGATCGACGGCCGGACTTGTCCGGCCGTTCTGCATTCTGCCTTTTCCCTGATTCCATGCGATCGCCGGCAGGCGACAAAGGAGACACCATGACCTTCCAGGCATTGCTGCTGACCCAGGCCGACGGCGCCACCCAGGCCAGTATCGCCACGCTCGACGACGCGCAGCTGCCCGCCGACGGCGACGTGCTGGTTGCCGTCGACTACTCCACCATCAACTTCAAGGACGGGCTGGCGATCACGGGCCGCTCGCCGGTGGTGCGCAAGTGGCCGATGGTGGCGGGCATCGACGGCGCCGGCACGGTGCTGGAATCCGCGCACCCGCGCTGGAAGGCAGGCGACAAGGTAGTGCTCAACGGCTACGGCGTGGGCGAGACGCATTGGGGCTGCCTTGCGCAGCGCGCGCGCCTGAAGGGCGACTGGCTGGTGCGCCTGCCCGACGCCTTCACCACGCGCCAGGCCATGGCGATCGGCACCGCGGGCTATACCGCGATGCTGTCGGTGCTGGCGCTGGAGCGCGGCGGCGTCGACGGCCCGGTGCGCCCCGGCGATGGCGAGGTGCTGGTGACCGGCGCCTCCGGTGGGGTGGGGACGGTGGCGATCTCGCTGCTGAGCAAGCTTGGCTACAAGGTGGTGGCCTCGACCGGCAAGACCCGGGAGGCGGATTTCCTGAAGGCGCTGGGCGCCGATGACGTGATCGACCGTGCTGAGCTGGGCGTACCCGGCAAGCCGCTGCAAAAGGAGCGCTGGGCCGCGGTGGTCGACTCGGTCGGCTCGCACACGCTGGTCAATGCCTGCGCCCAGGTGCGCTACGGCGGCGTGGTGACGGCGTGCGGGCTGGCGCAGGGCCTTGACTTCCCGGGGTCGGTGGCGCCGTTCATCCTGCGCGGCATCACCTTGCACGGCATCGACAGTGTGATGGCGGCGATGCCGCTGCGCGAGCAGGCCTGGCAGCGCCTGGCCGGCGACCTGGAGCCGGACCGGCTCAATGCGCTGACGCGCGAGATCGGCCTGGGCGACGCGATCGAGGCGGGCCGCAAGATCATGGAAGGCGGCATGCGCGGGCGCGTGGTGGTGGATGTGAATCGCGGCTGATCGCGCACCGTCGCCCTGATGCACCACCGCGTCGGCGCTGCATCCGTGTCCTGGCGCCGACGTTACAATCCTGCCCATGACGCCGATCCGCTACGCCATCGCCCCGCTTCAGCCTGAAGCGCACCTGTTTGCCGTCACCGTCACCGTGAGCGAACCCGATCCCGCCGGCCAGTGTTTCTCGCTGCCGGCCTGGATCCCGGGCAGCTACATGATCCGGGACTTCGCGCGCAATATCGTGCGCATCCGCGCCGATGCGGGCGGGCGCGAGGTCAGGCTGACCAAGCTCGACAAGCAGCGCTGGCAGGCCGCGCCGGTCAGCCTGGCCGACGGCCCGCTGACGCTCAGCTACGAGGTCTATGCCTGGGACCTGTCGGTGCGCGCGGCGCACCTGGACACCACCCACGGCTTCTTCAACGGCAGCTCGGTGTTCCTGTGCGTGGACGGGCAGGCCGAGCGGCCATGCACCATCGATATCCATGCGCCCGCCGGCGAGGCCTATCGCGGCTGGCGCGTCGCCACCGCCATGCGCGAAGCGCCCGGCCGCGCAGGCGCGAAGCGCTACGGCTTCGGCCGCTACCAGGTGGCCGACTACGATGAGCTGGTCGATCATCCGGTCGAGATGGGCACCTTCCAGCTGGCCAGCTTCCGCGCCTGCGGCGCGCAGCACGACGTGGTCTTCACCGGGCGCGTGCCGCAGCTCGACCTCGAGCGCGTGTGCCGCGACCTGAAGCGGATCTGCGAAGCGCAGATCCGGCTGTTCGAGCCCAAGACCGCGCAGGCGCCGTTCCTGGACAGCAACCGCCGCTACGTCTTCATGACGATGGTCACCAGCGACGGCTACGGCGGCCTGGAACACCGTGCCAGCACCGCGCTGATATGCGCGCGCAATGACCTGCCGGTGCGCGGCGACAGCGATACCAGCGAGGGCTACCGCACCTTCCTCGGGCTGTGCAGCCACGAGTATTTCCACACCTGGAACGTCAAGCGCATCAAGCCGGCCGCGTTCGTGCCGTACCGGCTGGCCGAGGAAACCTACACGCCGCTGCTGTGGCTGTTCGAGGGTTTCACCAGTTACTACGACGACCTGGTGCTGGTGCGCTCCGGCTGCATCACCGACGAGCAGTACATCGAGATGCTGGCCAAGACCTGGAACGGCGTGCTGCGCGGCAGCGGCCGCACCAAGCAGAGCGTGGCGGAAAGCTCCTTCGATGCCTGGACCAAGTACTACCGCCAGGACGAGAACGCCCCCAACGCCATCGTCAGCTACTACACCAAGGGTTCGCTGGTGGCGCTGGCGCTGGACCTGACCATTCGCGACAAGACCCGCGGGCGACGCTCGCTTGACGATGTCATGCGCGCGCTGTGGCGCCGCTACGGCCGCGGCTTCTACGCGCCGGGCGCGGTGCAGCGCGGCGTGACCGAGGCCGAGGTCCATGCGCTGTTCGATGAAGTCACCGGCCTGCGCATGGGGCCGCTGCTGCGCTCGCTGACCGAAGGCACCGGCGAGCTGCCGCTGCCGGCGCTGTTCAAAACGTTCGGCGTCAAGGCCGATGCGCAGAAGCCGGCGCGCACCGCGGCGCTGGGTATCAAGGTCAAGAGCGATGAGGGCTGGGTGCGCGTGGCGCAGGTGTTCGACGGCGGCGCCGCGCAGGCCGCCGGCCTGTCCGCCGGCGACCTGCTGGTGGCGATTGACGGCCTGCGCGTGGCGCCGGGCCAGATCGACAAGCTGCTGGCGCGCTACCGTAGCGGCGACCGCATCGAGCTGCACGCCTTCCGCCGCGACGAGCTGCAGGTGCTGCCGGTGACGCTGGCACGCGAGCCGGCGGCGCAGTTCAAGGTGAAGCTCGAGAGCGGACGGCACGCGGCGCGCTCGCGCTGGCTGGGCCAGTGAACTAGTTTTCCGCTGCCACACCCGCCACCGCACGCCATCGCCCCCGCTGCATGCAATACGCGCACGATCCCCGCACCTTCCTGTATTCGCACTACATCTACCGGGGGCTGCGCTCGGCCACCGGGGTGATCGGCGCCACGCTGATCGCGCTGCACTTCAGCGACCTGCCCACCGCGATGGTGGTGTCGATGGGGGCGCTGTGCACCAGCCTGATGGACCTGCCCAGCCCGCTGAACCACAAGTTCAACGAGATGATGGCCAGCGTGCTGCTGTGCAGCGTGGTCACGCTGGTGGTGGCGCTGGCCACGCCGTTCCCGCGCGTGATGCCGTTCCTGCTGGTGCTGGTGACGTTCCTGGCCGGCATGATGACGGTGTACGGCAACAAGACGCTGCCGCTGCAGTTCGCGGCGCTGTTCGTGATGACGCTGACCATCAACGAAGACTTCCTGGTGCGGCGCGCGCTGGAGCACGCGGCGCTGTTCAGCATCGGCGCGGTCGCTTATCTCGGCTATGCGATGCTGGTGAGCTGGATCACCGAGCGCCGCACCAAGCAGCAGGTGCTGGCCGAATCGTTGTATGAGCTGGCCGGCTATCTCGAGATCAAGGCCGGCTTCTACGACGCCGGCAACGACTACGAGGCCCAGTTCAACCAGCTGGTGCGCCAGCAGATCGTGGTGGCCGAGCGCCAGCAGGCCGCGCGCGACCTGGTGCTGCGCGGCAACCGCACTCCGCACGACGGGCTGCTGGTGCAGGTGCACCTGCGCATGCTCGACCTGTACGAGTATATTCTGTCGACCAACACCGACTATCCGCTGCTGCGCCAGACCTTTGCCGGCACGCCGGTGCTGGACCATCTGCGCGGGCTGGTGCTGCAGATGTGCAAGGACGTGGAAGAGATCGCCTACGAGATCACGCGCGGCCGCGCCTCGTACGCCACGGTGGAATATCGCCAGGGCCTGCGCGCGGTCGAGGCCGAGGTCGAGCAATTTCGCCACCACCATATCAACCCGGCGGCGATGACGGCGCTGGTCGATACGCTCGACATGATGCGCGGCGCGATCACGCTGGTCGGCCAGCTGCACGAAGCGTCGCGCACGCCGGTGGAGCCGGCCAGGGTGCTGCCCGGCTCGGACATGACGCCGTTCCTGACGCGCCAGAAGTATGAGTTCAGCGTGCTGCGCGACAACCTGAAGTGGAGTTCGCCGGCGTTCCGCTTCTCGCTGCGGATCTCGATGGCGGTGTCGCTGGGGCTGTGGATTGCCGAGCACCTGCCCTATGTGTCGCACAGCTACTGGATCCTGCTGACCATCATCGTCATCCTGAAGCCCAACTTCAGCATGACCAAGCAGCGCTACAACGACCGCCTGATCGGCACGCTGATTGGCTGCGTGGTCGCGGTCGCGATCCTGAAGGTGGTGCACCAGCCGCTGATCCTGCTGGGCGTGCTGTTCCTGTCGCTGGTGGCCAGCGCCGCGTTCGTGACCATCAAGTACCGCTACACCGCGATTGCCGCCTGCATCCAGGTGCTGATCCAGATCCACCTGCTGATGCCGGGAAGTCCCACGGTGGCGGGCGAGCGGCTGGTGGATACCGTGATCGGCGGCATCATCGCCTCGCTGTTCAGCTTTGTGCTGCCGAGCTGGGAATACCGCGCCATCCCCAAGCTGGTGGAGGGCGTGCTGCAGGCCAACCGCCGCTATATCGGCGCCACGCGCGACCTGCTGCTGCGTAGGACCAAGGATGACTTTGCCTACCGCGTGCAGCGCAAGCAGTTTATGGACAACCTGTCGGCGCTGATCTCGTCGTTCCAGCGCATGCTGGACGAGCCCAAGAGCCGGCACCGTGCGGTGGACAACCTGAACCGCTTTATCGTGCAGAACTACCTGGTGGCCGCGCACGTGGCGGCGGCGCGCATCCAGGTGCGCCAGCACTATGACGAGCTCGATATCCCGGCCGCGGAAGCCGCGATCGAGCAGGCCACCGAGGCCGCCAGCCACAGCCTGCAGGTGGCCAGCGAGCGGCTGCATGCCGATGAGCGGGGCGGCGGCCGTGGCGCGGGCTTTATCCGCAGCGGGAAAACGCCGTTGGAACGCAAGGAGGCAGTGCCTGCCGCCGCGGACAAGGCGGAGGAATCTCCCGCTGAAGCTGTCGCCGATGCCGAACCAGTGGCGGCCACCGTCAGCGTCGAAGTCGCCGAGGCCGCCGAGGATGCCGTCGCCGAACGCCGCGCCCGCCTGGCCGATTCGGCCGACAAGCGCCGCACCGACGTGCTGGTGCACGCGGCCGCCGCCGGCGAATCCAGCCATGAGGCTGGTCCCACCGCCAGCTCCACCGGCCGTCCGGCCAATGCGGTGCTGGACCGCCGCCTGCGCGCGTTGCGCGAGGATGCGGCCAAGATCGCGCTGCGCACGGGGGCCATCGGGCGCGCCATACGGGCGCGCGTCTGAGCCTGGTGGCTTACGGCGCCTCGGGCAGCTCTTCCTCGGGCAGTGTCAGCATGCCGCTGTTGTAGCGGTACTCGTAGATCTCGCCGTAGCGCCCCCAGCCGATCGCCACGCTGAGCACGCGCTCGGCCTCGGCGGGCTTCAGGAACCGCTCCAGTTCGTGCAGCACCTGTTCTTCGCGGATCTCGCCGGCCTCGCTGGCCACCAGTTCGCGGCGGATATGCGCGGCCAGTGCGACGTTGCCCAGCAACTGCTGGCCGAACATCACCTTGCGTTGCTGCGGCCCGGCGGCGTACCAGGCGCGGCCGGCCCCGGTGGCGGCGATGTCGCCGCGCTCGATCGACACCAGTTGCACCAGCTGCAGCGCTTCGCACGCAGGCAGCAGTTCGTCGTCGGTGAGGCCGGCTTCGTCGGCCAGGTGGGGCAGGTCGGCGCGGCAGTTGAAGGGTGCCTCGCACAGCAGGTCGAGGATCGCTTCCATCTGGCTGATGTCGGCGTCCGGCAGCCGGTAGGCGATCTGGCGCGCGGGCGCTTGCGCGGGCAGGCGCGCTTCCGCGGCGGGGGCGGTCATCAGCGCGTAGATCTCGTCGACCAGCGCGCGCACCTGCGCGCTGTCGCGGTTGCGCGGACGCGGCAGCGCCACTGGCACCTCGGCGCGGATGCGGCCCGGGTCGCTCGACAGGATCACGATGCGGTCGGCCATCATCACTGCCTCTTCGATATTGTGCGAGACGATCAGGATGCTCCTGATATTGGCACGGCCGCTTTCCCACAGCGCCAGCATCTCGTCGCGCAGGGTCTCGCCGGTCAGCACGTCCAGGGCCGAGAATGCTTCATCCATCAGCAGCAGGTCCGGCTCGGTCACCAGCGCGCGCGCAATGCCCACGCGCTGGCGCATGCCGCCCGACAGCTCGCGCGGCAGTGCGCTGTTGAAGCCGGCCAGCCCGATCATGTCGATCGCGGCCTCGGCGCGGCGCTCGCGCTCGGCCCTGGGCACGCCCTGGGCCTCGAGCCCCAGCTCAACGTTCTGCTGCACCGTCAGCCACGGGAACAGCGCGAACGACTGGAACACCATGGCGATGCCCTCGGCGGTGCCGGCCAGCCGTTCGCCGCGAAAGTCCACCTCGCCGCGGTCGGCGCCGACCAGCCCGGCCATGATGCGCAACAGCGTGGACTTGCCCGAGCCGGACTTGCCCAGCATGGCGACGATCTCGCCCTCGCGCAGCGTCAGGTCCACGCCTTCGAGCACGGCACGGTCGCTCTGGCTGGCGGTGCGGAAGATCTTGCCGACGCCGCGCAGCTCGATCACGGCGGGGGCGGCGGTGGATGCAATGTTCTCTGCCATCGTTGCCTTACAAGCGGGTGCGCTCTTGCGCGAGTTGATACAGGCGGTTCCACAGCAGCCGGTTGAAGCCGACCACGAACAGCGCCATCACGACTATGCCCAGCGCAATGCGCGGGAAGTCGCCGCGCGCGGTGGTCTCGGCGATGTAGCTGCCGAGCCCGGTGGCGACGATGGTGCGGTCGCCCCAGGTCACGTACTCGGACACGATGCTCGCGTTCCACGAGCCGCCGGCGGCGGTCACCAGCCCGGTCAGCAGGCTCGGGAACACCGCGGGGATCAGGAAGCGCTTCCACAGCAGCCAGCCACGCAGGCCGAAATTGCGCGTGGCGAGCTTCAGTTCGGTGGGAATGCCCGACGCCCCCGCGACCACGTTGAACAGGATGTACCACTGCGTGCCGAAGATCAGCAGCGGGCTCAGCCAGATCTCCGGGTTCAGCCCGAAGCGCACGATCAGCATCACCGCCAGCGGGAACATCAGGTTGGCCGGGAAGGCGGCCAGGAACTGCGCGATCGGCTGGGCAATGCGCGCCAGTTCCGGGCTCAGGCCGATGCGGATGCCGATCGGCACCCACACCAGCGCCGCCAGCGCGATCAGCACCACCACGCGCACCATCGTGATCGTGCCGAGCCACAGCACATGGCCGACTTCGGCCCAGCCCACCTCGCTGTGCACGAAGTAGCCCACGCGCAGCAACGCGGCCAATGCCACCAGCACGATCACGGCGTCGCGCACGCGGCCGAACCAAAGCGCGCGCCGCGGATTGTCCGGCTGCGCCGGGGCCTGCCCGCGGCGCGCGCCCCACGCCAGCGTGCGCCCGGCCAGCGCCGCCGTCTGCGCCAGCACTGCACCCACCCACGCCGAGCGGCGCAGCAGGTCCAGCAGCCACGACTGCGGCAGCTTGTCCTGCGCCTGGGTCTCGAAGCGGAAGCGGTCGGCCCATGCCACCAGCGGGCGGAACAGCAGCTGGTCGTACAGCAGGATGCCCGCCAGCATCGCCAGGATGGCCCAGCCGATCGCGGCCAGGTCCTGCTGCTGGATCGCCAGCGCGATATAGGAGCCGATCCCAGGCAGGCGGATGTCGTGGCCGGATACCGAGATCGCCTCGGACGCCACCACGAAGAACCAGCCGCCGGACATCGACATCATCATGTTCCACAGCAGCCCCGGCATGGCGAACGGCACTTCCAGCCGCCAGAAGCGCTGCCACGGCGACAGCCGGAACATGGCCGCCGCTTCCATCAAATCGCCCGGGATGGTGCGGAACGACTGGTACAGGCTGAACGCCATGTTCCACGCCTGCGAGGTGAAGATGGCGAAGATCGCCGCGCACTCGACCCCTGCGATATTGCCGGGAAAGAGGGCGATAAAGCCGGTCACGGTGATCGACAGGAAGCCCAGCACGGGTATCGACTGCAGGATGTCCAGCGCCGGCACCAGCACCTTCTCCGCCGTGCGGCTCTTTGACGCCAGCGCGGCAAACGCCAGCGAGAACAGCAGCGACGCCGCCAGCGCCGCCAGCATGCGGATGCTGGTGCGCATCAGGTAGTAGGGCAGGTAGGCCACGTCCAGGTGCACCGCCAGCTGCTGGTCGGGCTGGAACGGGGCGTTCATCTGCTGCGCGGTGAACGCGATCATCACGATCACGGCCAGGATGATCGGCAGCAGGGCCAGGTCGAAGCGGTTGGGCGGGGCGCGCAGCAGCTGGCTGTCAAAGCCAGGGGCGGGCGGGGCCGCGCGGCGGTCGGCGGGTGGCATCATGGGCGCTTCTCGGGCTGTATCGAGCTTGGATGGCAAGGCTTGTGGCCCAGCCCTGATTCGCGGCCCTGGCGGACAATGGCAAAGCCCGCATGCCGCCGGCTTCACGCCGGGCGGCGCGCATCCCTTTGTAACGCCCGGCATGGCGGTCTAGTTTACTTGGTGTGGATGACAGATCGCGCACGCTGCCGGCGTGCGCCCAAAGGGAAAAGCCATGAAGAAGGAAACCTGGCGCCTGGTCGCGCATGGGCGCGTGCAGGGCGTGGGCTACCGCGCCGCCTGCGCCGACGCGGCGGACGACCTTGAGCTTGGCGGCTGGGTGCGCAACCGGCTCGACGGCACCGTCGAGGTGATGGCGCACGGCACGGTCAGGCAGCTCGAAGCCCTGCAGGCGTGGATGGAACAGGGCCCGCCGGCCGCGCAGGTGACGCTGGTCGAGGTCGGGCCTGGGGAAGGGGAGTTTGCCGGTTTCGAATTCCGGCCGACGATCTGATGGACTAGGCCGCGGTCCAGTCGACCGGCGTGCGGCCGTTCGCTTCCAGCCAGCGGTTGGCCTCGCGGAAGTGCCCGCAGCCCAGGAAGCCCCGGTGCGCCGACAGCGGCGACGGATGCGGCGCTTCCAGCACGCAGTGGCCGGCGCCCAGCAGCGGCTTCTTGGCCTGCGCGTGGCTGCCCCACAGCATGAACACAAGACTCGGGCGGCTGGCGGCGAGGTTCTGGATCAGGCAATCGGTGACGGCTTCCCAGCCTCGCCGCGCATGGCTGGCGGCCTGGCCCTGTTCCACCGTCAGCACGGTGTTGAGCAGCAGCACGCCCTGGCGCGCCCAGCCTTCCAGGTTGCCGGAGGCGCGCGGCGCGCAGTTGTCGTTGGCACCGAACTCCGCGGCGATTTCCTTGAAGATGTTGCGCAGACTGGGCGGCACTTTGATGCCTTCCGGCACCGAGAACGCCAGCCCGTGCGCCTGCGGCAGCTCAACGCCGCCGACCGTGCCGGTGCCGTGGTAGGGGTCCTGGCCCAGGATCACCACCTTGACCGCGTCGGGCGGGGTCAGGTGCAGCGCGTGGAAGACATGGTGCGGGAATACCGGCTTGCCGGCGGCACGTTCGCCGTCGACAAAGGCGGCCAGCTCCTGCCACGCCGGCACGCGGATGCACGGGTCCAGCAATGTGCGCCAGGCGGCGGGCAGGGCGTCGGCCTGGGCCTGCAGGCTGGCGGCAGGGGACGGTTCGCCGGGGACGCGGGGGGCTTCGGCGGCGAAGAGATCGGCTTGCATGTGTAAGGAAAGCTTGGCGGGAAAACCGCGATTATGAGGCCTTGCTTTCGGCGATTCCCGCCAGGCGGTAGCCGCGGGCGGCCTTGCTAAGGTCCGACGGTGCCAGCGCGGCAACGGTGGCCAGCCGCGCGGCAAAGGCGCGCAGGGCATCGGCCGCGTGCGCGGCGTCGCCATCGAGCCATTCCAGTTCGAGTTCCTGGATGGGTTCCTGCGCGGCGCTGGCCGGCGCGGCGATGGTGCCGGTGTCGAGCGCGGCCTCGATGCGGGCGCCGTCCTGCGTGACCAGCCAGGTGCGGCGGACGAAGTCGGTGCGGAACACCGGTGCCAGCCGGCCGATCAGTGGCGCGAGCACGGTTTGCGCTTCCGCGGGAAAGGTTTGCAGCTCGATGGCCTCGCCGGCGATCTCCGTCTCCCATTCATGGCGCGTGGCCAGGCCGCCCTGGCTGCTGCCGGCGGTCTTCAGCGTCTGCAGCCATTGCGCGCCCTTGCGGCGCAGCCGCAGCGCGGCGCGCGCCTGTGCCAGGTCACGTTGCGGGGTATCGAGGTAGACGTTGAGCAGCGTGGCTTCGCCCTGCGGGGCGCCGTTGGCGTCGAGCCAGGCGGCCAGCGGGGCCAGCGCGTCGTCGGGGACGGCGAGTTTCAGTTCGATTTCCTGGGGCATGGCAGCAGGCGATTTCAGAGGGTTGGCGAGGGCGATGTCTTTCCAGTCACCGCTAGCCGGCCCCCTCTCCCGCTTGCGGGAGAAGGGAGCAAACCGCCAGCGTGCGTCGGCAGGCGTTAGCTCAGGCAAACAGCCGTGCCAGCTCCACGCCCGGATCCGGCGCCCGCATAAACGCTTCGCCCACCAGGAACGCATGCACGTTGGCATCGCGCATGCGCTTCACATCGGCCTGGCCGAGGATGCCGGACTCGGTCACCACCAGCTTGTCGGCCGGCATATGCGGCAGCAGGTCCAGCGTGTTGTCCAGCGACACCTCGAAGGTGCGCAGGTTGCGGTTGTTCACGCCGAGCAGCGGCGTTTTCAGGCGCAGCGCCGCGTCGAGCTCGTCGTCGCCGTGCACTTCCACCAGCACATCCATGCCGAGCTCAAGCGCACAGGCTTCCAGTTCGGCCATCAGGCCCGGGTCCAGCGCGGCGACGATCAGCAGGATGCAGTCGGCGCCCCAGGTGCGCGCTTCATACACCTGGTACAGGTCGACCATGAAGTCCTTGCGCAGGGCCGGCAATGGGCAGGCGCCGCGGGCGCGCTTCAGGTAGTCGGCGTGTCCCTGGAAGAAGTTCACGTCGGTCAGCACCGATAAACAGGCAGCGCCATGGCTGGCGTAGCTTTCGGCAATGGCCTCGGGCACGAAGTGCTCGCGCAGCACGCCCTTGGACGGCGATGCCTTCTTGACCTCGGCGATCACGCCGGCCTGGCCGGCGGCGATCTTCTCGCGCAGCGCGCGCTCAAAGCCGCGCGGTGCCAGGCCCGGCTCAGTGCGCAGGCTTTCGGCCTCCGCGCGCAGGCTGGGCAGGTCGCGCTTCTTGCGTGCGGCGGCGACCTCGTCGGCCTTTACGGCCAGGATCTTTTGCAGGATGTCGGACATATTCGCGTCTCTTACTTGAACTGCTGGGTGGCGCGCACGAACTGGTCGAGCTTCTCTTGCGCCGCGCCGCTGGCAATCGCCTCGCGCGCGCGGCGGATGCCGTCTTCGACGGAGTCGGCCACGTTGGCGGCGTACAGCGCGGTGCCGGCGTTCAGCGAGACGATCTCGCGCGGCGTGCCCGGTACGTTGGTCAGCGCTTCAAGCAGCATTTCCTTCGACTCCGTCGCATCGGCCACCTTCAGGCCGCGGTTGGAGATCATCTGCAGGCCGAAGTCCTCGGGGTGGATCTCATATTCGCGCACCTCGCCGTCCTTCAGTTCGCCCACCAGCGTGGCGGCGCCAAGCGAAACCTCGTCCATGCCGTCCTTGCCGTACACAACGATGGCATGCTTCGCGCCCAGGCGCTGCATCACGCGCACCTGGATGCCGACCAGGTCGGGATGGAACACGCCCATCAGGATGTTGGGCGCATCGGCCGGGTTGGTCAGCGGGCCCAGGATATTGAAGATGGTGCGCACGCCCATCTCCTTGCGGATCGGGGCGACGTTCTTCATCGCCGGGTGGTGCGTGGGCGCGAACATGAAGCCGATGCCGGTCTCTTCGATGCACTGGCCGACCTGCTCGGGCGTCAGCATGATGTTCACGCCCAGCGCTTCCAGCACGTCCGCGCTGCCCGACTTGGAGCTGACGCCGCGGTTGCCATGCTTGGCGATCTTGGCGCCGGCGGCGGCCGCGACGAACATCGATGCGGTCGAGATATTGAAGGTGTGCGAGCCATCGCCGCCGGTGCCGACGATATCGACGAAGTTCTCGCGATCGGCCACCGGCACCTTGTTGGCGAACTCGCGCATTACCTGCGCGGCGGCGGAGATCTCGCCGATGGTTTCCTTCTTGACGCGCAGGCCGGTCAGGATTGCGGCGGCCATCACCGGCGAGATCTGCCCCTGCATGATCTGCCGCATCAGGTGCAGCATCTCGTCATGGAAGATTTCGCGGTGCTCGATGCAGCGCGTCAGGGCTTCTTGCGGCGTGATCATGGCGTTCTCGTTGACAGTCTGGATGGCGTGGTGCGGGCTGGAAGGTGCGGAATCGAGCAGTCTCATCGCGGCGCCTTGACGAAGTTGGCCAGCAGCGCATGGCCATGTTCGGACAGGATCGACTCGGGATGGAACTGCACGCCTTCAACGGCGAGCGTCTTGTGGCGCACGCCCATGATCTCGCCGTCCGGGGTCCAGGCGGTGATCTCCAGGCAATCGGGCAGGGTTTCGCGCTCGATCGCAAGTGAATGATAGCGCGTCACGTCGAAGTGCCTGGGCAGTCCGGCGAACACGCCTTGCTGCGTGGTCTCGATGGTGCTGACCTTGCCGTGCATCACCTGCTTGGCGCGGATCACCTTGCCGCCAAAGGCCTCGCCGATGGCCTGGTGGCCCAGGCACACGCCCAGCAGCGGGATCTTGCCGGCAAAGTGCTGCAGCGCCGCCACCGAGATGCCGGCTTCCTTCGGGCTGCACGGCCCGGGCGAGACGCAGATGTGGTCCGGCTTGAGCGCCTCGATCTCCTCGATGGTGATCTCGTCGTTGCGGTAGGTGCGCACGTCCTCGCCCAGTTCGCCGAAATACTGGACCAGGTTATAGGTGAACGAATCGTAGTTGTCGATCATCAGCAGCATGGCGTCTGTCTCCTGTTCTCTCAGATGTCGGAGTCCAGGCCATCCTGGACCTGCTCGGCGGCGCGGATCACGGCGCGCGCCTTGGCTTCGGTTTCCCTCCATTCGGCTTCGGGATCCGAATCGGCAACGATGCCGGCGGCGGCTTGCACGTAGAGGTTGCCGTCCTTGACGATGCCGGTGCGGATCGCGATCGCCAGGTCCATCTCGCCGCCGAACGACAGGTAGCCCACCGCGCCGCCATAGATGCCACGCTTGCGCGGTTCCAGCTCGTCGATGATCTCCATCGCATGGACCTTGGGCGCGCCCGACAGCGTGCCGGCCGGGAAGGTCGCGCGCAGCACGTCCAGGTTGCTGATGCCCTCGCGCAGCGTGCCTTCGACCGAGCTGACGATATGCTGCACGTGCGAGTACTTCTCGATCACCATCTTGTCGGTGACCTTGACCGAACCAGTTTCGGCGATGCGGCCGATATCGTTGCGCGCAAGGTCGATCAGCATCACGTGCTCGGCGATCTCCTTCGGATCCTGCAGCAGCTCGGTGGCGAGCTGGGCGTCCTTCTCCGGCGTATTGCCACGCGGGCGCGTGCCGGCCAGCGGGCGGATGGTGACGATGTGTTCGCTGCGCATGTCGCCGTTGGTGCCGACCTTGCGCTCTTCCTGGCGCACCAGGATCTCCGGCGAGGCGCCCACCACCTGGAAGTCGCCGAAGTTGTAGAAGTACATGTACGGCGACGGGTTCAGCGAACGCAGCGCGCGGTACAGCGAAAGCGGCGCGTCACGGTAAGGCTTGACCAGGCGCTGCCCGATCTGCACCTGCATCATGTCGCCGGCCATGATGTATTCCTTGGCCTTGTGCACCGCGGCCAGGTAGTCGGCCTTGGCGAATTCGCGGTAGACCTCGGTCTGCACCGACGGGCTGGTGACCGGCACATCCACCGGCTGGCGCAGCTTCATGCGCAGCTCGCGCAGGCGCTGGCGGGCGCGCGAATAGGCTTCCGGCGTGGTCGGGTCGGCGTAGACGATCAGGTAGAGCTTGCCCGACAGGTTGTCGATGACGGCCAGTTCCTCGCACAGCAGCAGCTGGATGTCCGGCAGGTTCAGGTCATCGGGCTTGTGCGTGTCGGCGAGCTTCTTCTCGATATAGCGCACCGCGTCGTAGCCGAAGTAGCCGGCCAGGCCGCCGCAGAAGCGTGGCAGCCCCGGGCGCAGCGCCACCTTGAAGCGCTGTTCGAACTCGGCGATGAAGTCGAGTGGGTTGCCTTCGTGGGTTTCCACCACCTTGCCGTCGGTCACCACCTCGGTGCGGTTGCCGAAGGCGCGCAGCAGCGTGCGGGCATGCAGGCCGATAAACGAAAAGCGCCCGAAGCGCTCGCCGCCCACCACCGATTCCAGCAGGAAGGTGTTGACGCCGCGCGTCTGCGACTGGGCCAGCTTCAGGTACAGCGACAGCGGCGTTTCCAGGTCGGCAAAGGCCTCGGCGATCAGCGGGATGCGGTTGTAGCCCTGGTCGGCCAGCGATTTGAATTCCAGTTCGGTCATGTCGGTCCTCTTGTGCGGCGCGCGCTGCGCGGTGGAGGGGCGCGGCGCCGCTTGTCGGCAATCAGGCTGGAGCGAATGGATACCCGCCCCGTTGGCGGGCCGTGGTGCAAGCGGCTTGCGGACAAGACTGCACACGGCCGGGGAAGGGCGTGCGGCGCGTTCTTGAGCTAAACGTAGCACACGAATATGGCGGCTACGCTGGCTTGCGGCGGGTTTTGGTGGGAATGCCCGGCAGCTGGGCCGGTGTGGCGAGGCCCTCGGGTCGAGGGCTCGTCAGCAGACTCGCGAACGCACTTTACGCCTGTTGGGAGGCGCGCCAGCGACGCCAGGGCCAAGCCTGCCGATCACTGCCAGAAGAGATGCGTTTGCGGTTGAGAAACATGAAATGTTTGGGGTTTGGTCGGGATCGACGAAATTCGGACTATCGATGACCTGCCCAGTGTGCTGCAAACAGCGCTGCGGCGTGGGCAATGGAGTCGACTATACCATCGGCGTCAACGGCTTGTACAGGGTTGCCATGGTTGTAGCCATAGGGCACCAGCAGCACGCCCATGCCGGCCGCGCGGGCCGCCTGCGCGTCGTTTTCCGAGTCGCCCAGCGCCGCCATTGCCGACGGCTCCAGCCCGAAGGCGTCGGCCACTTTCAGCAGCGGGAAGGGGTCGGGCTTGCGCAGCGGGAAGGCGTCGCCACCGTAGACCAGCTCGAAGTACTGGGCGAGGCCGGTCTTGGCCAGCAGCGGCTCGGTGAAGCTGTAGGGCTTGTTGGTCACGCAGGCCAGGCGCAGCCCGGCCGCCTTCATCGCCGCCAGGCCTTCGCGCACGCCGGGGTAGACCTGCGAGAACTGGCCGTTGATGCGGATGTACTCGCGGTCGTACAGCGCATAGGCGTCGGCGAACAGGCTGTTGGCGTGCAGCGGCGAGAAGCGCGCGTCCAGCACGCGCCGGATCAGGTTTTCCGAGCCCTTGCCTACATAGCTGACGATCTCCGCCTCCGACATCGGCGCTGCCGGCCCCAGGTTGGGGTGCTGGCGGCCCAGCGCCAGCAGCATGGCGTTGATCGAGGCGTGGAAGTCGCCCGCGGTGTCGACCATGGTGCCGTCGAGGTCGACGATCACGCCTTCGATGCCGCGCCAGTCGTTGCGGCGCAGGAACACGCCCTCGGTCATTGCCCGGCCTTGGCCAGTTCGCCGCGCAGCGCCGAGATGATGCCGCGGTAACCGCCGTCCGCATCGGGCTTGCCGAACACGGCCGAGCCCGCCACGAAGGTGTCGGCGCCGGCCGCGGCGATCTCGGCGATGTTGTCTACCTTCACGCCGCCGTCCACTTCCAGCAGGATGGTGCGGCCGGTGCGGGCGGTGTACTCATCGATGCGCTGGCGCACGGCGCGCAGCTTGTTGAGCGTCTCGGGAATGAACGACTGGCCGCCGAAGCCCGGGTTGACCGACATCAGCAGGATCACGTCCAGGCGGTCCATCACGTGGTCCAGGTGGTGCAGCGGCGTGGCCGGGTTGAACACCAGGCCGGCCTGGCAGCCGTGGTCGCGGATCAGCGCGAGCGAGCGGTCCACGTGCTCGCTGGCTTCCGGGTGGAAGGTGATGATATTGGCGCCCGCCTTGGCAAAGTCCGGGATGATCCGGTCCACCGGGCGCACCATCAGGTGCACGTCGATCGGCGCGGTCACGTGCGGGCGGATCGCCTCGCACACCAGCGGGCCCACGGTCAGGTTGGGCACGTAATGGTTGTCCATCACGTCGAAGTGGATCCAGTCGGCGCCGGCCTCGGTCACGCGGCGCACTTCCTCGCCCAGGCGGGCAAAGTCGGCGGACAGGATGGACGGGGCGATGCGGTAGGTGGGCGTGCTCATGTCGGCGGCTAGGAGGTGGGGTGCTGGGGAATGCTGTTTTTTGCGTCTCTGGCGCGCCCAGGGGCGGGCGCCAGAGGGGATCAGGCGGGGCGTCCGGCGCGGCCCGGACCTGAAAGGGCTATATTCTACCGCTGCCCCGGCGCTCGGTGATCTTGCCCGTGCTCTTGCCCGTGCCGCGGCCATCCCGCACAATGCGGCTACCCACTTCCCTGCCTGGCGCCTCACGCCGGCCCTGCCCACGATGAGCGAGTACGCTTTCTCCGTCTCGGTACGCACCCAGTACCTGCCGGACCAGTCAGAACCTGAGCGCGGGCGCCATGCCTTCGCCTACACCATTACCATCCACAATACCGGCGAGGTGGCGGCGCAGCTGATCTCGCGCCACTGGGTCATCACCGACAGCGACAACGGCACGCAGGAAGTGGCGGGCCTGGGCGTGGTCGGCCACCAGCCGCTGCTCAAGCCGGGCGAGCATTTCGAATACACCAGCTGGGCCACCATCTCGACCCCGGTGGGATCGATGAAGGGCGAATACTTCTGCGTGGCCGAGGACGGCCACCGCTTCGAGGTGCCGATCCCTGAATTCGCGCTGGTGCTGCCGCGCATGCTGCACTGACCCTGCCGGGAACCTATTGGCGCGATGCGCTGTCCTGATCCTGCGGCGGCGCTTCAGCGGCGCCCTGCGCCGGCTGGCGCGACGGATGCTCGGACGGGGCGCGCGTGGGACGCGGGTTCGTTTTCGCCGTGCCCATGGTCCAGACCACGATAAAGATCAGCAGGAACAGCGCCACGCCGGCTTCCAGGGCGAACAGCAGCATGGGATGGGCTTCGAAGAACTTGCTCATGGCGGATGCAGCGCAGGCCCGCGGGGGCGCAGGCGGTGGTTGAAGGATGACGGTGGGATTGTAGGGGCAATCGGCCCCGCAAGCTGCGCCGGCCCGGATTTTGAACAATAGCAAGATGGCATACGCAGACTCTTTCCCGATTTCCCCGGTTTCTCCCTGGCGCTCGCTGCGCATTCGCGGCTGGCTGGCGCTGTCCGGCGCGGCCGTGCTGCTGGCCGGCTGCATGAGCGGCCCGCCGCCGCGCATCGAGACCGGCCCGGCCGGCACCACGCCGCCGACGGCCTCGTCGCAGAAAGGCAGTCTGCAGGCCGCCAGCTGGGCCGAGATCGGCGGCTGGGCCCAGGACGACGTGCGCGCCGCCTGGCCCGCGCTGCAGGCCAGCTGCCAGGCGCTGAAGAAGCGCGCCGAGTGGAGCCGCGCCTGTGCCGCCGGCATGATGGTCGATGCCGGCAACCTCAACGCCATGCGCGCCTATTTCGAAAGCAACTTCCAGCCGTACCGCGTGGTCAACGGCGATGGCACTGACTACGGCCTGATCACCGGCTACTACGAACCGATCCTGCACGGCTCGCGCACGCGCCAGGGCAAGTTCCAGGTGCCGCTGTACCGCAAGCCGGCGCAGTTCGGCAACCGCCCGCTGCCGGCCCGCGCCGAGCTGCTGCAGAACCCGGCCATGCGCGGCAGCGAGCTGGTCTGGGTGGATGACGCGGTCGAGGCCGCCTTCCTGCAGATCCAGGGCTCGGGCCGCATCCGCATGGCCGATGGCAGCATCATGCGGGTGGGCTTCGGCGGCACCAACGAACAGCCGTTCCGCTCCTTCGGCAAATGGCTGCTGGACCGCGGCGAGATCACGCCGGCACAGGCCACCATGCAGGGCATCAAGGCGTGGGCGCGCGCCAACCCGGGCCGCGTCGACGAGATGCTCAACATCAACCCGCGCTTTGTCTTCTTCCGCGAGCTGCCGGCCAACAACGACGGCCCGGTGGGCGCGCTGGGCGTGCCGCTGACCGCGGAGCGCTCGATCGCGGTCGACCCGGCCACCATCCCGCTGGGGGTGCCGGTATTCCTGTCGACCACGCGCCCGCTGTCGACCGAGCCGATCCAGCGGCTGATGTTCGCGCAGGACACCGGCAGCGCCATCAAGGGCGGGGTGCGCGCGGATTTCTTCTGGGGTGCGGGCGATGCCGCCGGCGAGACCGCGGGCCGCATGAAGCAGGGCGGCCGCATGTGGGTGCTGATGCCGCGCAGCTGACCTCGGCAACGCAAAAAGGGCGCCATCGCGGCGCCCTTTCTTCATGGTGGACAGCCCTCAGCGCGGGCGCTGGTCGACGATCCGCCGCGCCTTGCCCACCGAGCGCTCGACGCCGCCCTCCGGCAGCACCTCGATGCCGGCGGTGACGCCGATATAGGCCTTGATCTCCTGCGCCAGCCGCTCGCGCGCGCCTTGCGCCAGCGCGGGCTCGCTGCCGTGGGCGCATTCCACGCGCACCGTCAGCGTGTCCATGTGGCCGTCCTTGGCCAGCACGCACTGGTAGTGCGGCGCCAGCTCGGCGTGCTTGAGGATCAGTTCCTCGATCTGCGACGGGAACACGTTGACCCCGCGCACGATCATCATGTCGTCGGTGCGGCCGGTGATCTTCTCCATGCGGCGGAATGCCGGGCGCGCCGTGCCCGGCAGCAGCCGGGTCAGGTCGCGGGTGCGGTAGCGCACCACAGGCATCGCCTCCTTGGTCAGCGAGGTGAACACCAGCTCGCCGAACTCCCCGTCGGGCAGCACTGCGCCGGTGTCGGGATCGATAATCTCGGGGTAGAAATGGTCTTCCCAGATGGTCGGCCCGTCCTTGGTCTCGGCGCACTCATTGGCCACGCCCGGGCCCATCACCTCTGACAGGCCATAGATATCGACTGCCGAGATGCCCATGCGCTTCTCGATCGCCAGCCGCATTTCCGGCGTCCACGGCTCCGCGCCGAAGATGCCCACGCGCAGCGAGCTGCTGGCCGGGTCGATGCCCTGGCGCTCGAACTCGTCGGCGATCGCCAGCATATAGCTGGGCGTCACCATGATGACCTCGGGCTTGAAGTCCTGGATCAGCTGCACCTGGCGCTCGGTCTGGCCGCCGCCGAAGGGGATCGCGGTCAGGCCGGCCTTTTCCACGCCGTAGTGCGCGCCCAGGCCGCCGGTGAAGAGGCCGTAGCCGTAGCTGATATGCACCTTGTCGCCGCGCCGCGCGCCCGAGGCGCGGATCGAGCGCGCCATCACCGTGGCCCAGTTGTCGATGTCCTGGAGCGTGTAGCCGACCACGGTGGGCTTGCCGGTGGTGCCGGACGAGGCGTGGATGCGCGCCACGCGGTCCTGCGGCACCGCGAACATGCCGAACGGGTAGTTGTCGCGCAGGTCCTGCTTGCTGGTGAACGGGAAGCGCGCCAGGTCGGCCAGCGAATGCAGCTGGTCGGGGTGGACCCCGGCTTCGTCGAACTTGCGGCGGTACACCGGCGAATTGGCGTAGGCGTGGTTGAGCGACCATCTCAGCCGCTCCAGCTGCAAGGCCTGCAGCTCGGCGCGGCTGGCGGTCTCGATCGCATCCAGGGGCAGATCGGTCAGGCGCGTGCTCATGTCGTCTCCTGCACGGGGGCGTTTATCTTAAGTATCTTGCCGGATTTGCTCAGGTGCCTTCCGTCCCTTCCGGCGGCGGCACCACATGTCCCCTGATCTGCGCCGACTTGCCGCGGAACATCGCCACCACCTGGCCCGCGGCGTTGGTCACGCGGATATCGTAGATGCCGTGCCGGCCGGACAGGACCTGCTCGGTGGCCTCGGCGGTCAGCACGTCGCCGCCGTGCACGGGCTTGAGGAACTCGATGCTGCAACCTGCCGCCACGGTGTTGATGTTATGGCTGTTGCAGGCAAAAGCGAAGGTCGAATCGGCCAGCGTGAACATCAGGCCGCCGTGGCAGATGCCGTGCCCGTTGAGGAATTCCTTGCGCACCGGCATGGTCAGCCGGGCGTAGCCGGGCCGCACGGCCTCGACCGTGATGCCCAGCCAGCGGCTGCAGGTGTCGGCTTCATACATGGCGGCGGCGGCCGCTTCGGCGAGGGCCTGGGGGTCCTGTTTCAAGCTGGTCTCCTATATAGAGTGGCGGGCAGGCCCGCGCGGCTTACTTGCCGGTGAAGTGCGGGGCGCGCTTTTCGAGGAAGGCGTTGACGCCCTCAGCATAGTCGGCGGACTGGCCGAGCTCGCGCTGCAGGTCGCGCTCCAGGTCCAGCTGGGCGTCCAGCGTGGCGGTGGCGCTGGCATGCATGGCGCGCTTGATCGCGGCCAGCGCGCGGGTCGGCTGCCCGGCCAGGTGCGTGGCCAGCGCCAGCGCCTGTTCCGGCAGCAGCGGGTCGTCCATGGTCTCCCAGACCAGCCCCCATTTCTCGGCCTCTTCGGCGCTCAGCCGCTCGCCGGTCATGGCCAGGCCCAGCGCGCGCGCCATGCCGATGCGCTTCGGCAGCAGCCAGGAGCCGCCCGAATCCGGCACCAGCCCGATCTTGACGAAAGCCTGGATAAAGCTGGCCGAGCGCGCCGCCAGCACCATGTCGCAGGCCAGCGCCAGGTTGGCGCCGGCGCCGGCCGCGGTGCCGTTGACCGCGGCCACCACTGGCAGCGGCAGGGCCTGCAGCCGGCGGATCAGCGGGTTGAACCAGGTATCGATCAGCTCGCCCAGGTCGGTCATGTGCCCCGGCGTGAAATCCAGGTCGGCCAGGTCCTGGCCGGCGCAGAAGCCACGGCCCGCACCGGTCAGCAGCAGGGCGCGCGCGCCGCCGGCCTCGACATGGTCGAGCGCCTGCTGCAGCGCCTGGTGCATCGCGCGGGTGAAGCTGTTGAGCTTGTCGGGGCGGTTCAGGGTGATCACGGCCACCGGGCCCTGCCATTGCAGCAAGACCGGGCCGGCATCGATGCTGACCGGCTGGCCAGCGGAGGTGGACATCGGGGGCATTGGGTTGTCTCCTGCCGGATATTTTGTCGCGGTCGGCGCGGGCGGCTGTTGTCGACGGCGCCTCTTAAATAAACCGACCAGTCGGTCGGCAAATGTTAGCACTATTTTTGGGCTGCCGGTTGGCACGTGGCTTCCAAGGCCGGCAGGGTCCGCAATGCCGGGCGCGGGCGTCGCTCTATAATCGCGCTGCCAACAACAATCTGAAACCTGCCGGCCGACATCTGTGTGCGGATCCCGGCATGCTCGCCTATTCGCATTGGAATTCCTATGAAGAAGATCGCTGCATTACTCCTGATTTCGTCCGTGGCGCTGTTTGCGGCGTGCGGCAAGAAAGAAGCGGCCTCCGCTGCCGGCGCCGACACGGCCACCAAGATCATTGTCGGCCTGGACGACAACTTCCCGCCCATGGGTTTTCGCGATAACAACAACGAGCTGGTCGGCTTCGATATCGACATGGCCAAGGAGGCCAGCCGCCGTCTCGGCATGACGGTCGAGTTCAAGCCGATCGACTGGAGCGCCAAGGAGGCGGAACTTAACGGCAAGCGCGTGGATGTGCTGTGGAACGGGCTGACCATCACCGAAGAGCGCAAGAAGAACATCAGCTTCACCGCGCCCTATATGACCAACCACCAGATCGTCATCGTCGGTGCCAGCTCGCCGGTGAAAGCCAAGGCCGACCTGGCCGGCCGCATCGTCGGCGCGCAGGACGGCAGCAGCGCGGTGGATGCGATCAAGAAGGAAAGCCAGGTCGCCGCCAGTCTGAAGGAACTCAAGACCTTCGGCGATAACGTGACGGCGCTGATGGACCTGTCGACCGGCCGCCTTGACGCAATTGTGGTGGATGAAGTGGTAGGCCGCTACCTGATCAGCAAGCGTGCCGGCGAATACAAGGTGCTGGAGGAAAACTTCGGCACGGAAGAATATGGCGTCGGCGTGCGCAAGGATGACGCCGAGCTGCTCGGCAAGCTCGACAAGACCCTGGCCTCGATGAAGCAGGATGGCACGGCAGCCCGCATCGCCACCCAGTGGTTCGGCACTGACATCACCAAGTAATCCAGACGCTGCGTGACGCCCTGCGCCGTTCAGGCAGGGGCCGCGCCATGTCCGGACCCCGGGTGCCGTCCCGGCGCCCGGGATCCCACCTCCTTCTTGTTTCGCGCGAGCATGGACTACGTCTTATCTCTTCTGGCGCCATTGGCGCAGGGTGCGCAAGTCACGCTCACACTATTCGCCATCACGCTCGCCCTGTCGGTGCCGCTGGGGCTGGCGCTGGCGCTGGCACGCATCTCGTCATGGCCGTGGCTGAGCGGGCTGGTCAATGGCTATATCTGGCTGATGCGCGGCACGCCGCTGATGCTGCAGATGCTGTTTATTTATTTCGCACTGCCGTTCGTGCCCGTCATCGGCGTGCGCCTGCCTGACTTTCCCGCGGCGGTGGTGGCTTTCGCCCTGAACTACGCGGCCTATTTCGCGGAAATCTTCCGCGCCGGGATCAAGTCGGTCGATCGCGGCCAGTATGAGGCCAGCAAGGCGCTGGGCATGACCTATTTTCAGACCATGCGGCGGGTCGTGCTGCCGCAGATGGTCAGCCGGGTGTTGCCGCCGGTCAGCAATGAAACCATTACGCTGATCAAGGACACGTCCCTGATCTACGTGCTGGCCCTCAACGATATTCTTCGCACCGCGCGCGGCATCGTGCAGCGGGATTTCACCACCACGCCTTTTCTGGTCGCTGCGCTCTTCTATCTGGTGATGACGCTGATTCTGACCTGGTTCTTCCAGAATCTTGAAAAACGCTATGCCAAACATGATGACTAGCCCGACCGGCGCCAATTCCCACAATGCGCCCGGCATCATGATCGCTGCGCGGGATCTGTTCAAATCGTTCGGGCCACTGGAGGTCTTGCGCGGTGTCTCCCTGACCTTGCGCAAGGGGGATGTCACCGCGGTGATCGGGCCCTCGGGCTCGGGCAAGAGTACCTTGCTGCGCTGCCTGAATCATCTTGAGGTGATTGACCGCGGCACCCTTGAAATCGAAGGCGAGGCGCTGACGGCCGCCGGCCCTGACGGCACAGCCAGATATGTGCCGGACGCTGAAGTGCGGCGCATCTGCCGGAAGATGGGCATGGTGTTCCAGTCGTTCAACCTGTTTCCGCATATGACGGTGCTGCAGAACATCATCGAAGCCCCCATGACCGTCAAGGGACTGGCGCGCGACGCGGTGGTGCCCAAGGCCGAAGAGCTGCTGCGCAAGGTCGGCCTGCTGGCCAAGCGGGACAGCTTCCCGGCGCGCCTGTCCGGCGGCCAGAAGCAGCGGGTGGCGATTGCGCGGGCGCTGGCCATGGAGCCCGACATCATGCTGTTTGACGAGCCGACCTCGGCGCTGGACCCGGAACTGACCGGGGAGGTGCTGCGCACCATGCGGCAACTGGCCGAAGAACATATGACCATGCTGGTCGTCACGCATGAGATGGGGTTTGCGCGGGAAGTGGCAAACCACGTCGTGTTCATGGATGAGGGCAGGATTCTTGAGGAAGGGTCGCCTGAGGAAGTGTTCGGGACCCCAGCTCACGCGCGCACCCGCGAATTCCTGGCGCACATGCTCTAGGGGGCGCCTGCGCCGCCACGCCACAACAGGTGGCAGAATAGCCCGCAGCCGGTGGCGACAGTGCCATCCGCCTGCAAATACATAGGAGAAGACATGCCGTACGAAAACATCCTGGTCGAAACCCGTGGCCGTGTTGGCCTGGTCACGCTGAACCGCCCGAAGGCCCTGAACGCGCTCAATGACGCGCTGATGGACGAGCTTGGCGCCGCGCTGACCGCCTTCGACCAGGATGAGGGCATCGGCGCCATCGTCATTACCGGCAGCGAGCGCGCCTTTGCCGCCGGCGCCGATATCGGCATGATGGCCAAGTATTCCTTCATGGATGTGTACAAGGGCGATTACATCACGCGCAACTGGGAAACCATCCGCAAGATCCGCAAGCCGGTGATTGCCGGCGTGGCCGGCTATGCGCTGGGCGGCGGCTGCGAGCTGGCGATGATGTGCGACATCATCATCGCGGCGGATTCGGCCAAGTTCGGCCAGCCCGAGGTGAAGCTGGGCACCATGCCCGGCGCCGGCGGCACCCAGCGCCTGCCGCGCGCGGTGTCCAAGGCCAAGGCCATGGACCTGTGCCTGACCTCGCGCATGATGGATGCCGCCGAAGCCGAGCGCTCGGGCCTGGTATCGCGCGTGGTACCGGCCGACAAGCTGCTGGACGAAGTGCTGGCGGCCGCCGAAACCATCGCCGGGTTCTCGCTGCCGGTGGTCATGATGATCAAGGAGTCGGTCAACGCCGCCTACGAGACCACGCTGGCCGAAGGCGTGCACTTCGAGCGCCGGCTGTTCCATGCCACCTTCGCCAGCGAAGACCAGAAGGAAGGCATGGCTGCTTTCGTCGAGAAGCGCAGCCCGAATTTCCAGCATCGCTAAGGCCCGGATCAGGGAATACCCGAGGGCAGTGCGGGGGTATTATGTTTCTCCCGCACTCGTCATTTCGGGGATTTCCTTTGCCACTCAATGGCTTACGACATAATCCCCGGAACCCCTAGCGGATCGTTGTGACAAAGTTGTTGCAAGGTGCGCGAATCCGGCCTAATATTCGCCCCCTCGCAACACACAACGCAGCGCTGCAAAGCAGACGCAGCAAGGGATGCGGGGTCGACCGGGATGGTTGGCGCAGCGAAGTTGGCGCGCTGGCCGCAGCAAAAAAAGATGCTGAAACGGTTGACGAAACGAAGAAAGCTCTGCATAATCTCGTTTCTCTGCTGCAGACAACGCAGCGGCGCTGAACGGCAAAGCCGGCGGCGAAGTTCTTTAACAACCAAACAACCGATAAGTGTGGGCGCTGGGTAGCGGACGCCGCTGTCTTCGGACAGTGTTGCTTCACAAGTTATACAGTGCTCGCACAGCAAAACGTGACTGGATCTTCGGATCTGGTCAGTCAGTTTTCTGAGAGTGAGCGACCGCTCGAAAGAGCGAGGACCTTCGGGTCCACACAGAGATTGAACTGAAGAGTTTGATCCTGGCTCAGATTGAACGCTGGCGGCATGCCTTACACATGCAAGTCGAACGGCAGCACGGGCTTCGGCCTGGTGGCGAGTGGCGAACGGGTGAGTAATACATCGGAACGTGCCCTGTAGTGGGGGATAACTAGTCGAAAGATTAGCTAATACCGCATACGACCTGAGGGTGAAAGCGGGGGACCGCAAGGCCTCGCGCTACAGGAGCGGCCGATGTCTGATTAGCTAGTTGGTGGGGTAAAGGCCTACCAAGGCGACGATCAGTAGCTGGTCTGAGAGGACGATCAGCCACACTGGGACTGAGACACGGCCCAGACTCCTACGGGAGGCAGCAGTGGGGAATTTTGGACAATGGGGGCAACCCTGATCCAGCAATGCCGCGTGTGTGAAGAAGGCCTTCGGGTTGTAAAGCACTTTTGTCCGGAAAGAAATGGCTCTGGTTAATACCCGGGGTCGATGACGGTACCGGAAGAATAAGCACCGGCTAACTACGTGCCAGCAGCCGCGGTAATACGTAGGGTGCGAGCGTTAATCGGAATTACTGGGCGTAAAGCGTGCGCAGGCGGTTTTGTAAGACAGGCGTGAAATCCCCGAGCTCAACTTGGGAATGGCGCTTGTGACTGCAAGGCTAGAGTATGTCAGAGGGGGGTAGAATTCCACGTGTAGCAGTGAAATGCGTAGAGATGTGGAGGAATACCGATGGCGAAGGCAGCCCCCTGGGACGTCACTGACGCTCATGCACGAAAGCGTGGGGAGCAAACAGGATTAGATACCCTGGTAGTCCACGCCCTAAACGATGTCAACTAGTTGTTGGGGATTCATTTCTTCAGTAACGTAGCTAACGCGTGAAGTTGACCGCCTGGGGAGTACGGTCGCAAGATTAAAACTCAAAGGAATTGACGGGGACCCGCACAAGCGGTGGATGATGTGGATTAATTCGATGCAACGCGAAAAACCTTACCTACCCTTGACATGCCACTAACGAAGCAGAGATGCATTAGGTGCCCGAAAGGGAAAGTGGACACAGGTGCTGCATGGCTGTCGTCAGCTCGTGTCGTGAGATGTTGGGTTAAGTCCCGCAACGAGCGCAACCCTTGTCTCTAGTTGCTACGAAAGGGCACTCTAGAGAGACTGCCGGTGACAAACCGGAGGAAGGTGGGGATGACGTCAAGTCCTCATGGCCCTTATGGGTAGGGCTTCACACGTCATACAATGGTGCGTACAGAGGGTTGCCAACCCGCGAGGGGGAGCTAATCCCAGAAAACGCATCGTAGTCCGGATCGTAGTCTGCAACTCGACTACGTGAAGCTGGAATCGCTAGTAATCGCGGATCAGCATGCCGCGGTGAATACGTTCCCGGGTCTTGTACACACCGCCCGTCACACCATGGGAGTGGGTTTTGCCAGAAGTAGTTAGCCTAACCGCAAGGAGGGCGATTACCACGGCAGGGTTCATGACTGGGGTGAAGTCGTAACAAGGTAGCCGTATCGGAAGGTGCGGCTGGATCACCTCCTTTCTAGAGGCTTGTGTCTCAAGCCTAGCGTTCACACTTATCGGTTTGTTTGCTGTTACAGCCAAGGGTCTGTAGCTCAGGTGGTTAGAGCACCGTCTTGATAAGGCGGGGGTCGTAGGTTCAAGTCCTACCAGACCCACCAAGTTATCCGGAAGGGGGATTAGCTCAGCTGGGAGAGCACCTGCTTTGCAAGCAGGGGGTCGTCGGTTCGATCCCGTCATCCTCCACCACTGCCTGGTACCTTGGATTGGTTGTCAAATGAAAGCGCATCGCGACGATGAGTGGCGAGTGTTTCCATTTGGCATTGCCAAGCGATCGCAAGATCGGCTGTTCTTTAAAAATATGGGATGTAGTAAAGGTGTCGCGCGAGCGTTGATGAGACGCTGCAGTACAAGACGCGATACCGGGTTGTGATTGTATCAACCAAAATGTATTTAAGTGATCGAAAGATGACTTGGAATACGGCACAAATGCGAGAACTCATCCTGTAGCGAGGTTTCGAGCAATCGAGACACACTCGTTATAGGGTCAAGCGAACAAGTGCATGTGGTGGATGCCTTGGCGATCACAGGCGATGAAGGACGCGGTAGCCTGCGAAAAGCTTCGGGGAGCTGGCAAACAAGCTTTGATCCGGAGATGTCCGAATGGGGAAACCCGGCCCGAATGGGTCATCCCACACTGAATCCATAGGTGTGGGAAGCGAACGCGGCGAACTGAAACATCTAAGTAGCTGCAGGAACAGAAATCAACCGAGATTCCCAAAGTAGTGGCGAACGAAATGGGAAGAGCCTTGTACTCTTTAGCAGTGGTGTTAGCAGAACGGGATGGAAAGCCCGGCCCTAGCAGGTGATAGCCCTGTATGCGAAAACACGATTGTGGAACTAGGTGTACGACAAGTAGGGCGGGACACGTGAAATCCTGTCTGAAGATGGGGGGACCATCCTCCAAGGCTAAATACTCGTGATCGACCGATAGTGAACCAGTACCGTGAGGGAAAGGCGAAAAGAACCCCGGGAGGGGAGTGAAATAGATCCTGAAACCGCATGCATACAAACAGTCGGAGCCTCGTAAGGGGTGACGGCGTACCTTTTGTATAATGGGTCAGCGACTTACATTCAGTGGCAAGCTTAACCGATTAGGGAAGGCGTAGCGAAAGCGAGTCCGAACAGGGCGTTGAGTCGCTGGGTGTAGACCCGAAACCAGATGATCTATCCATGGCCAGGTTGAAGGTGCGGTAACACGTACTGGAGGACCGAACCCACTAACGTTGAAAAGTTAGGGGATGAGCTGTGGATAGGGGTGAAAGGCTAAACAAATCTGGAAATAGCTGGTTCTCTCCGAAAACTATTTAGGTAGTGCCTCGTGTCTCACCTTCGGGGGTAGAGCACTGTCATGGTTGGGGGGTCTATTGCTGATTACCCCGCCATAGCAAACTCCGAATACCGAAGAGTGCAATCACGGGAGACAGACATCGGGTGCTAACGTCCGGTGTCAAGAGGGAAACAACCCAGACCGCCAGCTAAGGTCCCCAAATATAGCTAAGTGGGAAACGAAGTGGGAAGGCTAAAACAGTCAGGAGGTTGGCTTAGAAGCAGCCACCCTTTAAAGAAAGCGTAATAGCTCACTGATCGAGTCGTCCTGCGCGGAAGATGTAACGGGGCTAAGCTATATACCGAAGCTGCGGACGCACAGCAATGTGCGTGGTAGGAGAGCGTTCTGTAAGCCTGTGAAGGTGTCTTGTAAAGGATGCTGGAGGTATCAGAAGTGCGAATGCTGACATGAGTAGCGATAAAGGGGGTGAAAGGCCCCCTCGCCGTAAGCCCAAGGTTTCCTACGCAACGTTCATCGGCGTAGGGTGAGTCGGCCCCTAAGGCGAGGCAGAGATGCGTAGCTGATGGGAAGCAGGTTAATATTCCTGCACCGTCGTATGATGCGATGGGGGGACGGATCGCGGAAGGTTGTCCGGGTGTTGGAAGTCCCGGTCCCTGCATTGGAGAAGGCGCTCAGGCAAATCCGGGCGCGGGATTCAAGGATGCGGGGCGAGCGGCCTAGTGCTGCGAAGCAATTGGAAGTGGTTCCAAGAAAAGCCTCTAAGCTTCAGTCATACGAGACCGTACCGCAAACCGACACAGGTGGGCGAGATGAGTATTCTAAGGCGCTTGAGAGAACTCGGGAGAAGGAACTCGGCAAATTGGTACCGTAACTTCGGGATAAGGTACGCCCTGGTAGCTTGACTGGCCTGCGCCAGAAGGGTGAAGGGGTTGCAATAAAATGGTGGCTGCGACTGTTTAATAAAAACACAGCACTCTGCAAACACGAAAGTGGACGTATAGGGTGTGACGCCTGCCCGGTGCCGGAAGATTAAATGATGGGGTGCAAGCTCTTGATTGAAGTCCCGGTAAACGGCGGCCGTAACTATAACGGTCCTAAGGTAGCGAAATTCCTTGTCGGGTAAGTTCCGACCTGCACGAATGGCGTAACGATGGCCACACTGTCTCCTCCCGAGACTCAGCGAAGTTGAAGTGTTTGTGATGATGCAATCTCCCCGCGGCTAGACGGAAAGACCCCATGAACCTTTACTGTAGCTTTGCATTGGACTTTGAACCGATCTGTGTAGGATAGGTGGGAGGCTTTGAAGCGTGGACGCTAGTTCACGTGGAGCCGTCCTTGAAATACCACCCTGGTTTGTTTGAGGTTCTAACCTTGACCCGTGAATCCGGGTCGGGGACAGTGCATGGTAGGCAGTTTGACTGGGGCGGTCTCCTCCCAAAGTGTAACGGAGGAGTTCGAAGGTACGCTTGGTACGGTCGGACATCGTACCTAAAGTGCAATGGCAAAAGCGTGCTTAACTGCGAGACCGACAAGTCGAGCAGGTGCGAAAGCAGGACATAGTGATCCGGTGGTTCTGAATGGAAGGGCCATCGCTCAACGGATAAAAGGTACTCTGGGGATAACAGGCTGATACCGCCCAAGAGTTCATATCGACGGCGGTGTTTGGCACCTCGATGTCGGCTCATCTCATCCTGGGGCTGTAGCCGGTCCCAAGGGTATGGCTGTTCGCCATTTAAAGAGGTACGTGAGCTGGGTTTAAAACGTCGTGAGACAGTTTGGTCCCTATCTGCCGTGGGCGTTGGAATCTTGACGGGGGCTGCTCCTAGTACGAGAGGACCGGAGTGGACGTACCGCTGGTGTACCTGTTGTCTCGCCAGAGGCATCGCAGGGTAGCTATGTACGGAAGAGATAACCGCTGAAAGCATCTAAGCGGGAAACTCGCCTGAAGATGAGGATTCCCTGGCGGCTTGACCGCCTTGAAGGGTCGTTCGAGACCAGGACGTTGATAGGCTGGGTGTGGAAGCGCAGTAATGCGTTAAGCTAACCAGTACTAATTGCCCGTAAGGCTTGATCCTATAACCAGTGTGTTTTGCCTGGTGAGTCGATCGCCTTGTGCCAGATACGCACAACCCCAACTACATCCCTATTCGCAGCGTTGACCTCAACCTCAGCGCTGCAACCCCTCATGCCTGGTGACCATAGCGAGCTGGAACCACCCCTTCCCATCCCGAACAGGTCCGTGAAACAGCTCCGCGCCGATGATAGTGCGGATTCCCGTGTGAAAGTAGGTCATCGCCAGGCTCTTATTCCGCAGAACCCCCAGCCCCAAAAGGCTGGGGGTTTTTGCTTTGGCGCGGCGGAAACGCCCGGGGGTCGGCGCAGGCACGCATGTCCTCGTTGTTTTCATGCCGCATCGCGGGTCGCCGAGCATTCCGGGACTGTCCGCCTTCTGCTATGGTCGACACCCAAGTGCCACATGCGGCACGAAGGCGGTTGCAACGCGTGTTTGCAGCAAGTAGTGAGCAATAGCCGGACCCTTGCCAACAGAGCAGGTCCGGATTCGGGTTTCGAGGGGTTACATGACGGCCAAGGTGTTTCGGCTGGTTTTGACTGGCGCCGCCGGCGCGCTGCTGCTGGCAGGATGCGCATCTACTCCCCCTGTTTCCGCGGTTCCTCCGGGTGAAACGGCCGCTGTGGCCGGCACTTCCGCGATCGATTGCCAGGCATTCGCCAGGCGCATGGCCGCGTACGCGGCAGCGCAGACGGATCCGGCGGTGACTGCCATGTCGTCGCCCGACCCGCTGGCTGCCGCCAACACCAGTGCGGCGGAAGCCGAGGCGGGTGATGACGGCGAAGTCGCCGATGCCGCGCCGCCGACCCTGGTCACGCTGCCGTTGTTCTCGGTGTCACCGCATCGCGACCAGTTGCCGGTCGGCTGGCAGCCTTGGACCATCAACCGCAACAAGACGCCCACCCGTTATTCGATGGCAGAGGTCGACCAGCGCGTGGTCGTCCATGCGAAGGCCGAGAGTTCGGCCTCCGGCCTGTATGTCCCGCTGCGCGATCGCGATGCCGGCATGCTGCGCTGGACCTGGAAGACCAGCGGCATTATCCGCAACGCCGACAACAGCCACGCCCCGCGCGAGGATTCGCCGTTGCGCCTGTTCGTCGCCTTCGATGGCGACAAGGGTGCGCTGCCCTTGAAAGACCAGCTGATGTACGAGATGGCGCGGCTGACCACCGGCCGCGAAATGCCCTACGCCACGCTGATGTACATCTGGGGCGGACGGCGCGCGGAAGGCTCATTGGTGAAGAACCCGCACACCGACCGGGTACGCATGATCGTGGTGGATAGCGGCATGAAGCACGCCAATGAGTGGCGTTGCCATGAGCGCGACCTGCGCGCCGACTACCGCAAGGCCTTCGGGACCGACCCCGGCCCGGTCATCGCCGTGGGCATCATGACCGATACCGACAACACCAAGAGCAAGGCCGAGTCCTGGTACGGCGACATCGCGCTGGACTGAAGCGCCCCGGCGGCGCCTTCAGCCGCCGATAGGCTCGGCCAGCGCGAGCACCGCGAACGAGGCCAGCCAGTGCGTGGACACATACTCGCCCTCGACCGCCTGCGGCAGCGATGCCTCGAGATGATCGGACCATGCCCGGATGGCCAGCGGCCGCAGCGGCTCGGGCAGGGCGGGCTCCAGCATGCGCCAGCACCAGGCGCGCGAAAGGTTGAGCCCGTCCAGGTGCGAGGTCTTGGGGTCGCTGCGATTGGTCACTTCGACCGGCGTCAGCCAATTAGCCAGTTCCGCCTGCCCCGGCACGAACAACTCCCACCATTCTGAAAACGCGCAGCCGTCCATCACGGCGTGCATCAGCACGGCTTCGGTCAGCCCGCCGGACAGGAATTCATCGCCGCCGGGCTCATATCGCGCCGGGTATTTCTGATCATGTCCGAACCAGCGGTGGGCGCGCCGCACGATGGCGCGCCGCAAGGTGAAGTCCTGGTGTGTGCGCGCATAGGCCATGGCCATGACCAGGGCGAAGGCGCTGTTGTAATGGGTGCCGGTGCGCACCGGGAATACCGCTGCATCCAGGAAATCCGCCAGTTGCCGTGACAGGTGCGATGCCAGCGGCGCGCATGCCTCGGCCCAGGTGGCTGCCTGGGCGTCCTGCCGCGCCAGCGCCAGCAACTCCGCCTGCAGTTTCAGCATCCAGCCCCAGCCATAGGGGCGTTCGAAGGTGCGCGAAAGGGGCTGCTGGAAGTAGGCCAGTTCGACCGCAATGTGCTCTGGACGCAGCTGGGCGTCCAGCGTTGCGCGGATGCGGGGCGCCTCCTCCTGGTCCGGCGACAGCGCTAGCAGCCGCACCAGCAACCAGTGCATGTGCACGCTGGAGTGCCAGTCGTAGCTGCCGCAAAAGACCGGATGCCTGGCCGACGGTTCGGCCAGGTCACCGGCGCTGGCCATCATGTGGTCCAGCTTGTACGGATAGCGGCGCAGGATATTGTCCAGCGCCACGCGCGCGAAGCTGCGCGCTGTCTCGCGATCCAGCGCCAGGCGGCCCATCGCGGATGCTCCCCAGTTTTTTATCGTTGTGCTGTGCTCAGGTGCGTAACGTCACGCAGGCGCCAGCCACTTTTCCACCAGCCGCACGAAGAACGTCGAGCCCACCGGCAGCAGTTCGTCGTTGAAATCGTAGCTCGGGTTGTGCAGCATGCAGGGCCCGATGCCATGGCCGGCGTCGCGATGGCCGCCGTCGCCGTTGCCCAGGAACAGGTAGCAGCCCGGCTTGTGCTGCAGCATGAACGAGAAATCCTCGGCGCCCATGGTGGGCTCGACATTGCTGTCGACGTTGTCCGCACCGACCAGTTCCGCGGCGACCGCGGCCGCAAAGCCGGTCTCGGCCTCGCTGTTGATGGTCGGCGGATAGTTGCGGTGGAATTCGTATTCGATGGTGCAGTCGAATGCCGCCGCCACCGCGCGCGCCACTTCTTCCATGCGCCGTTCGATCAGGTCCAGCACCGGCACCGTGAACGTGCGCACCGTGCCGCCGATCCAGGCCTGGTCCGGCACGATATTGGTGGCGTCGCCTGCGTGGAACTGCGTGACCGAGATCACCGCGGTATCGATCGGGCGCTTGTTGCGCGTGATGATGCCCTGCAGCGCCGACACGATCTGCGCAGCGGTGAAGACCGGGTCGTTGCCGTTGTTGGGCATGGCCGCATGCGCACCCTTGCCGCGCACCACAATGCGGAATTCGTTGCTCGATGCCATCAGCGGGCCCGCGCGCGTGCCGAACGCTCCGACCGGCATGCCCGGCCAGTTGTGCACGCCGAACACCGCGTCGCACGGAAAGCGCTCGAACAGCCCGTCCTTGATCATTTCGCGGGCGCCGCCGCCGCCTTCCTCGGCCGGCTGGAAGACCAGGTGCACGGTGCCGTCGAAGGGCTTGTGCTGCGCCAGGTAGCGCGCCGCACCGAGCAGCATGGCGGTGTGGCCGTCGTGGCCGCAGGCGTGCATCTTGCCGGTGTGCTGCGAGCGGTGATCAAAAGTGTTCGCTTCCTGCAGCGGCAGCGCGTCCATGTCGGCGCGCAGGCCGATGGTGCGCGGGCTGTTGCCGTTGCGGATCACGCCCACCAGGCCGGTGGTGCCCAGGCCGCGATGCACTTCGATGCCCCACGATTCCAGGTTCTGCGCGACCACGTCGGCAGTGCGCTGTTCTTCGAAGCAGAGTTCCGGGTGGGCGTGGATGTCGCGCCGGATCGCGCGGATTTCGGCTTGTGCCTGCAGGATTTCGGGGATGAGCTTCATGATGCCTGGCTGCCCTGGACGTTAGGGGCGTTAGCGTTGGATACCCCGATCATACGATGCCTCTCCGCAAAGCGCCAAAATGCGGCGATTTCCTGCGCGCTTGCCAGGTTGGCGCAGTGCAATATGCCAGCGCGGGTGGGTTTCCCCGCATTGCCGCGACATGCGCACTGCTGGAACAGTTCATGCTTGAAGTGCCCGGCCGGCAATTTCGTCGCTTTGTGATGCGCAACCGCACCCCAAACCGCACCAAAACGCAGCGCCGCCGCGTGACCCGCGGCGCGGCGCATTGCCGATCCTAAAACGTCTGCTTCACTTCCTACAGGGAGAATTGCGCGATGTCCCTTCGCACTTTCAAGAAGGCAATTGGTGTGGTGGCGGTAGCCGGGGCCCTTGGCCTGGCGCTCGCCGGCACCGCCCAGGCCGCGGACCTCAAACTGGCCATGAGTTCGCCGCCAACCTCGATGGATCCGCACTTCTACAACCTGTTCTCCAACATCAACGTCTCCGAGCATATCTTCGACTCGCTGACCAAGATGGATCCGGACAGCCGCATCATCCCGGGCCTGGCCGAGTCGTGGAAGCTGGTCAACAACCTCACCTGGGAATTCAAGATCCGCAAGGGCGTGAAGTTCCACGACGGCTCCGAACTGACCGCCGAAGACGTAATCTGGTCGCTGGACCGTCCGGCCACCATCCAGAACAGCCCGGGCAAGTTCGATGTCTACACCAAGGCGATCGTCAACAAGAAGATCATCGACAAGCACACCATCCAGCTGACCACCAACCAGCCCTATCCGCTGATGCTGAACGACCTCACGTCGATCTTCATCGTGCAGAAGAAGGCGACGCAGGGGCTGAGCTCGGATGACTTCGCGCAGGGCAAGGGCATGGTCGGCACCGGGCCGTTCAAGTTCGTCAGCTATGCCCGCGACGACCGGGTCGAGCTGGTGCGCAATAACGACTACTGGGGCGCCAAGCCGGCCTGGGACAAGGTTACCCTGCGCTTCATCCCCAATCCGGCGACGCGCCTGGCGGCGCTGCTGTCGGGCGACGTGCAGGCCATCGAGAACGTGCCCACGCCTGACCTGCCCAAGGTGCGCCAGGATCCCAAGCTGTCGTTCTTCTCCAAGATCTCGCACCGCGTGATCTACCTGTATTTCGATGCCAAGCGCGACAAGTCGCCCTACGTCACCACCAAGGAAGGCGCACCGCTGGACAAGAACCCGCTGAAGGACGCGCGCGTGCGCAATGCCATCAGCATGGCGATCAACCGGCAGGGCATCAAGGACCGCCTGATGGAAGGCCTGTCCGAGCCGACCAACAACCTGGTGCCGCCGACGCTGTTCGGCTATAACCCCAACCTGAAGACGGTCAAGTACGACCCCGAGGCCGCCAAGAAGCTGCTGGCCGACGCCGGCTTCCCGAACGGCTTCGGCGTGACGCTGCATACGCCCAACAACCGCTACGTCAACGACGAGAAGATCGCGCAGACGATTGCGCAGAACCTGACCCGCATCGGCATCGCCACCAAGGTCGAAGGCATGCCGATGGCGACATACTCGTCCAAGGGCATCAAGCACGAGTGGTCGTTCGGGCTGCTGGGCTGGGGCGCGCAGACCGGTGAGGTCAGCTCGCCGCTGCGCGCGCTGCTGGCGTGCGAGGACAGCAAGAAGGGCTTCGGCACCACCAACTGGGGCGAGTACTGCAACCCCAAGATGGACGTGGTGCTGGAGAAGGCGCTGTCCACCGTGGATGACAACGAGCGCTCCAAGCTGCTGCAGGAGGCCACCGCAATCGCGATCAACGATGGCGGTATCGTCCCGATCCACCAGCAGGTGACCACCTGGGCCACACAAAAGGGCATCGTCTACGTGCCGCGTACCGACGAGCGCACCTACGCGCATAACTTCAAGCCCCAGTAAGCTCCGGTCAACCCAGACAGGAGCCTCGGCCCGCGGATGGTCTGCTGGCCGAGTTTGCGGTGCCGCGCATGGCTGCCGCGCCACACCCGGGAAGCGCCGCGCGGCCCGGGTGTGGCGTGCATTCGCGCGCGAAAGGAAAGTGGTTCGAACATGCTGGTCTTTATCATCCGGCGCCTGATGCAGAGCGTGGTTGTGCTCTTCGTCATGTCGCTGCTGGTTTTCCTCGGCGTCTTTGCCATCGGCAATCCCGTCGACATCCTGATCAACCCGCAGGCCGACCAGGAGGACATCAAGCGCACCATCGCGGCGCTGGGCCTGGACAAGCCGCTGTGGGAGCAGTACTGGGTGTTCCTGCAGAATGCGCTGCAAGGCAACCTGGGCACCTCGTTCGCGCACGGCACGCCGGCACTCAAGCTGATCTTCGAGCGCATGCCCGCCACCATGGAGCTGGCCATTTGCGCGATCCTGCTGGCGATCGTGCTGGGCATTCCGCTGGGCCTGTGGGCCGGGCTGCGGCCCAAGGGCATTGCCGGCAAGTCGATCATGGCGGTGTCGATCCTGGGCTTCTCGCTGCCCACCTTCTGGGTCGGGCTGATGCTGATCATGGTGTTCGCGGTGCAGCTCGGCTGGCTGCCCTCCAACGGGCGCGGCGAGACCGTGCGCGTGCTCGGCATCCCGCTCAGCTTCCTGACTGCCGACGGCATCCGCCACCTGGTCCTGCCGGCGGTGACGCTGTCGCTCCTGAATATCGCCATGGTGATCCGGCTCACGCGCGCCGGCACGCAGGAGGCGATGATGCAGGACTACGTCAAGTTCGCGCGCGCCAAGGGCCTGTCGAACACGCGCATTGTCGGCGTGCATGTGCTGAAGAACATCCTGATCCCGATCGTCACGGTGATCGCGCTGCAGTTCGGCTCGATCATCGCATTTGCGATCGTGACCGAGACCATCTTCGCCTGGCCCGGCATGGGCAAGCTCATCATCGACTCGATCCAGCTGCTGGACCGGCCGGTGATCGTCGCCTACCTGATGGTGATCGTGACGCTGTTCATCCTGATCAACCTGGTGGTGGACATCATCTACAGCATGCTCGATCCGCGCGTGCGCATTGCCGACAACAAGGGCTGAGCCATGAGTGCCGTATCTGTAGAACAAGAGGACAAGACCCCGCCGCTCGCCGCGGCGCGCGAACAATCGCCGTGGCGGCGCTTTGCCGCGGAGTTCTTCTCCAGCAAGATTGCTGTGGCCGGACTGGCCACGCTGGTCGTCATCATCCTGATCGCCATCTTCGCGCCGTGGCTGGCGCCGCAGAACCCCTATGACCTGGCCACGCTGGACGTGCTCGACGCGCGCCTGGCGCCGGGCGAGCAGGCCGGCACCGGCATGACCTTCCTGCTGGGTTCGGACGAGCAGGGCCGCGACATCCTGTCGGCGGTGATGTACGGCCTGCGCATCAGCATCGGCGTGGGCGTGGTCAGCACCGTGATCGCGCTGCTGCTGGGCGCCACGCTCGGCCTGCTGGCCGGCTTCCTGGGCGGTCGCACCGAGGCCTTCATCATGCGCGTGGCCGACCTGCAGCTGTCGTTCCCGCCGATCCTGCTGGCGCTGATCCTGCTAGCCTTCCTGCGCCCGGGCCTGGGCAATATCGTGATCGCGCTGGTGGCGGTACAGTGGGCCTACTACGCCCGCACCACGCGCAGCGCCGCACTGGTGGAGCGCCGCAAGGAATATATCGAGGCCGCCACCTGCCTGGGCCTGCCGCCGATGCGCATCATGTTCCGCCACCTGCTGCCCAACTGCCTGCCGCCGCTGATCGTGATCGCGGCGCTGCAGGTGGCCTCGGCGATCACGCTGGAAGCGACGCTGTCCTTCCTCGGGCTGGGCGTGCCGGTCACGGAGCCCTCGCTGGGCTCGCTGATCTCCAACGGCCAGCAGTACATGCTGTCGGGCAAGTACTGGATCAGCTTCTTCCCGGGCATTGCGCTGGTGGTCACCATCGTGGCGATGAACCTGGTGGCCGACCAGTTGCGCGACGTCCTCAACCCGCGCCTGCAGACGCAATAACCAGGAGCGGTACATGGCACAACCGACATTGGTGGTTGAACACCTGAAGACGCAATTCCACACGCGCGGCGGCATCGCCAAGGCCGTCGACGACGTGTCCTTCACCGTGGGCCGCGGCGAGATCATGGGGCTGGTGGGCGAGTCCGGCTCGGGCAAGTCCATGACCGGGTATTCGATCATGGGCCTGATCGATCCGCCCGGGAAGATCGTCGACGGCCGCATCGCGCTGACCAGCCGCGACGGCATCACCCGCGACCTGCGCGCGCTCACGCCGGCGCAGCAGCGCGACGTGCGCGGCAACCGCATCGCGATGATCTTCCAGGACCCGATGATGACGCTGAACCCGGTCCTGCGCATCGACACGCAGATGATCGAGGCGGTGCTGGCCCATGAGAAGGTAGGCAAGGCGGTGGCGCGCGAACGCGCGCGCAATGCGCTGGCGCGGGTCGGCATCCCGTCGCCGGACGAGCGCCTGCAGGCCTATCCGCACCAGTTCTCGGGCGGCATGCGCCAGCGCGTGGCGATCGCGATCGCGCTGCTGAACAAGCCCGACCTGATCATTGCCGACGAGCCCACCACCGCGCTGGACGTCACCATCCAGGGCCAGATCCTGTACGAGATGCAGACCCTGTGCCGCGAATCGGGCACGGCGTTGATCTGGATCACGCACGACCTGTCGGTGGTGGCGGGACTGGCCGATACCGTGTGCGTGATGTACGCCGGCAAGATCGTCGAGGCCGGCGACGTGCGCCAGGTGCTGGAGCACCCCGAGCACCCCTACACCCACGGGCTGATCAGCTCGGCGCCGTCGCGCAATCCGCGCGGCACGCCGCTGCGGCAGATCCCGGGCATGACGCCGTCGCTGCTGAACCTGCCGGGCGGCTGCGCGTTCCGCGAACGCTGTCCCTACGCCACCGCTGCCTGCAAGACCGAGCCGCCGCTGGAGACTGCCGCCGACGGCCGCCGCCTGCGCTGCTTCCATCCGGTGCTGGCCAACCAGGAGGCAGCATGAGCGCAACTGAACTGCAATCCCGACCGATGACGAATCCTGCAGCGGAAGAGGGGGGCACGCCGAGCGCGCCGATCCTGGAGCTGCGCGGCGTGTCCAAGCGCTTCGTCAAGTCGCTCGACACCGCCGCGCGCATCGCCAACCTGTTCGGCGCCCATGCGCATGACGAGGTGGTGCACGCGGTCGACCGTGTCGACCTGAGCATCCGCGCCGGCGAAGTGGTGGGCCTGGTCGGCGAGTCCGGCTGCGGCAAGTCCACGCTCGGGCGCATGGCCGTGGGCCTGCACTCGCTGACCGAGGGCGAGCGCCTGTGGCGCGGCATCAACCTGGACCACCTGCCACCCGACAAGCGCCGCGAGAAGCAGCTGGCGATCCAGATGATCTTCCAGGACCCGTACGCCTCGCTCAATCCGCGGCTGCGCGTGCTGGATATCGTGGGCGAGGCGCCGGTGGTGCACGGCATGGTCGAGCGCGGCGCGCAGAAGGGCTATGTGGAAGACATGCTGGTGCGCGTGGGCATGGACCCGACCGTGCTGCGGCGCTTTCCGCACCAGTTCTCCGGCGGGCAGCGCGCGCGCATCGGCATTGCCCGGGCGCTGGCGGTCAAGCCCGAGTTCCTGGTGTGCGACGAGTCGGTGGCGGCGCTGGACGTGTCGATCCAGGCCCAGGTGCTGAACCTGTTCATGCGCCTGCGTGAAGACCTGAACCTGACCTACCTGTTCATCAGCCATGACCTGGGCGTGGTCAAGCACATCAGCGACCGCGTGGTGATCATGTACCTGGGGCGGGTGGTGGAATCCGCGCCGACCGAAGACGTGTTCGCCGCGCCCAACCATCCCTATACCCAGGCCCTGCTGGCCGAAGCGCCCAAGCTGGAGGTGGCCCGCAAGACCTATGTGGCGATCCGCGGCGAGATCCCGTCGCCGCTGAACCCGCCGCCGGGCTGCCACTTCCACCCGCGCTGCCCGCATGCGATGCCGCGTTGCCGGGAAGAGCAGCCGCTGCTGAAGGAGATTGCGCCGATGCGGTTCTCGGCGTGTCACCTGAACGACATGGAGTAGGGCCTGGTTTTCTCCTCCCTGCGCGAGGGAGGAGAAAACCTTGAATCTCAGCGGATCACCTGCCCCTTCGAATTGATGATCGTCATCTCCACAAACTTCGAACCCACGTGGTTCTCCGGCGTGAAGTTGATGATAAACCCGCCGAGGTCATAGCTGCGCATTGACTCCAGCGCGGTCACCAGCTTCTCGCGCGTCAGGTCCTTGCCCGCGCGGCGCAGGCCCTCGGTGAACGTCTTGGCGGAGATAAAGCCTTCGATGCTGGCGTAGTCGAATTCGCTGGGCTTGCCGGCGGCCTGCAGCAGGCGCAGGTACTCCCGCACGATCGGCAGCGTGGCGTTGCCCGGGTGCGGCATCACCTGCGAGATGATCACGCCGCTGCCCTGCGCGCCGACCTCGTTGGCCAGCGCCTGCGTGCCGACGAAGGAGACGTTGTAGAACTGGCCGTTGTAGCCGCGGCGCAGCGCTTCCTTCACGAAGGCGCCGGCGGTGCGGTAGGCGCTGATCATCACCACGGCGTCGGGCCTGGCCTTTATCGAACCCTGGATGGCGTCGCCGATTTCCGTGGTGTTGCGGACCACGGGCTCGCGCGCGACGATCTGCACGCCGCTGTCGGGCGCGGCCTTGAGCGCGCGCTCCAGGCCATCCAGCCCGGCCTTGCCGTAGGCGTCCTCGTTGTAGACCACGGCCACGCGCTTGAGCCCGGTGGTCTGGATCTGGCGCAGGATGGCCGCGGTTTCCTCGTTGTAGCCGGCGCGCACATGGAAGACGTAGCGGCTGCGCGGCTCGCGCAGCGACTGCGCCCCGGTGTACGGGCCGAAGAACGGCACCCGGGCCTGGATTGCCAGCGGCAGCGCGGCCTGGCTGGTGGGCGTGCCGACATAGCCGAAGAGGGCGAAGACGCGGTCTTCCTCGATCAGCTTCCTGGTGTTCCTGGCGGCGGGCTCGGGCTCGTAGTAGTCGTCCAGCGCCTCCAGCCGGATCTTGCGGCCGTGGATGCCGCCCTGCTGGTTGATATGGTCGAAATACAGCCGTGCGCCCGAGTTCATCTGCTTGCCGAGCACGGCGGTCGGGCCGGTCAGCGCGGCGGACTGGCCCAGCAGGATGGTGTCGGCGGTGACGCCGTTTTCGGATGTGGCGGGGGTGCCCGCCGTGTTGGCTGCGAAGGCAGCGCAGGATGCGCCACCCGTGCCGATGGCGCACGCCACCAGCAGGCCGGCAAGCCGGCCATTGACCCCGGATCGGAACGACATAAACCCCCCGCGAAATGTGGTTCGGTTACCCGTTTGCCGCGTCGGCCGGTCTCTTGCCGGCGAATTGCTCACGTCGTGCGGCATGGTGCGCGTACCGGTCTGTGCCGGCAGCGCGCCGGCACATCATAATCGAATACAATCGGATCGAGATACTCCCCGCCATCCCCCCGCACGGCCGGGAAAGCGCCGCCCGCCGGCGCGGCTCGGGCGCCGCTACCAGCGCGCCTGCGCCGGCATCTCCAGTTCCGTACGACCGAACGAAAAAACAACACACCCCGCCCGGAGACCCCATGGCTTCCCGCATCGTCCGCGCCGCCTGCCCGCATGACTGCCCCGACACTTGTGCCTTGCTCGTCACCGTCGAGGACGGCCGTGCCGTCAAGGTAGCGGGCGATCCCGACCATCCCGGCACGCAGGGCGTGCTGTGCACCAAGGTGTCGCGCTACACCGAGCGCACCTACCACCCGGACCGGCTGCTGACACCGATGAAGCGCATCGGCAGGAAGGGCGAAGGCAAGTTCGCGCCGATCTCCTGGGACGAGGCGCTCGACACCATCGCCACCCGCCTGCAGGCGATCGCGGCGCGCGATCCGCAGGCGATCGTGCCGTACAGCTACGCCGGCACCATGGGGCTGGTGCAGGGCGAGAGCATGGCCGCGCGCTTCTTCAACAAGCTGGGCGCGTCGCGGCTGGACCGCACCATCTGCGCCAGCGCCGGCGCCACCGCGCTGCGCTACACCTATGGCGCCAGCGTGGGCATGGACATGGAGCACGTGGTCGATGCCAGGCTGGTGATCATCTGGGGCGGCAACCCGATTGCCTCCAACCTGCATTTCTGGACCCGCGCGCAGGAAGCCAAGCGGCGCGGCGCCACGCTGGTGGCAATCGACCCGTACCGCTCGCTGAGCGCCGAGAAGTGCCACCGCCATATCGCGCCGATGCCCGGCACCGACGGCGCGCTGGCGCTGGCGCTGATCCATGTGCTGATCCGCGACGACCTGCTCGACCACGACTACATCGAACGCCACACCGTCGGCTTCGAGGCGCTGCGCGAGCGCGCGCAGGCCTACACCCCGGCACGCGCGGCCGAGATCTGCGGCATCCCGGCCGAGGACATCGAATGGCTGGCCGGCCTCTACGGCCAGCTGGCGGTGCGCGAGCGCCAGCCGGTGGCAATCCGCCTGAACTACGGCATGCAGCGTGTGCACGGCGGCGGCCAGGCGGTGCGCGCGGTGGCGTGCCTGCCGTCGCTGGTGGGCGCCTGGCGCCAGCCCGCGGGCGGGCTGCAGCTGTCGACCTCTGGCTTCTTCCCGATCAACGAAGCCGCGCTGCAGCGCCCCGACCTGCTGCCTGGCTGGCCGCAGACGCTGCCGCGCATCGTCAACATGAGCACCATCGGCGACGCGCTGCTGGCCGAGCCCGCGCCCGGCGCGCCGCGCATCGAGGCCGTGGTGGTGTACAACAGCAACCCGGTCGCGGTGGCGCCGGAATCCGGCAAGGTCGCCGCGGGCTTCGCGCGCGAGGACCTGTTCACGGTGGTGCTGGAGCACTTCCGCACCGACACCGCCGACTATGCCGACATCCTGCTGCCGGCGACCACGCAGCTTGAGCACACCGACGTGCACAAGGCCTACGGCCACACCTATTTACTGGCCAACAACGCCGCCATCGCGCCGATGGGCGAGGCCCTGCCCAATACTGAGATCTTCCGCCGGCTGGCCCAGCGCCTGGGCTTCACCGAGGCGTGCTTTGCCGACAGCGACGAGGCCATCGCCGCGCAGGCCATCATTCCGGGCGATGCGCGCGCGGCCGGCATCAGCTGGGAATCATTGAAGGAGCAGGGCTGGCAGAAGCTGGCGCTGCCGGCGGCGCCGTTCGCCGAGGGTGGCTTCCCGACCGCATCGGGCAAGTGCCAGTTCTATTCTGAGCCGATGGCGCGCGACGGCCTCGACCCGCTGCCTGACTACGTGCCGCAGTACGAGGCGCCGCTGACCGCGCCCGAACTGGCGGCGCGCTATCCGCTGGCGATGATCTCGCCGCCGGCGCGCAACTTCCTCAACAGCTCCTTCGTCAACGTCGACAGCCTGCGCGCCACCGAGGGCGAGCCGCACCTGGACATCCACCCGGCCGACGCCGCTGAGCGCGGCATCGTGCACGGCGCCATGGTGCGCGTCTTCAACGACCGCGGCAGCATGGTGGCGCGCGCCCGCGTCACCGACCGCGCCCGGCGCGGGCTGGTGGTGGGCCTGTCGATCTGGTGGAAGAAGCTGGCCTCGGACGGCAAGAACGCCAACGAGCTGACCAGCCAGCGCCTGACCGACCTGGGCCGCGCGCCGGTGTTCTATGACTGCCTGGTGCAGGTCGAGGCCTGCACGGAAGGGGCAGTCCTGCCGGCATGACGCCGCAGCGTGGCCGCTGGCGCTGGGCGGCACTCCTGGCGGCGACCGGCCTCACCGCGGTGGTCCTGGTGACGGCCGGGTGCGAGGCCGTCGGCTACTACGCGCAGTCGATCGGCGGCCATCTGGGCGTGATGGCCCAGGCACAGCCGCTGACCGACGCCATCGCCAACGCGCGCGACGCCAACGATGGGCGCCTGGCGCAGCGGCTGGCGCTGGCCGGCCGCATGCGTGACTTCGCCTCGCGCGAACTGAAGCTGCCCGAGAACGGCAGCTACCGCCGCTACGCCAACCTGCACCGGCCCTATGTGGTGTGGAGCGTGTTCGCCACGCCCGAGCTGTCGATGGACCTGCGCAAGTGGTGCTTCCCCATCGTCGGCTGCATCAGCTACCGCGGCTACTACGCCCAGTCCGATGCCGAGCAGTATGCGCGGGGCCTGCGCCGCGACGGGCTCGAGACCTACGTTGCCGGCATCCCCGCCTATTCGACGCTGGGCTATTTCGACGACCCGCTGCTCAATACCTTCGTCTACCTGCCCGAGGGCGAACTGGCGCGGCTGATCTTCCACGAGCTCGCGCACCAGGTGGTGTACGTGCGCAACGACACCGCCTTCAACGAGTCCTTTGCCACCGCGGTGGAAGCCGCGGGCGTGGAGCGCTGGCTGGCCGAGGATGCGTCGGAGGACGCGCGCGCCAGCTATCGGCAGTACGATGCCCGGCGCCAGCAGTTCCGCGCGCTGTTGCTGGGCACGCGCGACCGGCTGGTGGCGCTGTACCAGACCCCGCTCGATGACGGCGCCAAGCGCGAGAGCAAGGCAAAGATCTTTGCCGACCTGCGCGCCCAGTACGCGCGGCTGCGCACGGAGTGGGGCGGATTCAGCGGTTATGACCGCTGGTTCGACCAGCCGCTGACCAACGCCCACCTGGCCGCGGTGGCCACTTACCAGCAGTGGGTGCCGGCCTTCACCGCGTTGCTGGCGCAGTGCAACGGCGACTGGCAGCGCTTCTATGACGAGGCTGCCCGTATCGGCGCGCTGCCCGCCGCCGAGCGCGAGGCCGCGCTGCAGCGGCTGGCGCCGCCGGCCACGCGCACCGGCACGCTGACCGCGGGCGGAAAGACCGCGGCCAACTAAGCTGCCGCGTCGCTTACCAGGTATCGATGAACCGTCTCGGTGCGTTGGCCTGGCGGCCGAGGCTCCCCGGCGGCACCGAGGCCAGCCCGCGCAGCAGCCAGCGCCGCGTGTCGGCAGGGTCGATCACCGCGTCGATCTCCAGGTGGCTGGCCATGTTGAGCGCGCGGCCGCGCTGGTAGGCTCCGTCGACCATGCGCGCGAACAGCGCCGCGCGCTCGTCGGGGTCGGCCACGGCCTCCAGTTCCTTGCGGAAGCCCAGCCGGATCGAGCCCTCGATGCCCATCGCGCCGAACTCGCCGCTGGGCCAGGCCGCGGTGAAGAAGGGCGCGGCAAAGCTGCCGCCGGCCATGGCCTGCGCGCCCAGTCCGTAGCCCTTGCGCAGCACCACCGTGAAGAACGGCACGCGCAGCGCGCCAGCGGTGACAAAGAGGCGCGACACGTGCCGCACCGTGGCGGTCTTCTCGGCCTGCGGCCCGACCATGAAGCCCGGGGTGTCGCACAGCGACACCATCGGCAGCCCGTGCGCGTCGCACAGCTGCATGAAGCGCGCGGCCTTGTCGGCGGCGGCGCTGTCGATGGCGCCCCCGAGGTGGCGCGGGTTGTTGGCGATGCAGCCGAAGGCGCGGCCTTCGATGCGGATCAGCGCGGTGATGATGCCGGTGCCGAACGCCGCGCGCAGCTCCAGCACCGAGCCGCTGTCCGCCATGGCGGCGATCACCGCGCGCATGTCGTAGCTGCGCAGGCGGTTCTCGGGGATGGCGTGGCGCAGGTGGCGCGGGTCTTCCGCCTGCCAGTCATGCACGTCGCCCTGGAAGTAGGACAGGTAGCGTTGCGCGGCATCGACCGCGGCCGCTTCGTCATCGACCAGCACGTCGATCACGCCGTTGGGCCCCTGCACGCTGACCGGGCCCACTTCCTCGGGCGCGAACACGCCCAGCCCGCCGCCTTCGATCATGGCCGGCCCGCCCATGCCGATGGTGGCGCTGCGCGTGGCGATGATGACGTCGGCGCAGCCCAGCAGCGCGGCGTTGCCGGCAAAGCAGCGGCCCGACACGATGCCCACCAGCGGCACCTGGCCCGACAGCCGCGCGAACTGGATGAACGAGGTGCAGTCCAGCCCGGCCACCACCGGCATGTCGGTATCGCCGGGCCGCCCGCCGCCGCCCTCGGCAAACAGCACCACCGGCACCTGCCACTGGCGCGCCAGCGCCAGCATGCGGTCCAGCTTCTTGTGGCCGTAGAAGCCCTGCGTGCCGGCCAGCACGGTGTAGTCATAGGCCAGCACCATGCAGCGCGTATCGGCACCGGGAAAGCGCGCCGCGTTGACGGACCCGATACCGGTGACGATGCCGTCGGCGGGCGTGGCGCTGACCAGGTCTTCGACACTGCGGCGCTGCCGTTGCGCGGCGATGGCGAGCGCGCCGTACTCGATGAAGGAGCCGTCGTCGCACAGCCGGGCGATGTTCTCGCGCGCCGTTTGGCCGCCCTGGGCGTGGCGCCTGGCGACGGCCTGGGCGCGTGCGGCGTCGTGGCCGAGGGCGTGGCGCTCCAGCGTCTCGCGCAGGTCCGCGCGCACATGGTCGAGGTCGGCCGCCGCGGCGGTCTCGGCGGCATGGCCGGCATCGCCGCCGGGCGCCAGCACGATCACCGCGGCGCCGGCGCGCAGCGTGGCACCCGCGACGGCCAGCACGCGCAGCACGGTGCCGGCGGCGGGCGCCTCCAGCGGATGCTCCATCTTCATCGCTTCGATGATGGCCAGCGGCTGGCCGCGCCTGACCGTATCGCCTTCGCGCACGTGGATGGCGGCGAGCGCGCCGTCCATGGGCGCCGGCACGGCAATGGCGTCGTCAGGGACATCGGCCAGCGCATTGTGCTCATCGGCCGGGGCGCTGTCGGCCAGGCCGGGCGGCGCGTGCAGCACCGGGTGGTCGGCGTCGGCGGCGGCAAGCGCGGTCAGCGCCTGGTCCAGGTACTGCGTGTGCACGGCATTGCGGCGTATGTCGTCCAGCTGCAGCAGATCCTGCAGCAAGCGGCGGTTGGTGTCGATGCCTTCGATGCGGAACTCGCACAGCGCGCGGTAGGCGATCGCGAGCGCACGCGCAAAGTTGCCGCCGGGTTCGTGCACGATCAGCTTGGCCAGCAGCGAATCAAAGCGCGGATTCGCCGTCATGCCGGCAAAGCCCGCGCTGTCCACGCGCACGCCTGGCCCGTTGGGCGGCTCGAACGCCGTCAGCGTGCCGCTGGCCGGGCGCAGCTGGCCCTGCGCGTCGAGGTGCTCGGCATTGATGCGCAACTGCACCGCGATGCCGCGCGGCGCGGGTGCCTGCTCCAGGCCCAGGTCGGCCAGGCGCGCGCCGGCGGCGATGGCCAGCTGGGTTTGCACGAGGTCGACGCCGGTCACCATCTCGGTCACCGTGTGCTCGACCTGCAGGCGCGGGTTGGCCTCCATGAACCAGAACGATGGGCCGCCATTGCCGCTGTCTTCCACCAGGAATTCGAACGTGCCGATGCCGCGATAGGCGGCGGCGCGCGCCAGTGTGGCGGCGGCATCGGCCAGCCTTGCGCGCAGTGCGTCATCCAATGACGGGCTGGGGGCGATCTCCACCAGCTTCTGGTGGCGGCGCTGCAGGCTGCATTCGCGCTCGCCCAGCGTCAGCACGCGGCCCTCGGCGTCGGCGACCACCTGGATCTCGATATGGCGCGGCGCGGCGACGATGCGCTCCACGTAGACCGCACCATTGCCAAACGCCGCGGTAGCTTCCGAGACGCAGCGTGCGTAGGCCTCGTCGATCCCGGCAGCGCGATGCACGGCGCGCATGCCGCGCCCGCCGCCGCCGGCGAGCGCCTTGATCATCATGCCCGCTTGCCCGTCGAGGCTGGCGAAGAAGGCCCGCGCCTGCTCCGGCGAGGTCGGGCCGGCGGTGCCGGGCACGACCGGCACGCCATGCTCGCGCGCCAGCGCGCGGGCGCGGGCCTTGTCGCCGAACAGGCGCAGCACGTCGGGCGCAGGGCCGGCGAAGACCAGCCCGGCGTCCAGGCAGGCCTGCGCAAAGTCGGCGTTCTCAGACAGGAAGCCGTAGCCAGGGTGCACCATGCCGCAGCCCGCCCGCCGCGCAGCGTCCACCACGGCGGCAATGTCTAGGTAGGCGCGCGGACCAGTGCCGGGCAGCGCCACGGCCGCGTCGGCCTTGCGCACGTGCAGCGCGTCGCAGTCGTCTTCGCTGTACAGCGCCACGCTGGGGATGCCCATGGCCGCGGCGGCCCGCGCGATCCGGATGGCGATTTCGCCGCGATTGGCGATCAGGAGCTTGTGGTTCGTCATGAGCGGGAGCGTTGATGGCGTGTGTTGTGGGCGCAGTGCGGGTATGTACTCGTTGGTACATTTATTTACCGCTGGGTAAGATTCTGGGGTGATCGGGTATTGGCGTCAATTGGCCGTTTTCCCTTTCCCCTTTGGCGCCGCAGGCTGTGGCGTCAAGCAAGGGCTCGACCGGACTGGCGTAGCGAGCCCGCCATGCGAGAATTGCATCATGTCGATTGCACCCAGATCCGCACCGCTGAACCCGCCGTTGAGCACACCGCCAGAGCCGCAGCCGGCCCGCCCGCATATCGCCGAGCGCCAGGAGGCCCGCCGCCGCCAGATTCTCGATACCGCCGCGCAGCTCTTCTACAGCAAGGGCTATCCCGGCATGACCATGAACGACCTGTGCCGCGCGCTGGGCGTGACCAAGCCGGCGGTCTACTACTACTTTACTGACAAGTACGAGATCTTCGACATCCTGTGCCGCGAGTCGGCCCAGACCTGCCTGCCCGTGATCCGCGAGACCGCGGACCCCGCGCTGCCGGTGCGCGAGCGCCTGCAGGCCTGCCTGCTCGAGATGGCGCGGCGCTGCGTCGCCTGCCATGTGCCGGCCACGCTGAGCTTTCGCGACAACCAGTACCTGCGCCCCGACACCGTGGCGTGGCTCGACAGCATGGCGCGGGACTTCTATCGCGACCTCTATGCGCTGCTGGAAGAGGGCAAGCGCGATGGCGTGTTCGCCTTCGGCGACGCACGCGTGACGGCCCATGCGATCGGCAGCGTGGTGGGGTTCCTCTACACCTGGCATGAACCCGGCCGCATGGACCCGGAGACGCTGGCGCAGGAGCTTGCCGCCAGCATGATGAAACTGGCGCTGCCCAGCGGCGGCTGAGTGTGGATTTGCCTCACTAGGGGTTATCCCCCTACTTGCGCCCGATCGGTGGCGCATAATGCCCGTCAGGGGCACCAAGGCCTGTCCGGTGGCCCCGAGGACTTCGTCTAAGTTGTTGTTTTAACCGGGGAGCACGTTTAGCATCTCGGCAAAATCGAACGACCATTCAGAAATCAGGAGACGGTGCTATGGAAAGAATTTGGCTGAAACACTACCCGGCCGGCGTTCCCGCCGAGATCGATGCCAGCCAGTTCCGCTCGCTTGCCGCGCTGCTCGAGGCATCTTTCCGCACCTATGCCGACCGCAAGGCCTTCATCTGCATGGACAAGGCCATCACCTACGGCGAACTGGACCAGCTCTCGACGCACTTTGCCGCCTGGCTGCAGTCGCGCGGGCTGCGTCCCGGCGCACGCGTGGCGATCATGATGCCGAACGTGCTGCAGTACCCGGTGGTGCTGGCGGCGGTGCTGCGCGCGGGCTTCGTGGTGGTCAACGTCAACCCGCTCTACACCCCGCGCGAGCTCGAGCACCAGCTCAAGGACAGCGGCGCCGAGGCCATCGTGATCCTGGAGAACTTTGCCTCCACGCTGCAGCAGGTGCTGGCCAAGACCCCGGTCAAGCACGTGGTGGTGGCCAGCATGGGTGACATGCTGGGCGGGCTGAAGGGAGCGATCGTCAATTTCGTGGTGCGCAACGTCAAGAAGATGGTGCCGGCATGGGAGCTGCCCACCTGCGTGCGCTTCAACAGCGTGCTGGCCGAAGGCCGCAAGCTGACGCTGCAGCCGGCCACCACGGGGCCGGATGACATCGCCTTCCTGCAGTACACGGGCGGCACTACCGGCATCTCCAAGGGTGCGGTGCTGCTGCACCGTAACGTGGTGGCCAACGTGCTGCAGTCCGAGGCGTGGATGCAGCCGGCGCTGAACAAGGGCGCACACATCGACCAGCCCATCACCATCACCGCGCTGCCGCTGTACCACATCTTCGCGCTGACGGTCTGCTGCCTGCTGGGCATGCGCAGCGGCGGCACCAGCGTGCTGATCCCGAATCCGCGCGACATCCCGGGCTTCATCAAGGAACTGCAGAAGTACAAGTTCAACATGTTCCCGGCCGTCAACACGCTGTACAACGCACTGATCAACAATCCGGAAATCAGCAAGGTCGATTTCTCCGGCCTGCGCGTGGCCAACGGCGGCGGCATGGCGGTGCAGGAGGCGGTGGCCAAGCAGTGGCTGGCCAAGACCGGCTGCCCGATCATCGAAGGCTACGGCCTGTCCGAGACTTCGCCCTCGGCCACCTGCAACCCGACCGACACCGACGCATTCTCCGGCACCATCGGCATGCCGCTGCCGTCGACCGAAGTGGTGATCCGCGACGATGACGGCAAGGACGTGCCGCTCGGCCAGCCGGGCGAAATCTGCATCCGCGGCCCGCAGGTGATGGCCGGCTACTGGAACCGCCCGGACGAGACCGCCAAGGTCATGACCCCGGACGGCTTCTTCAAGACCGGCGACATCGGCGTGATGGACGAGCGTGGCTACACCAAGATCGTCGACCGCAAGAAGGACATGATCCTGGTGTCGGGCTTCAACGTGTATCCGAACGAGGTCGAAGGCGTGGTGGCCGAGTGCCCGGGCGTGCTGGAAGTGGCGGCCGTGGGCGTGCCCGACACGCACTCGGGCGAGGTCGTCAAGCTGTTCGTGGTGAAGAAGGATCCGGGGCTGACCGAGGCCGATGTGATCGAGTTCTGCAAGGAGCGCCTGACCGGCTACAAGCGGCCCAAGTACGTCGAGTTCCGCACCGAACTGCCCAAGACCAACGTCGGCAAGATCCTGCGCCGCGAACTGCGCGACAGCCGCAAGGCCGCCTGAGCGGCAGCCGCTGCCAACGACAACGGCCTCCCGAGTGGAGGCCGTTGTGCTTTCAGGCTGCGCCGCGGCGGCTCAGCACTCGTTCGATGGCGCCAGGCGGGCTTCCTGGCTGCCGTCGGGGTAGATCACCCGCACGCACGCGCCTGGCTCCAGCCCCGGCGCCGCCGGCGCGTTGGCCGCCACGATCGTGCCGTCCATGGTTCGCACCTTGTACTGGAACAGGTCCACCTGCTGCACCGGCGCGGGCTTGTTGAACAGCCGGCTCAGGTCGAAGGCAAAGCCCACGCCCACGCCGCCACCCCCGCCGCCACCCGCGGCACCCACGCCGACGCTGGTGCCGCCGCCGTAGTACGGGGGCACCTGGGCCACGTCCAGGCGGGTCAGGAACGTCTTCTCGGTGACGCGGCCAAGCTTGATGGTGGCGTTCACCGGCGTGACCTGCGGCGGCTGCGGCGTGCTGCTGCAGGCAGCCAGCACCGGCAGCAGGCCGCACAGGACAAGATAGGGCCGGGTCTTCATGGCGAGATCAGGCCGGTCTTGAGCCGGCCAAGCAGTCGGAACAGGGCGCGCCGGTCGGTCTCGGCCAGGCCCGAGAACAGTTGCCCGATCCAGTCCTCATGCGCGCGCGCCATGCGCGAGAACGCGGCGCGCCCGGCCGGGGTCAGGCGGATCAGGTAGGCACGGCGGTCAGTGGGCAGGGCCTCGCGTGAGACCAGGCCTTCCTGCTGCAGCTGGTCGGTGATGCCGGTGACGTTGCCGCCGGTCACCATCATGCGGCGCGACAGCTCGCCCATCTTCAGGCCTTCCGGATGGCGGTCGAGCTGTGCCATCAGGTCGAAGCGCGGCAGCGTGCAGGCAAAATCCTGGCGCAGCCGCGAACGGATATCGCCCTCGATCAGGGTGGTGCAGGTCAACAGCCGCAACCACAGCCGCAGGGCTTCGTGCTCGGTCTGGTCGGCACGGGTTTCAAGGTCGACCGGCGCGCTGTCGGCGCCGGCGGCAGGGGATGGGTTTGGCATCTTCAGTGCATCGGTGCGCAGGTGTGCGGCCGCGGCCGCCAGGGGCCGCCCACGGGGCGGGCAGCCGACATTTGATGCCTCAAGTATATGCGCGATACGCGCCGCCGCCCTGCCGGCGATCAAATCGGCGTCAATCCACCTTGGCGCCGGAATCCTTGACCACCTTGGCCCACTTGGCGGTCTCGGCGCGGATGAACGCGGCGAACTGCTCCGGCGTGTTGCCGACAGGCTCGGCGCCCTGCGCCTGCAGGCGTTCGCGCACGGCCGGGGCGTTCAGCGCCTTGGCCACTTCCTGCTGGATGCGGTGGATGACGTCCGGCGGCGTGCCGGCCGGCGCCAGCATGCCGAACCAGGAGCTGGCTTCATACTGAGGCAGGCCCGCAGCCTGGGCAATGGTTGGCACGCCCGGCAGCGCCGGCGAGGGCCTGGCGCTGGTCACCGCCAGCGCCTTGAGCTTGCCGCTCTTGATCAGCGCCATCGACGACGGCAGGTTGTCGAACATCACCTGCATGGTGCCCCCGGCCAGGTCCGTCAGCGCCGGCCCGCTGCCCTTGTACGGGAAGTGGACCATGAAGGTCCGGGTCTGCGTCTTGAACAACTCCCCGGCCAGGTGGATCGAGGTGCCGTTGCCACTGGAGGCCATGTTGATCTTGCCGGGATTGGCGCGCGCGTAAGTGATCAGGTCCTTGACGCTGTCGATCTTGTTCTGCTGCGCAAACACCGGGTTCAGCACCAGCACGTTGGGCACGGCCGCCACCTCGGTGATCGGGGCGAAGTCCTTGATCGGATCGAACGGCAGCTTGCCGTACAGCGACTGGTTGATGCCATGGGTGCCCACGGTGCCCATCAGCAGCGTGTAGCCGTCCGGAGCGGCCTTGGCGACGATGTCCGCGCCGATATTGCCGCCGGCACCGGGTTTGTTGTCGACCACCACGTTCCAGCCCGGCAGCCTGGCCAGCTCTGCGGCCACGGCGCGGGCCAGGATGTCGGTGGTGCCGCCGGCGGCAAAGGGCACCACCAGCCGGATCGGCTTGGCCGGGTACGGGTCTGCGGCCAGCGCCGACTGGCTGGCGAGCGCGGCAAGGCTGGCGGACAGCAGCAGCGCAACGACGCGCCGGCGAGTGGGTTGCATGGGTGGTCTCCTGGTGTGGCCCGCTCTCGGTACCTGGGGGGCTATGGTCAGTGCATTCTAGTCGGCGCCCGCAGTGGCGCCGATGAGGTGATGCCCTATGGGGCTGCAGCGCCGCGCCAATGAAAAAAGGCACCCGAAGGTGCCTTTCAAGCTCAGCCTTGCGACTGGCGATCAGAACTTGTGGCGGATGCCGATGGCGGCGCCAATCATCTTGTCTTCGCCGGTACCCAGGAAGTAACCATTGGCGAAGCTGATCGCCGAGGTGTCGAAGTTCAGGCCGGCGTTCTTCGAGAAGGCCGTGGTCAGGTACACGTCGGTGCGCTTGGACAGGTTGTAGTCGGCCACGAACGAAATCTGCCAGGGGTTCTTGATGTTGTTGGTGGTGTTGACGGTGGCGGCGGCCGGGTTGAAGTTCTTGACGTCGTCGTAGTAGTACGCGAGCGTCAGGCCCAGTGCCGGCGTGACCTGGTAGTTGGCGCCGACCCAGTAGTAGTTGTCCTTCAGGATCGTATTGTCGTTCACATGCTTGCTCATGCCCCAGCGATAGCCAGCCATCAGCTTGGCCGGACCGAAGGCATAGCTGGCAGCGACCGCGGCTTTCTTGAATTCGCCGGTGCCGCCGGCGGCGTTCAGGGTCGGGTTGTACTGGTCATAGGCGCCGCTGATGCCGAACGGGCCGGCTGACCACGACACGCCGGCACCGTAGCCGGTGTCGCGGCGGAACTGGCCGGCGACTTCGCCACCGCCGGCAACGCCGTTACCGAACGACCAGTGCGCGACCGCGGTCACCGGGCCGAACTTGCCGGTGTACTTGGCGGTGTTGTCCGAACGGAAGTTCAGGCCCAGTTGAGCGACCACCGGCTCGTACTGGGTGGCATAGCCGGTCGGCGAAAAATTGGCCATCATGTCAAACAGCGAGGTGTACTGGCGACCGAAGGTCACGCGGCCCACCTGGGCGCTTTCCAGGCCGACATAAGCCTGACGACCGAACAGGCGGCCGCCTTGCTGCGAGCGCCCGTCGTCCAGGCCGAAACCGCTTTCCATCACGAACAGTGCCTTCAGGCCGCTGCCCAGGTCTTCCACGCCACGCAGGCCCCAACGCGAACCGGACAGGCCGCCGGACGACATGCGGAAGAGGTTCTCCGACGGGCCGGTCGCAAATCCGTTGGCCGCCGACGGCGTGACGCTCGACATATTGCTCACGTACTCGATGTTGGCATCCACCACACCGTAGAGCGTGACGCTCGATTGGGCCTGCGCCGCCCCAGCAAATGCGCCAAGCGCTGCCAGCGCCAGAAGCGATTTCTTCATGCTCGTTGATCTCCACTGTAAGAATTATTGGTGACGGCCCGGGAGAACCTCCTGTTGGTCTCCATCCCCCGTGCGTCAAACTTCCTGGGAAGTTGCGAAGTACTGTAACAAACAACCCTTAATTCACTACTCAGGCCAATCCCCCTTGTCTTCTTTTAACAACTCAGGGTTTCTGAGTAGCCGGGCGCATCAATGCAAGGCGGGATGCGGGTTGGCGCCGATTAGAGGCAAGCTACAATGCGGGTAATCCCGATGGCCCCCTGTGCGTACCGCAGCCGCAGCTGCGCACCCCACGATCGCAGGGACTGCCGGGAACGAAGACCAACTGCCTCTGCGACATGGACACCCTGATCAAAGAATTCGACGTGGCATTGCGCGCCATTGCCGGCGCCACGCGCACCGCGCGCGCCAACCCGGCTGACCGGCTGGCGCCGGACACCGAACAGATGAGCGCCGATGAACGCCGCCACGTGGCCGGGCTGATGCGCATCAACCATGTCGGCGAGGTCTGCGCGCAGGCCCTGTACCAGGCCCAGAAGCTCACCGCGCGCGACGGCGCGGTGCGCGCGCAGATGGATGCCGCCGCGCGCGAAGAGGAAGACCACCTGGCCTGGTGCGCCGAGCGCCTGCGCGAGCTGGGCTCGCGCCCGAGCCTGCTCAACCCGCTGTGGTACGCCGGCGCCTTCGCCATCGGCTGGATGGCCGGCCGCGCCGGCGACCGCGTCAGCCTGGGCTTCGTCGCCGAGACCGAGCGCCAGGTCGAGCACCACCTGGGCGGGCACCTGGACCGCCTGCCCGAGGCCGACGGCCGCTCGCGCGCCATCCTCGAGCAGATGCGCGACGACGAGATCCGCCACGGCAACGCCGCGCGCGATGCCGGCGGGATCCCGTTACCTGCCCCGGTGCGGGCGCTGATGCGCGGCGCCTCGCGCGTGATGACCACCGCCGCCTACCGGATCTGAGCCGGCCCTGCCTGCCCCCCCGCCGGCCCTGATTCCGGCGGGGCTGGCGGGCAATTGTTGTATCCTTTCTTCGCGCGACGGGGCAGGTCTTTCCCGTGCCGCCGGCAGTTCCTCCGCAAGTGGTTCTCAGGTGGTTTCTCGGCTTTCCTCCCTAAGATCTTCATTTCATTAAGGATTCACTTTTTCGGTGCGTGAGGTGTGCGCGCTAAGTCATTGTTCTTATTCAAAAAAACTCGTTTGCTGCCCTGCAACCAGCCTTGACCCGCCATATCGCTTCCTCTAAAGTGGGAAATAGTGTGAGGAAGTGTATTTTTGTGTGAAATTGGGCCCCGACCGTGGGATGATGTCGCCATAGTCGGAACAGAAGGGATTCACGCGCATGCTGGCCGACAACCGGCCGGCATGGACCGGGAGCAAGCTTGTTTCAGGGAGCATCGGCACTCTCGCTGGATGCCAAGGGACGGATGTCCATTCCGTCCCGGCACCGCGAGGCGCTGCAACAGCAGGCCGAGGGCCGGGTGACGCTGACCAAGCACCCGGATGGCTGCCTGTTGCTGTTTCCCCGGCCCGAGTGGGAAACCTTCCGCACGCGCATTGCAGCGCTGCCGATGGATGCGCACTGGTGGAAGCGCATCTTCCTGGGCAACGCCGCCGACGTGGAAATGGACGGCGCGGGCCGGGTGCTGATCGCCCCGGAGTTGCGCAGTGCCGCCATGCTCGACAAAGAAGTCATGCTGCTCGGCATGGGCAGCCATTTCGAAGTGTGGGATGCCGCGACCTACGCCGCCAAGGAACAGCAGGCGATGGCGCAGGGCATGCCCGAAGCATTGAAGAATTTCTCTTTCTGACGAGGTCATGAGTCCAACCGGAACGCCGGCAACCCCCGCCCTGCGCCATCGCACCGTGCTGCTGGACGAGGCCGTCGACGCCTTGGTCTGGCGGCCCGACGGGGTCTACGTCGACGGCACCTTCGGCAGGGGAGGGCACAGCCGGGCGGTGCTGGCCCGGCTGGGGCCAGACGGGGCCCTGGTTGCGTTCGACAAGGACCCAGCAGCAATCGCAGAAGCGGGCACCATCAAGGATGCCCGCTTCTCCATTGAGCACGCGAGCTTTGCGGCCATGGCCGAGCGCCTGTCGGGGCGCGGCCACGTCGCCGGCGTGCTGCTCGACCTGGGGATCAGCTCGCCCCAGATCGACGAGGCGGCGAGGGGGTTTTCCTTTCGTTTCGAGGGCCCGCTGGACATGCGCATGGACACCACGCGCGGCATCACTGCCGCGCAGTGGCTGGCGCAGGCGGATGAGCAGGACATTGCCAGGGTGATACGAGACTATGGGGAAGAACGGTTTGCTGTACAGATTGCAAAGGCGATTGTTGCTCGCCGGAGCGAACCCGGCGATGGCGGACCCATCGCCACTACTGCCGACCTTGCCGCGCTCGTGGCGAAAGCCGTCAAAACACGCGAGAAGGGTCAGGACCCTGCGACCCGCACCTTTCAGGCTCTACGGATTCACGTCAATCAAGAGCTTGAGGACCTCGAAAGAGGGCTGAAGGCGGCGTATGAACTGCTGCAGGTCGGAGGGCGCCTGGTGGTGATCAGCTTCCACTCGCTGGAGGACCGCATCGTCAAGCGGTTCATGGCGGCGCACGCCCGTCCCCAGCAGGATGCCGACCCGGCGCTGCGGCGCGCGCCGCTGCGCGCGGCCGACCTGCCGCAACCGACGCTGCGCCTGCTCGGCCGCTACAAGCCGGGCCCTGAAGAGGTGGCCGCCAACCCGCGCGCGCGCTCGGCCGTGATGCGCGTGGCCGAGAAGCTGGCCCCTGCCGCGACCACTGCCGGCGGAGGCGCACGCGCATGAACCGCCTGACCTTCTTCCTGCTGGCCGCGCTGATCCTGTGCGCGCTGTCGCTGGTGAGCGCGCAGCACCAGGCGCGCACGCTGTTCGTCGCGCTGGAGCGGGCCCAGGCTGAAGAGAAGCAGCTCGATATCGACTGGTCGCGCCTGCAGTACCAGCAGAGCGCGCTGGGCAAGAGCGCGCGCATCGCCGACGCGGCGCGCGCGCAGCTGAAGATGGCGCCGGTCAACCCCGGCAAGACCCAGTATCTGTCCGGCATCGTGCTGCCGCCGCCTGCCGAGGCGGCGTCGGCCAGTGCCGCGGAGGCGCGCCGATGAGCATGGCCCGTCCCAACCCGCCCCGCCGTGACCGCAACGGCACCGCCTCGCGCCCGCGCAGCGGGCAGTTCTCGGCCAGCCCGGTGCTGGGCCTGCGCCTGCCGATGTGGCGCTCCAAGCTGGTGGTGTTCCTGATGTTCGCCGCCTTCGGCGCGCTGGCCCTGCGCGCGGCCTGGATCCAGGGCCCCGGCAACCAGTTCTACGAGGCCGAGGGCAAGAAGCGCTTCCAGCGCACGCTGGAGCTGCCGGCCACGCGCGGCAAGATCCTGGACCGCAACGGCCTGGTGCTGGCCACCAGCCTGCCGGTCAAGGCCGTCTGGGCGGTGCCCGAGGACGTGCCCAACCAGGTCGAGGCCGCCAAGATCCGCCAGCTGGCGAAGTTGCTCGGCATGTCCGAGAAAGACCTTGGCAAGAAGCTGTCCGAGGACAAGGGCTTCGTCTACCTGAAGCGCCAGGTGCTGCCTGACGTCGCCGACAAGATCGCCGCGCTGAAGATCGAGGGCATCCACCAGACCCGCGAATACAAGCGCTTCTACCCGGAAGGCGAGGCGATGGCCCACATCGTCGGCTTCACCAACGTGGAAGACCGTGGCCAGGAAGGCGTGGAGCTGGCGCGCGAGCCCGGCCTGGCCGGCCGGGCCGGCGCGCGCCAGGTGATCAAGGACCGCCTGGGCCGCGTGGTCGAGGACGTCGGCGTGCTGAAGACCCCGCGCGACGGCGAGGACATCCAGCTGTCGATCGACGCCAAGATCCAGTACCTGGCCTACAACGAGCTCAAGGCCGTGGTCGAAAAGCACAAGGCCAAGGCCGCCAGCGCGGTGGTGCTCGACGCCCAGACCGGCGAAGTGCTGGCGCTGGCCAACTGGCCCACCTACAACCCCAACGACCGTACCCGGCTGTCCGGCGAGCAGCTGCGCAACCGTGTGCTGACCGACACCTTCGAGCCCGGCTCGATGATGAAGCCGATCACGGTCGGCCTGGCGCTGCAGCTCAAGCGCGTGACGCCGTCCACGGTAATCACCACTACCGGCAAGTACAACTTCGAAGGCGCCACCATCAGCGATACCCACAACTACGGGGCGCTGACGGTGAGCGGCGTGATCCAGAAGTCGAGCAACATCGGCACGACCAAGATCGCGATGATGATGAAGCCGCAGGAGATGTGGGACATGTACACCAGCATCGGGCTGGGCCAGGCGCCCAAGATCGGCTTCCCCGGCGCCGTGGCCGGCCGCGTGCGCCCGTTCAAGAGCTGGCGCCCGATCGAGCAGGCCACCATGTCATACGGCTACGGCCTGTCGGTGTCGCTGTTCCAGATGGCGCATGCCTACACCATCTTCGCGCATGACGGCGAGCTGATCCCGGTGTCGATGTTCCGCACCAGCGGCCCCGCCACCGGCGAGCGCATCCTGTCGCCCCAGGTGGCCCGCGACGTGCGCGCCATGATGGAAACCGTGACCGCGCCCGGCGGCACCGCGCCCGAGGCGCAGGTGATGGGCTACCGCGTCGGCGGCAAGACCGGCACCGCCTACAAGCATGAAGGCCGCGGCTACAACCGCAGCAAGTACCGCGCCTCGTTCATCGGCCTGGCGCCGATGTCGAATCCGCGCATCATCGTGGCCGTCAGCGTGGACGAACCCACCGCGGGCAGCCACTACGGCGGCCTGGTGGCCGGCCCGGCGTTCGCGGCCATCACCGGCGGCACGCTGCGCGCACTGAATGTGCAGCCCGACTCGCCGATCCGCCAGCTGGTGGTCAGCGACAAGGTGCAGGAGAGCGAACCGTGGAGTTCGACCCAATGACGGCCAAGCCACTGCTCCCGCTCGAGGTCACCGCGCAGGCCAGCAATGCGCTGGCCTGGCTGCGTACCAACGTGGCCGCCGCCGCGCAGCTGACCGGAGATACCCGGCGCCTGGCGCGTGGCGATGTGTTCTTCGCCTACGTGCTCGGCAACGCGCGCCTGGCCACCGACGGCCGGCTCTATATCGCCCAGGCGATTGCCGCCGGCGCGGGGGCCATCGTCTATGAGGCCGACGGCTTCGACTGGCCCTTCAGCGACGTCGTGCCGCATCTCGCGGTGAGCCACCTGCACCAGCTGGCCGGCCCGATCGCCGCCGGCTGGCATGGCAACCCGGTGCGCGGCCTGGCCGTGACCGGCATCACCGGCACCAACGGCAAGACCTCGTGCAGCCAGTGGCTGGCACGGGTGCTGCAGGCCGCCGGCACGCCCTGCGCGACCATCGGCACGCTGGGCACTGGCTTCCCGGGCGCGCTGCAGGCTACCGGCTTCACCACGCCTGACGCGGTGCAGCTGCAGGCCAGCCTGGCGTCCCTGCACGACGCCGGCGCGCGCGCGGTGGCGATGGAGGTGTCCTCGCACGGCCTGGAGCAGGAGCGCGTGGCCGGTACGCATTTCTCTGTGGCGGTGCTGACCAACCTGACCCAGGACCACCTCGACTACCACGGCTCGATGGCCGAGTACGAGGCCGCCAAGGAGAGCCTGTTCCGCTGGGACGGCCTGCGCACCGCGGTGGTCAACCGCGACGACGCCATGGGCCAGCGCCTGCTGGCGGCGGACGCCGCCGCCATCGGCGCGCCGCACGTGATCGAATACGGCATCGACGGCCCGGGCGCGGCCACGGTGCGCCGCCCGCGCGGCGAGTGGCTGCGCGCCACCAACGTGCGCGCCACGCCCACCGGCACCGCCTTCCATATCGACGGCAGCTTCGGCAGCGCCGAGATGGCCACACCGATGATCGGCGCCTTCAACGTCAGCAACCTGCTGGCGGTGCTGGGTGCGGCGCTGGCCAACGGCGTGGCGTGGGACGCGGCCATCGCCGCGCTGCGCGCGCTGACGCCGGTCGAAGGGCGCATGGAGTTGTTCGGTGCCGCCGGCGGCCCGGATGCGCCGCTGGCCGTGGTCGACTACGCCCATACCCCGGACGCGCTGGCGCAGACGCTGGCCGCGCTGCGCCCGGTGGCGCAGGCGCGCAACGGCCGCCTGTGGTGCGTGTTCGGCTGCGGTGGCGACCGCGACCCGATCAAGCGCCCGCTGATGGGCGCGGTGGCCGAGCGCGAGGCCGACGAGGTCATCCTGACCAGCGACAACCCGCGCAGCGAAGACCCGCAGGACATCCTGGACGCCATTGCCGACGGCATGGCCGTGCGCGCGCGCGCGCGCCAGATCGAAGACCGCGCCGCCGCCATCCTCTATGCCGTCAGGCACGCGGCACCGGCCGACGTGGTGCTGGTGGCGGGCAAGGGCCATGAGGCCACCCAGGAGATCCAGGGGCGCAAGCGCCCGTTCTCCGATCGCGAACATGTACGACTGGCGCTTGCCACCCGTGGAGTATCGGCATGAGCCAGACCCCAATGACCAACTTGCAGCAAGCCGCCGGCTGGATCGCCGGCGCGCGCGTTTGCGGCGACGGCGCCGTGGAGTTTTCGCGCGTGCATAGCGACAGCCGCAGCGTCGAGCCCGGCGACCTGTTCGTCGCTCTCAAGGGCGAGCGCTTCGACGCGCATGACTTTATCGCCGACGTGGTGGCGCGCGGCGCTGCCGCCGTGCTGGTCAGCCGCGAGGTCGATGCCGGCGTGCCGGCCATCGTCGCGCCGGACACGCGCATTGCGCTGGGCGAGCTCGGCGCCGGCTGGCGCCGCCAGTTCACGCTGCCGGCGGTGGCGGTGACCGGCAGCAACGGCAAGACCACGGTCAAGGAAATGATCGCGGCCATCTTCGCCGCGGCGGTAGGCGAGGAGCAGCGCCTGGCCACCGGCGGCAACCTGAACAACGATATCGGCCTGCCGCTGACGGTGCTGCGCCTGCGCGCCACGCACAAGCTGGCGGTGCTGGAGCTCGGCATGAACCATCCGGGCGAGACGGTCTACCTGGCCGGCATCGCCCAGCCCACCGTGGCGGTGATCACCAACGCGCAGCGCGAGCACCAGGAGTTCATGGTCAGCGTGGAAGCCGTCGCCCACGAGCACGCTGCCGCGATTGCGGCGCTGCCTGCCAACGGCGTGGCGGTGTACCCGCTCGACGCGGAAAGCGGCGGCGCCTACGCGCCGGTGTGGCGCAATGCCGCGGGCGCGCGCCGTGCGCTGTCGTTCGGCACCTCGCAGCGCGCCGATGTGCACGCCACCGTGACGCTGGTCGACGGCGCACAGGTGATGCAGGTACGCGCGCCTGGCCATGCCTTCGACGTGCGCCTGGCGCTGCTGGGTGAGCACAACGTGCGCAACGCGCTGGCGGCCATCGCCTGCGCGCTGGCCGCGGGGGTGCACGTGCCGGCGATCCAGCGGGGCCTGGCCGGGTTCCAGGCGGTCAAGGGCCGGCTGCAGGTCAAGTACACGCCGGGTGGGACGGTAGTCATCGACGACACATACAACGCCAACCCCGACTCCATGCGCGCCGCCATCGACGTGCTGGCCGGCTTTGCCGCGCCGCGTGTGCTGGTGCTGGGCGACATGGGCGAAGTGGGCGACCAGGGCCCCGCATTCCACCAAGAAATCGGTGCCTACGCCAAGGCACGCGGCATTGGCACGCTGTGGGCGACCGGTGAACTGGCCGTGCATGCGGTGCAGGCATTCGGCGCGGGTGGCCGGCATTTCGGCACCGCGGAAGCCCTGGCAAAGGCGCTGGAGGAAGACAGCAGGGGCATGGTGGAGCAAGTGGGCGCCGTGCTGGTGAAGGGATCGCGCTTCATGCGCATGGAACGGATGGTCGCGGCGCTGGTCGCAGACACTTCCGCACATTAAATAAGACAACACGATGTTATTGGCTCTGGCCCAGTGGCTGCAAAACGACTACAGCTTCCTCCGGGTCGTCAACTATCTGACTTTCCGCGCGGTGATGGCCAACCTCACCGCGCTTCTGATCGGGCTGGCGTTCGGTCCGTGGGTGATCCGCAAGCTGACCGAGCTGAAGGTCGGCCAGGCGGTGCGCACCATCGGCCCGCAGACCCACTTGGTCAAGGCCGGCACGCCGACCATGGGCGGCGTGCTGGTGCTGGTCTCGATCGCGGTGTCGACGCTGCTGTGGTGCGACTGGGGCAACCGTTTTATCTGGGTGGTGATGCTGGTCACCTTCGGCTACGGCGCGATCGGCTGGGTCGACGACTACCGCAAGGTGGTGTATCGCGACCCGCGCGGCATGTCGAGCCGCGAGAAATTTTTCTGGCAGACGCTGATCGGCCTGGTGGCCGCGGTCTACCTGGCGTTTTCGGTATCGGAAAGCAGCAACGTGCGGGTGTGGGAGCTGTTCCTGAACTGGGTCGAGGGCGGGCTGTCGTTGGACATGCCGTACAAGTCCAACCTGATCGTGCCCTTCTTCAAGGAGATCAGCTACCCGCTGGGCGTGGCCGGCTTCATCGTGCTGACCTACCTGGTGATCGTGGGCTCGAGCAACGCCGTCAACCTGACCGACGGCCTGGACGGCCTGGTGATCATGCCGGTGGTGCTGGTTGGCGGCGGGCTGGGCGTGTTTGCGTACGTAATGGGCAACTCGGTCTACAGCAAGTACCTGCTGTTCCCGCATATCCCGGGCGCGGGCGAACTGCTGATCTTCTGCTCGGCATTGGCCGGCGCGGGGCTGGCCTTCCTCTGGTTCAATGCGCACCCGGCGCAGGTGTTCATGGGCGACGTCGGCGCGCTGGCGCTGGGCGGCGCGCTCGGCACGGTGGCGGTGATCGTGCGCCAGGAGATCGTGCTGTTCGTGATGGGCGGCATCTTCGTGGTGGAAACACTGTCGGTGATGGCGCAGGTGACGTGGTTCAAGATCACCAAGCGCCGCTATGGCGAAGGCAGGCGGCTGTTCCGGATGGCGCCGCTGCACCACCATTTCGAGCTGGGCGGTTGGAAGGAAACCCAGGTCACGGTGCGCTTCTGGATCATCACCATGCTGCTGGTGCTGATCGGGTTGTCGACGCTGAAGTTGCGTTAATGGTTGCGCGGGTCAGGGACTGACGGCGCTTTCTATATAGATACAGGAAAACAAAGGCAGGAAATCGAAGTGTTTGGCGAGCTGCAAAAACCTCATGTGCTGGTACTGGGCCTTGGTGAGTCGGGCCTGGCCATGGCGCGCTGGTGTGGCCTGAACGGCTGCGCGGTGCGCGTGGCTGACACGCGCGAGGCGCCCGCCAACCTTGTCTTCCTGCAGGCCGAGCTGACTTCGGCCGAATTCGTCGGCGGCCCGTTCGCCGACAGCCTGCTCGACGGCATCGGCCTGGTGGCGATCAGTCCGGGCCTGTCGCCGCTGGAAGCCGCCACTGGCGCGCTGCTGGCCGCGGCGCAGGCGCGCGGCATCCCCGTGTGGGGCGAGATCGAGCTGTTCGTGCGCGCGCTGCGCCACCTGGAAGCCGAGTCCGGCTACGCGCCGAAGATCCTGGCGATCACCGGCACCAACGGCAAGACCACCACCACCGCGCTGACCGGCCGGCTGGTGGAGCGCGCCGGCAAGAGCGTGGCGGTGGCGGGCAATATCAGCCCGTCGGCGCTGGACAAGCTGTCGGCCTGCATCGCCTCGGCATCGCTGCCGGAGGTGTGGGTGCTTGAGCTGTCCAGCTTCCAGCTGGAAACCACGCACACGCTGGCGCCCGCCGCGGCGACTGTGCTCAACGTCACCCAGGACCACCTGGACTGGCATGGCTCGATGGAAGCCTATGCCGCGTCCAAGGCGCGCATCTTCGGGCCGGCCGGCAGCGAGTGCGTGCAGGTGCTCAACCGCAACGACCGCCTGACCATGGATATGGCGCGGCCCGGGAGCACGCCGCTGACCTTTGGCACCGACCTGCCGGAAACGCCGGGCAGCTTCGGCATCCTGCGCGAGGGCGGCATGCCCTGGCTGGTGCTGGCCGAACCCGATCCGGACGCGGAAGGGGAGGGCAAGCCGCGCCGCCGCAAGGCCGCCGAGGTGGCCCGGGAAGCCGTGCCGGTGCGCCACAAGCGCCTGATGCCGGCCGACGCGCTGCATATCCGCGGCATGCACAACGCCACCAACGCGATGGCCGCGCTGGCGCTGTGCCGCGCCATCGACCTGCCGATGAACGCACTGCTGCACGGCCTGCGCGAATACCGCGGCGAGCCGCACCGCGTGGAGTGGGTTGCGACCATCGACGATGTCGAGTATTTCGACGACAGCAAGGGCACCAACGTGGGCGCAACCGTGGCCGCGCTGTCTGGGCTGGACAAGCGCGTGGTGCTGATCGCCGGCGGCGAAGGCAAGGGCCAGGATTTCTCGCCGCTGGCCGCGCCGGTGGCGCAGTACGCGCGCGCGGTGGTGCTGATCGGCCGTGCCGCGGGTGAACTGCGCGATGCATTGCAGGGCAGCGGTGCCAGCCTGGTCGACGCCGGCACGCTGGAAGAGGCCGTGACCAAGGCTGCCGGACTGGCCGAGAGCGGCGATGTGGTGCTGCTGTCGCCGGCATGCGCCAGCCTCGACATGTTCCGCAACTACGTGCATCGCGCCGAGGTGTTCCGCGGCGCCGTGGAAGAACTGGCGCTGTCCCGGGGGATCCTGCCATGAGCGAAGCACAGGTCAAGCGCAGCGGCTTTATCGGCGCCACCATCGGCAATGCCTGGGGTGGCCTGCGCGACGCCGTGTCGGGCGTCAAGCCGACCCGCTCGCGCATGATGGAGTACGACCAGCCCATGCTGTGGGTGTCGATCGTGCTGCTCGCGCTCGGCCTGGTGATGGTCTATTCGGCCTCGATCGCGCTGCCGGACTCGCCGCGCTACGCCAACTATCGCGAGAGCCACTTCCTGATGCGCCATGCGTTCGCGCTGGGGATCGGGCTGTCGGTCGGGCTGGCGTCGTTCCAGGTCCCGGTCAAGGTGTGGGACCGCTACGCGCCCAAGCTCTTTATCTTCGCGCTGATCCTGCTGGTGATCGTGCTGGTGCCGTTCGTCGGCAAGGGCGTGAACGGCGCGCGGCGCTGGATTCCGCTGGGCGTGATGAACTTCCAGCCGTCCGAGCTGATGAAGCTGGCGGTGGTGCTGTACGCGGCCAACTACACCGTGCGCAAGCAGGAGTGGATGCAGACCGTGTCCAAGGGCTTTTTGCCGATGGGCGTGGCGGTGGTGGTGGTGGGCATGCTGCTGCTGCTCGAGCCCGACATGGGCGCGTTCCTGGTAATCGCCGCGGTGGCGATGGGCATCCTGTTCCTGGGCGGCATCAACGGCAAGCTGTTTGCCGGGCTGGTGGGCGTGGCAATCGGCGCGTTCGCGCTGCTGATCACGGCTTCGCCCTGGCGGCGCGAGCGGATCTTCGCCTACCTGAACCCGTGGGAAGAGAGCAACGCGCTGGGCAAGGCCTACCAGCTCACGCACTCGCTGATCGCTTTCGGCCGCGGCGAGTGGACCGGGGTGGGGCTGGGCGGCAGCATCGAGAAGCTGCACTACCTGCCCGAGGCCCATACCGACTTCATCCTCGCGGTGATCGGCGAGGAATTCGGCTTTGTCGGCGTGCTGGTGGTGATCGTGCTGTTCTACTGGCTGGTGCGGCGCGCCTTCAATATCGGCCGCACCGCGCTGCAGCTGGACCGCACCTTTGCCGGCCTGGTGGCCAAGGGCATCGGCGTGTGGATCGGCTGGCAGACCTTTATCAATATGGGCGTGAATCTGGGCCTGCTGCCGACCAAGGGGCTGACGCTGCCGCTGGTGAGCTATGGCGGCTCGGGGATCTTGATGAACTGCGTGGCGCTGGCGATCCTGCTGCGCATTGATTATGAAAATCGAGTATTGATGCGCGGAGGGAAGGTATGACCGGACCGCGCACCTTGCTCGTGATGGCCGGCGGCACCGGGGGGCATGTGTTCCCGGGGCTGGCGGTCGCGCACGCGCTGCGCGAGCAGGGCTGGAAAGTGGTCTGGCTGGGCAACCGCACCGGCATGGAAGCCACGCTGGTGCCCAAGCACGACATCCCGATGGAGTTCATCCAGTTCGGCGGGCTGCGCGGCAAAGGCCTGGTGACCAAGTTCCTGCTGCCGCTGAACCTGCTGCGTGCGTTCTGGCAGAGCATAGCCGCGCTGCGCCGGGTGCGCCCGAGCGTGGTGCTGGGCATGGGCGGCTATATCACCTTCCCGGCCGGCATGATGGCGTCGCTGCTGGGGCGCCCGCTGGTGCTGCACGAGCAGAACTCGATTGCCGGACTGGCCAACAAGGTGCTGGCCAAGGTGGCCGACCGCGTGCTGTGCGCGTTCCCGGACACGCTGCCCGGCGGCGAATGGACCGGCAACCCGGTACGCGAGGAACTGGCGCACCTGGACGCGCCCGAAGCGCGCTATGACCAGCGCAGCGGCCCGCTGCGGATCCTGGTGGTGGGCGGCAGCCTGGGCGCCGCGGCGTTGAACGAGGTGGTGCCCAAGGCCATCGCGCTGCTGCCCGGGGGCGAGCGCCCGGTGGTCACGCATCAGGCGGGCGCGAAGCAGATCGACACGCTGCGCGCCAACTACGCGGCCGCGCAGGTGCCCGCGCAGACCCTGCCGTTCATCGACGACATGGCGCGCGCTTACGCCGATGCGGACCTGGTGATCTGCCGCGCTGGCGCGATGACGGTGTCGGAAGTGGCTGCCGCGGGTGTGGCGGCGATGTTCGTGCCGTTCCCGCATGCGGTGGACGACCACCAGACCACCAACGCGGAATTTTTGTCGAAGCAGGGCGCGGCCCTGCTGGTGCAGCAGAAAGACCTGACGGCCGAGGGGCTGGCGCAAACCATCGCCAGCCTGACCCGGCCGCAGCTGAAAGACATGGCGCGCCTGGCGCGCGGACTGGCCAAACCTGAGGCAACCCGGCGCGTCGCCGAGATCTGCAGTCAGCTGGCCAGGGACTGAAGCCTATATAAGCAGCAATCGAATGAAGCATATCGTCAAGAACATCCACTTCGTGGGCATCGGCGGCGCCGGCATGAGCGGCATCGCCGAGGTCCTGCTGAACCTGGGATACAAGGTCTCGGGCTCGGACGTGGGCAACAATGCCGCCACGCGGCGCCTGGCATCGCTCGGCGCCACGGTCATGCACGGGCATGACGCGGCCAACGTGACCGGCGCCAACGCGGTGGTGGTGTCGACCGCCGTCAGCGGCGACAACCCCGAAGTGCTGGCCGCCCGTAGCAAGCGCATCCCGGTGGTGCCGCGCGCAGTGATGCTGGCCGAACTGATGCGCCTGAAGCAGGGCGTGGCCATCGCCGGCACGCACGGCAAGACCACCACCACCAGCCTGGTGGCGTCGGTGCTGGCCGAAGGCGGGCTGGACCCGACCTTCGTGATCGGCGGCCGCCTGAACTCGGCCGGCGCCAACGCGCGCCTGGGCACGGGCGACTTCATCGTGGCCGAGGCCGACGAGTCGGACGCATCGTTCCTGAACCTGTTCCCGGTCATCGAGGTCATCACCAATATCGATGCCGACCACATGGACACCTACGGGCATGACTTTGCCCGGCTCAAGCAGGCGTTCATCGAATTCACCCAGCGGCTGCCGTTCTACGGCATCGCGGTGCTGTGCGTCGACGACCCCAACGTGCGCGAGATCCTGCCGTTCGTGTCCAAGCCGGTGGTGCGCTACGGCTTTGCCGAGGATGCCCAGATCCGCGCCGTGGACGCGCGCGCGGTCGACGGCCAGATGCACTTCACCGTGCAGCGCCAGCTCAACGGCCATACCGAGCCGCCGCTCGAGATCGTGCTGAACCTGCCCGGCCTGCACAACGTGCAGAACGCGCTCGCGGCGATCGCCATTGCCACCGAGCTGGAGGTGCCCGATGCCGCCATCGTCAAGGCACTGCGCGAGTTCCATGGCGTGGGCCGGCGCTTCCAGCGCTACGGCGAGGTGGCCACGCCCGACGGCGCCGGCACCTTCACCCTGGTGGACGACTACGGCCACCACCCGGTCGAGATGGCGGCCACGCTGGCCGCCGCGCGCGGCGCGTTCCCGGGGCGCCGCCTGGTGCTGGCGTTCCAGCCGCACCGCTTTACCCGTACGCGGGATTGCTTTGAGGACTTCGTCAAAGTGCTGGGCACCGTCGATGCGCTGCTGCTGTCCGAGGTCTACGCCGCCGGCGAAGCCCCGATCGTGGCCGCCGACGGCCGTGCGCTGACCCGCGCGCTGCGCGTGGCCGGCAAGGTCGAACCTGTTTTCGTGGAGCAGATGGAAGAAATGCCGCAGGCCATCCTGGATGCCGTCCGGCCGGGCGATGTGGTCGTGACGATGGGCGCGGGCTCGATCGGGGCCGTGCCGGGGCAGCTGGTGTCGCACCAGCAATCGACGCAATCAACGCAGGGAGGCCAGGCATGAGCTTCGTGGCCCATCCCAATATCGATCCCAAGTCGCTGGGCAAGGTCGGCGTGCTGCTGGGCGGACGCTCGGCCGAACGCGAGATCTCGCTGATGTCTGGCAACGGCGTGCTGGCCGCGCTGCAGTCGCGCGGCGTGGACGCGCACGGCTTCGACCCGGGCCTGCAGAGCGTGGCCGAGCTGGCCGCTGCCGGCTTTGACCGCGTCTTTATCGCACTGCATGGCCGCTATGGCGAGGATGGCACCATCCAGGGCCTGCTCGAGCAGCTGGGCGTGCCGTACACCGGCAGCGGCGTGCTGGCATCAGCCATGGCCATGGACAAGCAGGCCACCAAGCGCTTGTGGATGACCTATGGCCTGGCCACGCCGCGCTTTGCCATGCTGCATGCGGACACTGATTTTGATGCCGTGGCGGCCGACCTGGGCCTGCCGCTGATCGTCAAGCCGGCGCGCGAGGGCTCGTCGATCGGCCTGACCAAGGTCACTGCCGCCGACCAGATGCGCGCGGCGTTCGAGAAGGCCGCGGCGCTGGACAACGACGTCATTGCCGAGACCTTTATCGACGGCGCCGAACTGACCTGCCCGATCGTGGGCGAGGGCGACAGCGCCGAAGCGCTGCCGGTGATCCGCATCGTTGCACCCGAAGCCAACTACGACTATCAAAATAAGTACTTTACTGACGATACCCAGTACTTGTGCCCGTCGGGCCTGGATCCCGAAGTCGAACGCGAGGTCCGGGCGCTGGCGGTGCAGTCCTACCGCGTGCTGGGCTGCCGCGGCTGGGCGCGTGCCGACCTGATGCTGCGCGCCGACGGCAAGCCTTTCCTGCTCGAGATGAATACCTCGCCCGGCATGACCGGCCATTCGCTGGTGCCGATGGCGGCGCGCGCGGTTGGCATCAGCTACGAGGACTTCGTGATGCAGGTGGTGGCCGCGGCCACGCTGGACCTGCATCCCAACGAGCATTGGAAACCCGAATAACGCAACCGAACAGGACCGTACCGGACCATGTGGCATAACGCACGCCTGCTCAACCTGATCGCCTCCGCGCTGTACGCGCTGGTGGTGCTGATGGCGCTCGCGGCAGGCCTGCTGTGGCTGGCGCAGCGGCCGGTGTTCGCCATCACCCATGTGGAGATCGGCCCGCTGGACGGCGGCGCCCTGCGCCACGTGAACGCGCCCAGCGTGCGTGCCAGCGCGCTGGGCAAGCTGACCGGCAATTTCTTCACGCTGGACCTGAACGCGGCCCGGCAGGCATTCGAGTCGGTGCCCTGGGTGCGGCGCGCCAGCGTGCGGCGCGAATGGCCCAACGGCCTGGCGGTCGAGGTCGAGGAACACGAGGCGCTGGGCACCTGGGGCACGCCCGACAGCGGGCGCCTGATCAATACCTATGGCGAGGTCTTTGTCGCCAACACCGCCGAGGCGGAAGAAGACGCACAGCTGCTGGCGCTGGACGGGCCGCCGGACAGCGAGGGCGATGTGATCGAGAAGCTCGAGGTCATGCGCCAGTGGTTCAAGCCGCTCAAGGCCGAGCCGCTGGCGGTGGCCCTGTCTGGCCGCTATGCGTGGCGCGCGAAGCTGTCCAACGGCATGGAGGTCGAACTGGGCCGCGAGCAGAACGATGAGGATCGCGTGGCGATGGACCAGCGGGTCCGGCGCTTCGTCGCGGCCTGGCCGCAGGTCACCCAGCAATGGGGCAGCCAGATCGAGTATGCCGACTTGCGTTATCCCAACGGCTTTGCCATCCGCGCCGCCAATGCCCGCTTCCTGACCGAGGCGCAGATCGCAGCGGCGGTCAGGGCGGAGAAGGCGGCGAAAGCAGCGAAGGCGGCCAAGCCGGCGCCGGCGGCAGCAGCGGTTTCAGGTACTTCCAACAACAATCCGACGCGACTGAAGAGCAAGAACGCGGAGAAAACCCGATGAGCAAGGAATACAAGGACCTGTTGGTCGGTCTCGATATCGGCACCTCGAAGGTGGCGGCGGTGGTCGCAGAACTGCGCCCCGACGGCAGCTACGAGGTGATCGGGATGGGCCAGTCAGAGTCCAAGGGTCTGAAGAAAGGGGTCGTGGTCAATATCGAGGCCACCGTGCAGTCGATCCAGAAGGCGCTGGAAGAGGCCGAGCTGATGGCCGACTGCAAGATTTCGGAGGTCTTCACCGGCATTGCCGGCAGCCACATCCGCAGCTTCAACTCCAGCGGCATGGTGGCGATCAAGGACAAGGAGGTCACGCAGACCGATGTGGCGCGCGTGATCGAGACCGCCAAGGCGGTCAATATCCCGACCGACCAGCAGATCCTGCACATCCTGACGCAGGAATTCATCATCGACGGCCAGGAGGACGTGCGCGAGCCCATCGGCATGAGCGGCATCCGCCTGGAAGTGAAGGTGCATATCGTCACCGGCGCGGTCAGCGCCGCGCAGAACATCGTCAAGTGCGTGCGCCGCTGCGGCCTGGAAGTGCACGACCTGATCCTGCAGCCGCTGGCTTCGAGCCTGGCGGTGCTGACCGAGGACGAGAAGGAACTGGGCGTGGTGCTGGTCGACATCGGCGGCGGCACCACCGACATCGCCATCTTCAGCGAAGGCGCGATCCGCCATACGGCCGTGATCCCTATCGCCGGCGACCAGATCACCAACGACATCGCGATGGCGCTGCGCACGCCGACGCCAGATGCCGAGGACATCAAGATCCAGTACGGCATCGCCAAGCAGGCGATCGCCGACCCGGACGACATGATCGAAGTGCCGGGCGTGGGCGACCGTGGCACGCGCACGCTCAGCCGCCAGGCGCTGGCCGCGGTGATCGAGCCGCGCATCGAAGAGCTGTACTCGCTGGTGCACCAGGTGGTGCGCGAGTCGGGCTATGAAGAACTGTTGTCGTCCGGCGTGGTCATCACCGGTGGTACCGCGATGATGCCGGGCATGGTCGAGCTGGGCGAGGACATCTTCCTCAAGCCCGTGCGCGTGGGTGTGCCGGAGTACCGCGGCAACCTGCACGAGGTGGTGAAGAGCCCGCGCTACGCGACCGTGATGGGCCTGCTGCTGGAAGGCCGTGTGCAACGCATGCGCGGACGCAAGGTGGCGGTGCAGAGCGGGTCGGTCAAGCAGGTGTGGACCCGCATGAAGGAATGGTTTGTCGGCAATTTCTGATCAATGCGGAAATTGACGCGCTGACGATGCAACGGCGCGCAGGCAGGGCGGTCTACCGGACAGGCCTGTGTGCCGAGTGGAAGTTTTCTGGTTTTCTTTTTATTGGTTTCTTGTTCAGAAACCAGGGGTTGCGGCGGGGAGGCTGCATCGTCTGGGGACTGATTTTTCTCGGAGGCAGTGATGGACTTTGACATGATCGAAACGGAAGTGCAGGACGGCACCATCATCAAGGTGGTCGGCGTGGGCGGTGCGGGCGGTAACGCCGTGCAGCACATGATCAGCCGCGGCGTGCAAGGCGTCGAATTCATCTGCATGAACACCGATGCCCAGGCGCTCAAGCGTTCGAGCGCTTCGCGCGTGCTGCAACTTGGCAATACGGGCCTGGGCGCTGGCGCCAAGCCGGAAGTCGGCCGCAACTGCGCCGAATCGGCCCGTGATCAGATCGCCGACTCCCTGCGCGGCGCGCACATGGTCTTCATCACTGCCGGCATGGGCGGCGGCACCGGCACGGGCGCCGCGCCGATCGTCGCGCAAGTGGCCAAGGAGATGGGCATCCTGACCGTGGGCGTGGTCAGCAAGCCGTTCGACTTCGAAGGCGCGCGCCGCGCCAAGGTGGCCGAACACGGTTCCAGCGAGCTGGAATCAAGCGTCGACTCGCTGATCGTGGTGCTCAACGAGAAGCTGTTCGAAGTGATGGGCGACGACGCCGAGATGGACAAGTGCTTCCAGTGCGCCGACGACGTGCTGCACAACGCGGTGGCCGGCATTGCCGAGATCATCAACGTTGACGGCCTGGTGAACGTCGACTTCGAAGACGTGAAGACGGTGATGGGCGAGCAGGGCAAGGCCATGATGGGGACGGCCACCGTGTCGGGCGTGGACCGCGCCCGCCTGGCAGCCGAGCAGGCCGTTGCCAGCCCGCTGCTGGAAGGCGTTGACCTGTCCGGCGCGCGCGGCGTGCTGGTCAACATCACCGCCAGCCGTTCGCTGAAGCTGTCGGAAACCAAGGAAGTCATGAACACCATCCGCAGCTACGCGGCGGAAGATGCGACCGTGATCTTCGGTACGGTGTACGATGACTCGATGAGCGATGCGCTGCGCGTGACGGTGGTGGCCACGGGCCTGGGCCGCTCGGCCAAGAAGCAACAGCCGATGACCCTGCTCAAGACCGGCACGGACAACATGCCGGTGCAGATGATGGCCAACATGACCGCCGCCGCGGCCACGCACAGCTCGCCGGACTACAGCAACCTGGATACGCCGGCAGTGTGGCGCAGCTCGCGTGAGTCGGCGTCGGCTCACGTGGCGGCGCTGCAGGAAAAGGGTGTGGATACGTACGACATCCCGGCCTTCCTGCGCAAGCAGGCAGACTGAGCCCTGCCTGGCGCGGCATCGGTGCCTCCACCGGCCGCCTGACGGAACGCGTCGCCTTGTCGCGATGCACGTGCGCTCCCCATCCGCGCGTGCCTTGCATGGACTGACGTGAACCGCCGGGCTGCTGGCGGCGCCGCGCCTGCGCCGGACTGAGCTTCACCCGCATCCCGCCGGGACTGGCGTGCCGCTGGCCGCCTCCCCGGACTGGTTTCCCGCCTTCCCGGTCGGGATGTATCAGCGTCCGCGCGGCGCACCCAAGAGGTGCGCCGCGCGGACGTCTTTGTAGCAAGGTCTTTGTAGCAAGGTGTATCGGATCCGCGCCGGATGTCACCGGATGTGACCCGGCTTTGGCAATGCGGGCAAGGCGCCTATGATCTTGAGATTGCCCGTCTGACTGAGTGCGGGCGTCTGCGCCCCGGCATCCGGACTATTCTTCAGAAAACCCAGAAGGACCACGACCCATGATCACTGTCGGTTCCCGCGTCCCCGACGCCACGCTGCAGGAATTCTTCGAAACCGAAGGCAACGGCTGTGCGCTCGGCCCCAATGCCTTCAAGGTGGCGGACCTGGTCCGCGGCCGCAAGATCGTGGTGTTCGGCCTGCCCGGCGCTTTTACGCCGACCTGCTCGGCCAAGCATGTGCCGGGCTTTGTGCAGCACGCCGCGGCGCTGCGCGAGGCCGGCGTCGACGAGGTCTGGTGCGTGTCGGTCAACGACGCCTTCGTGATGGGCGCCTGGGGCCGTGAACAGCAGACTGGCGGCACGGTGCGCATGATGGCCGACGGCAGCGCCGAGTGGACCCGCGCGCTGGGCCTGGACCAGGACCTGGGCGCGCGCGGCATGGGCGTGCGCTCCAAGCGCTACGCGATGGTGATCGACGACGGCGTCGTCACCCGGCTCGACGTCGAGGCACCGGGCGAATTCCGCGTCAGCAGCGCCGAAGCAGTGCTGGCGGCGTTGCGTGGCTGACACAGTCATCCGGGTAAACGTGGATAATACGCAACTTGTTAAGGGGATGTTAACAGCCGGAAACAAAACCCGGCTGCAGCGCCCCTGAGGTGGTGGTAAAATCCCTTAATCATAAAAGCTGCCCGATAGATTTTTATAATAGTTGAGGCTGTCATGCTCAAACAGCGCACCATCAAATCCCTGGTAAAGACCGTTGGCATCGGCCTGCACTCGGGACGCAAGGTCACGTTGACCCTGCGTCCCGCGCCGGCGGACACCGGCATCGTCTTTACCCGCGTCGACCTGCCCGAGGCCGTCGAGATTCCCGTGGCCGCGTCGGCCATCGGCGACACGCGCCTGGCATCGGTGCTGCAGAAGGATGGCGCGCGCGTTTCGACCGTCGAGCACCTGATGTCGGCCTGTGCGGGCCTGGGCATCGACAACCTCTATGTCGATGTCGACGCCGAGGAAATCCCGATCATGGACGGCAGCGCCGCGTCCTTCGTGTTCCTGCTGCAGTCGGCCGGCATTGAAGAGCAGAACGCGCTGAAGACCTTTATCCGCGTCAAGAAAGCGGTGGAAGTGCGCGAGGGCGACAAGCTGGCGCGGCTGGAGCCGTTCTTCGGCTTCAAGCTGTCGTTCACCATCGACTTCCGCCACCCGGCGGTCGACAAGACCGGCCAGACTTTCTCGATCGACTTTGCCGACACCAGCTACGTGCGCGAGATTGCCCGCGCCCGCACCTTCGGCTTTGCGCACGAGGTGGAAGCCCTGCGCGAGATGGGCCTGGCGCGCGGCGGCAGCCTGGACAACGCGATCGTGCTGGACGAGCACCGCATGCTCAACAATGAAGAGCTGCGCTACGGCGACGAGTTCGTGCGCCACAAGATCCTGGATGCGATCGGCGACCTGTATGTGGTGGGCCACCCGCTGATCGGCGCCTATGTGGCGAACAAGTCGGGCCACGGCCTGAACAACCAGCTCCTGCGCGCGCTGCTGGCCGACCAGGAAGCCTATGAACTGGTCACCTTCGACCGCGTCGAGGAAGCCCCGGTCGCGTTCCTGCCGCAGGCGCAGCCGGCGTTTGCCTGATCCTGGCGAACTGGCGCAGAAAAAAGCCGACCCGAGGGTCGGCTTTTTCGTGTTCGGCAACGGGCTAGCGGTGATGGGCGAGCAGCGTATTGAGCGCGTCGCGCAGCGGCGAATCCGGCAGGCTGCGCGCCAGCTGGTCCAGATTGGCGAGTCCCGTGGGCGTCATGCGGCCACCGGTGCGCTGGCGTTGCACGGGCTCCACTTCCCAGTCCGCGTGGCGCGACACCTCCGGCTGCACCCGCACCCGGATCGCGGTGATATGCGAGCCGCGCTGCTGCAGCCGTGCCAGCAGCGTCGGCACTACCTGGCGCACGCGGGCAGCGGCGGCGCCGTGCGCGGCCAGCAACAGCAGCACCTGGGCGCTCGGGTCGGTGGCGTCACGCTTGACCCCGGCCACGGCCAGGCCGTCGCGCATGCCGGCGGGCAGCAGTGCCAGCACCTCGGCCTCGAGCACCGACAGCTGGCGCGCGGTCTGCATCAGCGTCGAAACCGGGCCGGCCTTGGCCAGCCAGTCGTTGAGCGGCTTGGCGGCGGGGGTCTGCAGGGCGTGATGGGTGAAGCGGCGCATGCATGCATTCTAGCAAGGGGCGCGCTGGCCGCCTTGCCCGACTGTGGATTGAAGCTGCGGCGGCCGCCCCAAACTGTGGCCAATGGGCGCACGGGCAATCACGCGGGCAATCTGCGGACCACACGCGTGGCCGACATCCGGCAGGCTTGCCTGCCCTTGCGGGACGGGGCCAGGCGCGTTCCGGCCGTGACCCCGGCACATGATAAACTCGGCGTTTTGCGCCAATCTATCCATTCCTCGCCCGGCCGCCGGAGCAGCCCGCATCCCTGGGGTGCCGCCCGGTTCCGCGCAGGTGAAAGCAATCGATGATCACCGGCCTTCTCAAGAAAGTCTTCGGCAGCCGCAATGAGCGGCTGATCAAACAATATCGCCGCACGGTGGCGCAGATCAATGCGCTGGAGCCGAAGTTCGAGCAGCTCTCGGACGACGAACTGCGCGGCATGACGGAGACCTTCCGGCAGCGCCACGCCGGCGGCGAATCGCTCGAGGCGCTGCTGCCCGAGGCCTTCGCCGTCTGCCGCGAGGCCAGCAAGCGTGTCATGAAGATGCGCCACTTCGACGTGCAGCTGATCGGCGGCATGGTGCTGAACGACAACAAGATCGCCGAAATGCGCACCGGCGAAGGCAAGACGCTGACCGCGACGCTGGCCGTGTACCTGAATGCCATTACCGGCCAGGGCGTGCACGTGGTGACCGTCAACGACTACCTGGCGCAGCGCGATGCCGAGTGGATGGGCCGGCTGTACAACTTCCTGGGCCTGTCGGTGGGCGTGAACCTGTCGCAGATGCCGCACGACGCCAAGCAGGCGGCGTACAACTCGGACATCACCTACGGCACCAACAACGAGTTCGGCTTCGACTACCTGCGCGACAACATGGTCTACGACCCGTCGCAACGCGTGCAGCGCCCGCTCAACTACGCCATCGTCGATGAAGTGGACTCGATCCTGATCGACGAGGCCCGCACCCCGCTGATCATCTCCGGCCAGGCCGAGAACCAGACCGACCTGTACCAGCGCATGAACGGCATCCCCAAGCTGCTCGAGCGCCAGATCGGTGAAGAGAAGGCCGACGGCACCGGCGTCGAGAAGCCGGGCGACTACTACGTCGACGAGAAGGGCCACCAGGTCTACCTGACCGAAGCCGGCCACGAGAAGGCAGAAGAGATCCTGTCGCAGCAAGGCCTGATCGGCGAGGGCGAGTCGCTCTACGCGCCGCAGAACATCACGCTGATGCACCACCTGTACGCCGCCCTGCGCGCGCACAGCCTGTTCCATCGCGACCAGCACTACGTGGTGCAGAACGACGAAGTCGTGATCGTCGACGAGTTCACCGGCCGCCTGATGACCGGCCGCCGCTGGTCCGACGGCCTGCACCAGGCCGTTGAGGCCAAGGAAGGCGTCACCGTCCAGCAAGAGAACCAGACGCTGGCGACGATCACCTTCCAGAACTACTTCCGCATGTACAACAAGCTGGCCGGCATGACCGGCACGGCTGACACCGAAGCGTATGAGTTCCAGGAGATCTACGGCCTGGAAGTGGTGGTGATCCCGACCAACCGCCCGGCCCAGCGCAAGGACCAGCAGGACCAGATCTACAAGACCGGCAAGGAGCGCTACGACGCCGTGGTGCGCGATATCCGCGACTGCTACGAGCGTGGCCAGCCGGTGCTGGTGGGCACCACCTCGATCGAGACCTCGGAATACCTGTCGGGCCTGCTCGATCGCGAGCAACTGCCGCACCAGGTGCTCAACGCCAAGCAGCACGCGCGCGAAGCCGAGATCGTGGCCCAGGCCGGCCGCCCCAAGATGATCACCATTGCCACCAACATGGCCGGCCGCGGTACCGACATCGTGCTGGGCGGCAATGTGGAGAAGCAATCCGGCTTTATCGAGGCGGACCCGAACCTGTCCGACGCCGAGAAGGCCGCACGCATCAAGCAGCTCGAGGATGAGTGGCATTCGCTGCACGAGCAGGTCAAGGCCGCCGGCGGCCTGCATATCGTCGGCACCGAGCGCCATGAGTCGCGCCGTATCGACAACCAGCTGCGCGGCCGTGCCGGCCGCCAGGGCGACCCGGGTTCGTCGCGCTTCTACCTGTCGCTGGACGACCAGCTGCTGCGCATCTTCGCCGGCGACCGCGTGCGCGCCATCATGGAACGCCTGAAGATGCCCGAGGGCGAGCCGATCGAAGCCGGCATCGTCACGCGCTCGATCGAATCGGCGCAGCGCAAGGTCGAAGGCCGCAACTTCGACATCCGCAAGCAGCTGCTGCAGTACGACGACGTCGCCAACGACCAGCGCAAGGAAATCTACAAGCTGCGCAACGACGTGCTGGAAGCCCAGGATGTCGGCGACATGGTGACCAACCTGCGCGAGAGCGTGCTGGTTGAGCTGTTCCGCGACCACGTGCCGGCCGACACCATGGAAGAGCAGTGGAACATCTCCGGCCTGGAAACGCGCCTGCGCGAGGACTGGGGCCTGGAAGTGCCGCTGGCGCAGACCATCGAGGGCGCGCAGAGCATCGAGGACGAAGAGCTGCTCAACCTGATCATGAAGGCGGCCGCGGAGCGCTACGATGGCAAGGTCGCGATGGTCGGCCGCGAGTCGTTCGCCGGCTTCGAGCGCTCGGTCATGCTGCAGAGCATCGACACGCACTGGCGCGAGCACCTGGCCGCGCTGGACCACCTGCGCCAGGGCATCCACCTGCGCGGCTATGCGCAGAAGGATCCCAAGCAGGAATACAAGCGCGAGTCGTTCGAGCTGTTCGCGCGCCTGCTGGACCTGATCAAGAACGAAGTCACGCGCGTGACTTTCAACGTGCAGATCCAGTCGCCGGAAGAGCTGGAGCAGGCTTCGGAAGAGATCGAGGAAGGCCTGTCGCACCTGGAGAACATCCAGTACAAGCACGACGAGTTCGCCGAAGGGCGCGAGCCGGTCGAGGAAGCGCCGTCGCCGCGCACCGGTGCGGCCATGGCCGCCGCCGAGCTGGCGCTGGCGGGCATGCCCAAGGTCGGCCGCAACGATCCGTGCCCGTGCGGCTCGGGCAAGAAGTTCAAGCAGTGCCACGGCAGGCTCAGCTGAACTGAGCCCGGCCGGGTACCCGGCATGACGTCGTTCCCGCTGTCTGGGGAGTGACGCGCAAGGAAACGACATGCCCGCCCTCCGCGGGCATGTTCGTCTGATGACAAGCAAGTTGCGAGCAGAAGCCGCAAGCAGATAACGCAAGCAGGAACGAGGAGTCCACATGCCCGTCAATCTTCCGCTGCCCCAGGCAGAGAACCTGAAATCCGTCGCCGGCGTGGAGCTGGGCTGGGCCGAGGCGGGCATCCGCAAGGCCAACCGCAAGGACGTGCTGGTGGTGCGCGTGGCCGAAGGCAGCACCGTGGCCGGCGTCTTCACCAGCAACCGCTTCTGCGCGGCGCCGGTGCAGGTCTGCCGCGAGCACCTGGCCGCTGGCAAGGGCATCCGCGCGCTGGTGGTCAACACCGGCAATGCCAACGCCGGCACCGGCGAACCGGGCCTGGCCAGTGCCCGCGCCAGCTGCGACGCGCTGGCAGCGCAACTGGGCATCGCCGCCGAGCAGGTGCTGCCGTTCTCGACCGGCGTGATCCTGGAGCCGCTGCCGGTCGACCGCCTGGTGGCCGGCCTGCCCGCCGCCATCGCCAACGCGAAGCCGGACAACTGGCTGGCCGCCGCCGAAGCCATCATGACCACCGACACGCAGCCCAAGGCCGCGTCGCGCACGGTGCAGATCGACGGCAAGACCGTGACGCTGTCGGGCATCAGCAAGGGCGCCGGCATGATCCGCCCGAACATGGCGACCATGCTCGGCTTTATCGCCATGGACGCCGCCGTGGCCCAGCCGGTGCTGCAGGCGCTGGTCTCCTACGCCGCCGACCATTCGTTCAACAGCATCACCATCGACGGCGATACCTCGACCAACGACTCGTTCGTGCTGATCGCCACGGGCAAGTCCGGCGCCGTGGTCGAGCGCGCCGAAGGCCCGGCCTTCGAGGCGCTGCGCGACGCGGTGACCGCGCTGGCGCAGGAACTGGCGCAGATGATCGTGCGCGACGGCGAAGGCGCCACCAAGCTGATGACCATCCGCGTCGAAGGCGGCAAGGACGTGGCCGAGTGCCGCCAGATCGCCTATGCGGTGGCGCATTCGCCGCTGGTCAAGACCGCGTTCTATGCGTCGGACCCCAACCTGGGCCGCATCCTGGCCGCGGTCGGCTACGCCGGCGTCGATGACCTCGACGTCGGCCGCGTCAACCTGTGGCTGGACGATGTCTGGGTGGCCCGCGACGGCGGCCGCAACCCCGACTACCGCGAGGAAGACGGCCAGCGCGTGATGAAGCAGGCCGAGATCACCGTGCGCATCGCGCTCGGCCGCGGCAAGGCCGAAGCGACGGTCTGGACCTGCGACCTGTCGCACGATTACGTGTCGATCAACGCCGACTACCGCTCCTGAGCTTTCCGTCCTTCCCGTGCATGCGGGAAGGGCATCGATTCCCCTGCCAGCCGATACCGCGCCCCTAGCGCGCCCCTGCCATGTCTGACCTCGCCGCCCGCCTCGACAACTTCCTTGCCCGACTCGAACAATGGCTGCCGCCGCAACTGAGCGACGCCGACTGGCAGGAGGCCGTGGCGTTCCGCTGGCGCAAGCGGCAGAGCCTGTTCGGCAATATCGGCTACCTGCAGCCGGTGCGCCAGCTGCCGCCGATCCACCTGGACGACCTGAAGAACATCGAGCGCCAGAAGGATGCCATCGTCGCCAACACGCGCCAGTTCGTGAGCAAGCTGCCGGCCAACAATGTGCTGCTGACCGGCGCGCGCGGCACCGGCAAGTCGTCGCTGATCAAGGCCTGCCTCAATGCCTTCGTCAGGGACGGGCTGCGGCTGGTTGAGGTGGACAAGGATGACCTGGGCGACCTCGGCGATATCGTCGAGCTCGTTGCGCAGCGCCCCGAGCGCTTCGTGATCTTCTGCGACGACCTGTCGTTCGAAGAGGGCGAGTCGGGCTACAAGTCGCTCAAGTCGGCGCTGGACGGCTCGGTGGCGGCGCAGTCGGACAACGTGCTGATCTACGCCACCTCCAACCGCCGGCACCTGCTGCCGGAGTACATGAAGGACAACGAGACCTACCGCCACACCGACGATGGCGAGATCCATCCCGGCGAAGTGGTGGAAGAGAAGATCTCGCTGTCCGAGCGCTTCGGGCTGTGGCTGTCGTTCTACCCGCCCAAGCAGGACGAATATCTGGCCATTGTCGGCCACTGGCTCAGGCACTTTGGCTGCACCGACGAGGACATCGCCGCGGCGCGCGGTGACGCGCTGGTGTGGGCGCTGGAGCGCGGCTCGCGCTCGGGCCGCGTGGCCTGGCAGTTTGCGCGCGATTGGGGCGGCAAGCATGGCAAGCCCTATATTGCCGATGTCGCCGGAGACGCCAAGGCATGAGCGCGGCCACGCAGAACCCCGCGCAGACCGGCGCCAACCCGCCGCGCAAGGTGACCGAGGTGGCGGTCGGCGTGCTGGTGCAGCCCGACGGACGCTTCCTGCTGGCGCAGCGCCCGGCCGGCAAGCCCTACGAGGGCTATTGGGAATTCCCCGGCGGCAAGCTGGAGCCCGGTGAGTCGGTGGAGGCAGCACTGGCCAGAGAACTCCATGAAGAGCTGGGCCTTGATGTAACGCAATGCGAGCGTTGGCACATTCTGGAACATGACTATCCGCACGCCTATGTGCGGCTGTATTTCTGCAAGGTCACCGACTGGCGGGGCGACCCCGTCGGCCGCGAAGGCCAGGCCTTCTCGTGGCAGCGCACGCCGGTGACGGTGGGGCCGCTGCTGCCGGCCACCATTCCCGTGGTGGAGTGGCTGGCCGAGGAATCGGGCAACGGCTGACCCTGCCTTCCCGCTGTCGGGCAAGCGGCCGCGGCGCCCGCTTGCGCGCCGCCAGGGCCTGACCAGGCCCTGATCCACAGGAAAGGAACCTGCATGCTACGTGTCGATCGTATCGCCGACGACGTTTCCCTGCCTGAACTGACCCTGCGCGGCATCATCCTCGGTGCGCTGATCACGGTCGTGTTCACCGCCTCCAACATCTACCTGGGCCTGAAGGTCGGCCTGACCTTCTCGTCGGCGATCCCGGCGGCCGTGATCTCGATGGCCGTGCTGCGGCTCTTCCCCGGCGCCAACATCCTGGAAAACAACATGGTGCAGACGCAGGCCTCGGCCGCGGGCACCCTGTCGTCGATCATCTTTATCCTGCCGGGCCTGGTCATGCTGGGCCACTGGCAGGGCTTCCCGTTCTGGCAGACGCTGGCGATCTGCGCGGCCGGCGGCATGCTGGGCGTGCTGTTCAGCATCCCGCTGCGCCACGCGATGGTGGTGCAGAGCGAGCTGCCCTACCCGGAGGGCGTGGCCGCGGCGGAAATCCTGCGCGTGGGCAGCGCCGCGCCAGACCAGGCCGCGCCGGGGCAGAAGCCCCAGGCGACCGGCCTGGCCGACCTGATGGCCGGCGGCCTGGTGGCGGGGCTGTTCAGCTTTGCCGCCGGCGGGCTGCGCCTGCTGGCCGAGGGCGCCAACTTCTGGCTGTCGGCCGGGGCCTCGGTGGTGCGGCTGTCGATGGGGTTCTCGCTGGCGCTGGTGGGCGCGGGCTACCTGGTCGGAATCGTCGGCGGGCTGGCCATGCTGCTCGGGCTGGTGCTGACCTGGGGCGTCGCGGTGCCGTGGCTGACGGCCATCACGCCGCGCCCGGACGGCGCCACGCTGTCGGCCTTCGGCGCCATGGTGTGGAGCCAGCAGGCGCGCTTCATCGGTGCCGGCACCATCGGCATTGCCGCGATCTGGACGCTGCTGTCGCTGGCCGGGCCGATGCTGTACGGCATCCGCGCCTCGTTCGGCGCGCTGCAGGGCGGGCCGGCGGGGCAGGGCAAGATGCCGCGCACGCAGCAGGACATGCCGGCCAGATGGATCGGGCTGGTGATGCTGGGGCTGCTGGCGGTGCTGGTGACGGTATTCGCCTGGTTCCTCGCGCCGGCGCCGCTCGATGGCGGCGCACGCTGGCGCCTGGTGATCTACGCGGTGGTGTTCGCCTTTATCTTCGGCTTCCTGGTGGCGGCGGCGTGTGGCTACATGGCCGGGCTGGTGGGCTCGTCGGCCAGCCCGATCTCGGGCATCGGCATCATCGCGGTGATCCTGGTGTCGCTGCTGATCCTGCTGGCGGGCAAGGCCGACGGGCTGCTGGCCACGCCCGAGGGCAGAAACTTCGCGATTGCGCTGGCGATCTTCACCACCTCGGCGGTGGTGGCGGTCGCCTCGATCGCCAACGACAACCTGCAGGACCTGAAGACCGGCTGGCTGGTCGGTGCCACGCCGTGGCGCCAGCAGGTGGCGCTGCTGATCGGCTGCGCGGTAGGCGCGGCGGTGATTCCGCCGGTGCTGGACCTGCTCTACAGCGCCTATGGCTTCGCCGGCGCGCTGCCGCGTGCGGACATGGACCCCAACCAGGCGCTGGCCGCGCCGCAGGCGACGCTGATGACCGCGATCGCCACCGGCATCTTCACCCGCCAGCTCAACTGGACCATGATCCTGATCGGCATCGGGCTGGGCGTGGTGCTGATCGCCATCGACGAGGTGCTGCGCCGCCGCCGCGGCGCGGCGCGGCTGCCGGTGCTGGCGGTGGGCATCGGCATCTACCTGCCGCCGACCATCAGCTCGGCGCTGGTGGTGGGCGCGGTGCTGTCGTGGCTCCTGCTGCGCAGCGAGCGCCGCCGCGCCAGCGCGCGCGGCGACGACGTCAAGCTGGCGCTGGAACATGCCGAGCGGCGCGGCACGCTGCTGGCCTCGGGCCTGATCGTGGGGGAAAGCCTGGTCGGCGTGATGCTGGCCGCGGTAATCGGCCTGTCGGGCAGGGATGCGCCACTGGCGCTGGCCGGGCCCGGGTTTGAAGCGACCGCGCAGTGGCTGGGCCTGGCGGTGTTCGCGCTGGTATGCGTGGGCTTCTACCGCCGCGTGCTGGCGGCGGCGCACTGAACCGCGAGGGACGCTGAAGGCGAGGGCGCTTCAGTCGTCCTCGTCTTCAGTCTGGTCGGCGGAGGTCTCGCCCGGCTTGCCGCCGATCACGTATTTCTCGGACGCCCAGGCGCCGAGATCGATCTGCTTGCAGCGCTCGGAACAGAAGGGGCGGAATTTGTTGTCGGGCACCCAGGCCACCTCGGTGCCGCAGGTGGGGCATTTGACGACAGCAGGCATAGCGTTCAGCGCAGGCTTCAGAAATTGCAGAGTTTCAGCAGGAACGGGATATCCGCATCGACCGAGCGTGGGCGCAGGTCGCCGTCCTGCTGCGTGAAGCGCACCCACAGCATGTACTTGTTGGCGCTCATCTCGGGGATGAAGGCCAGCAGCGAGTCATCCAGGTAGACCTGCATCAGCTGGTAGCTGCGACCGGACAGCATTTGCTGGTAGCTGCCGCCGGTGGCGATCACCTTGCCGCTCTGGCCGGCTTCGCGCAGCAGGCGCAGCACGATGGTGGTGCCCATGCGCAGCGACAGCAGCGGACGTACCCACTTCAGGATATCGGCGCGGCGGTCTTCGGCGGGGCGGTGCTGCCAGGCATAGTAGGCCGGCAGGTCGAACTCGCAGGTGCCGCCGGGGATGATCGCGCGGCTGCGGATGCTGGTCAGCCACTCGTTGTCGGCCAGCAGCTGGCCGGCCTTGCCCACGGTCTGGTTGAGCATGGCGATGCCTTGCTCGATCTCGCCGATGACGGCGTCCAGCGCCTCCTGGTCGATCTGCGGGTTGGCGCGCAGTGGCGCCAGTGCCTGGCGCTGGCGTTCCAGTTCCTTGATCAGGTCGGTCTTGAGGTCGGCGCGGCCGGCGACGTCGATGATCTCGAACAGCGTGGTCAGCGCGACATGGTGCTGGTGGGCATGATCCTGGCCGAGAAAGTATTCCAGCCGATCGAACAGGTCCTCCAGGCGCAGGAGTGTCCTGATGCGTTCGTTGAAAGGGTATTCGTACAGAATCAAGTGCAATGTCCGTGCAGGGCGTCGGGCGCTTTCAGGAGCGGCCCGGTGCAGAATGAGGCCCGGGAAATGCCGGAAGGGGCGATATATGGCGGGCGGTTGCCGCCAGTATGCGGTGATTTCCCCGCATATTCCAGCGCATTCTATGCGAGACACGGGCCGAGGACAATGTCGCGTGCATGATGCCATGCGCTGGCGCGCCGGGTTGCGCGTTATGGATGGACCCTGGCCGCCGCCGACAGTTCACGATAGTAGCGGTCGAGCCGGTCGACCTGGTCCACCAGCGCCTCCACCGGACCGTCGTTGTCGATGACGTCGTCGGCACATGCCAGGCGCTCGGCGCGGGTGGCCTGTCTGGCCATGATGGCCTGCACCTGCTCGCGGCTGAAGCCGTTGCGCGACATCACGCGCGCTACCTGGGTGGCCTCGGTGCAGTCCACCACCAGCACGCGGCCCACGCGCTCGCGCCATGAGCCCGATTCCACCAGCAGCGGCACCACGTAGATCAGGTAGGGATGGTCGCCGGCATCGCGGATCGCGTGGGCGCGCTCGGTGGTCAGTGCACGGATCAGCGGGTGGGTGATCGCTTCAAGCCGAGCCTTGGCTGCGGGGTCGGCAAACACCAGTGCGCGCATCGCGTCGCGGTCCATGGCGCCGTCGGGACGCAGGCAGGCCGGGCCGAAGGCCTCGACCAGCGCCGGGATGGCGCGCCCGCCTGGGGCGGTGATCTCGTGCGCGAGCAGGTCGGTGTCGATGATCGCGGCACCGCGCGCGGCAAACATGTCGGCCACGCGGGTCTTGCCGCTGCCGATGCCGCCGGTCAGTCCGATTTCCAGCATGTGAAGCTCTGTTGACGATGTTGCCGCAACGATACCAGCTTCAGCGGAGATCGTCGGACACCGTCATGGCCATGCAAACAGCGGCAGCACGCCGGGGCCGAACAGCAGCACCACCACGCCGGCGAGCGCGATGAAGGGCCCGAACGGGAAGGGCGTGTCGCGTTCCTGCCGGCGCAGCGCGATATTGGCCAGCCCGAACAGCACGCCGACCACCGACGACAGCAGCACCAGCGCCGGCAGCGCCTGCCAGCCGAGCCAGGCGCCCAGCGCCGCCATCAGCTTGAAGTCGCCAAAGCCCATGCCTTCCTTGCCGCGCACCAGCCGGAACAGCCAGTAGGCCGTCCACAGCACCAGGTAGCCGGCAGCCGCGCCGATCACGGCGTCGGGCAGCGTCACGAACACGCCGCCCAGGTTCAGCAGCAGGCCCAGCCACAACAGCGGCAGGGTGATCTGGTCCGGCAGCAGTTGCGTATCGGCATCGATCATGGTCAGCGCCAGCAGCGCCCACACCAGCACCAGCGCGGCCAGGGCCTGTCCGCCGGGGCCGAAGCGCCACGCCGCCAGCGCGCTCAGCACGCCACAGGCCAGCTCGACCAGCGGATAGCGCACACTGATCGGCGCCTGGCACGCCGAGCAGCGCCCGCGCAGGAACAGGTAGCTCAGCACCGGCACGTTCTCCCACGGCGCAATCGCGTGGCCGCAATGCGGGCAGGCCGAGCGCGGCACCATCAGGTTGTAGCGGCCGGGGTAGGGCAGCGGGTCGCCGCGCAGCTCGGCGATATAGTTGGCCTCGTCGCGCTCCATCATGCGCGGCATCCGGTGGATGACCACATTGAGGAAGCTGCCGACCACCAGCCCGAGCAGCGCGGCGGCCGCCACCAGGAAGGCGGGCGGCAACGCCGCCAGTGCCTCCACCAGCGGCGCGCCGCCGGTGGAGGCCGGCGAAGGGTAGGGAGAAGCAGACCACGAAGACAACATCGCTTACACCACCTGTCCCAGCTTGAAGATCGGCAGGTACATCGCCACCACCATGCCGCCGATCAGCACACCCAGCACCACGATGATCAGCGGCTCGATCAGGCTGGAGATCGCGGCCACGGCATCGTCGACCTCGCGCTCGTAGAACTCCGCCACCTTCAGCAGCATATTGTCCAGCGCGCCGGACTCCTCGCCGATCTGCGTCATCTGCAGCACCATGTTGTCGAACACATGGGTGGCCTGCATCGCGTTGGTCAGGCTGGTGCCGATGCGCACCGATTGCTCGATCTCGCGCGTGGCGTCGTAGTAGACCCAGTTGCCGGCCGCGCCGGCCACGGACTCCATTGACTCCACCAGCGGCGTGCCGGCGGCGAACATGGTGGCCAGCGTGCGGGTCCAGCGCGCGATCACGGCCTTGCGGAACAGGCTGCCGAAGATCGGCAGCTTCAGCAGCGCGCGGTCGGTGGCGCGCTGCACCTTCTCCGATTTCTTCAGCGCGCGCAGGTAGAAGGAGATGCCGGCCACCGGCGCCCCGATCACCAGGTACCAGTACTGGACAAAGAAGTCCGAGATGGCGATCACCAGCAGCGTCGGCGCCGGCAGGTTGGCGCCGAAGCTGGAGAACACGCCCTTGAACGCCGGGATCACGAACAGCATCAGGATCACGGTCACGGCAAAGGCCACCGTCAGCACCGCGATCGGGTAGATCATCGCCGACTTGATCTGGCCTTTCAGCGCGATGGTCTTTTCCATGTAGAGCGACAGGCGCTCCAGCAGCGAATCCAGGATACCGCCCTGTTCGCCGGCATCGATCAGGTTGCAGTACAGCGTATCGAAGTACTTCGGATGGCGCCGGAATGCCGCGGCCATGCTGCTGCCGGCCTCGATGTCGAAGCGGATGTCGGACAGCAGCTGGGTGAAGTTGGGGTTCACGTGGCCACGCGCGATGATGTCGATCGATTGCAGCAGCGGAATGCCGGCCTTGAGCATGGTCGACAGCTGCCGTGTGAAGTAGGCGATGTCCTTCTCGGTGATCTTGCGCCCGCGCGCGGCCTTGCGCTTCTTCAGCTTGACGATGGTCAGGCCCTGCTTGCGCAGCGTGGCGGTGACCTCGGCCTGGTTCTCGGCGCGCAGCTCGCCGGTGAAGGTCTTGCCCTTGCGGTCCTTGCCTTCCCACTCAAAGATGTACTGGGTGGGTGCCTTGCGCCCCTTCCCTGATTTCGCCCGTGACGGTGCCGCCGTCCGGGCGCCCGCCGCTGGTGCACGCGTCGCCATGATATTGACCCCCGATGTAAATGACGCTTGTTCTGCGTCTTGTATTTACGTTTGTCCTGCTTCCCTAAGTATTCGTAGTCGCCAGCACTTCTTCGAGTGACGTGACGCCCTGCCTCACCTTCAGCAGCCCCGCTTCGCGCAACGATAGCACGCCGTCCTTGCGCGCCTGCTCGGCGATCTGCAATGCCGTTCCATGCGTCAGGATGATCTCCTGCATGGCCTCGGTGATCGGCATGACCTGGTAGATGCCGCAGCGGCCCTTGTAGCCGGTGCCGTTGCAGCGCTCGCAGCCGACCGGGTGGTAGGCCTGCCAGCTGCCGTCCAGGTCTTGTTCGCGGAAGCCCGCCTCCAGCAGCGCCTCGCGCGGGATCTCGCCCTCGCGCTTGCAGGTGCACAGCCGCCGCGCCAGCCGCTGCGCGGTGATCATCAGTACGCTCGAGGCAATATTGAAGGCCGCCACGCCCATGTTCATCAACCGCGTCAGCGTGGTCGGCGCGTCGTTGGTGTGCAGCGTCGACAACACCAGGTGGCCGGTCTGCGCGGCCTTGATCGAGATGTCGGCGGTTTCCAGGTCGCGGATTTCGCCGACCATGATGATGTCCGGATCCTGCCGCAGGAACGAACGCAGGGCCGCGGCAAAGGTCAGGCCCGCCTTGTCGTTGACGTTGACCTGGTTGATGCCGGGCAGCTGGATTTCGGCCGGGTCTTCCGCGGTGGAGATATTGATGTCGCCCTGGTTCAGCAGGTTCAGGAAGGTGTACAGCGACACCGTCTTGCCGCTGCCGGTGGGGCCGGTCACCAGCACCATGCCATAGGGGCGCTTGATCACGTCCAGCAGCAGCGCCTTCTGCTCGGGCTCATAGCCGAGCTGGTCGATGTCGAGCTTGTCGGACGAAGATTCCAGGATCCGCATCACGATCTTCTCGCCGAACAGCGTCGGCAGCGTCGACACGCGGAAATCCACTGCCCGCTCGACCGTCTCCTTGGCGTCCTTGTCCTTGGGCAGGGCAATCAGCAGCTTCATGCGGCCGTCCTGCGGCACGCGCTTTTCAGAAATATCCAGGCGCGACAGCACCTTGATGCGGGTGGCGATCTTGTCGCGGATATCCAGCGGTGGGCGCGCGACCTCCTGCAGCACCCCGTCCACGCGGAAGCGGACGCGGTAGAAAGTCTCGAACGGCTCGAAGTGCAGGTCGGACGCGCCGCGATGGAAGGCCTCGGTCAGCAGCTTCTGCAGGAAGCGCACCACCGGGGCGTCGTCGATATTGTCGGCGGTGGTGCGGTTGCGCTGGTTGCCGGCCGCGGCCACCGGATCGTATTCGATCATCTTGCGCTCGGCCTGCACCGGCGAGATGTTCTTCAGCGTGCCCAGGGCCTCGCCGGCGGAGCGCACGTGCTTCATCAGCTTGTCGTGCTCGACCACCACCGCTTCGACCGGCAGCTTGTACTTTTCCTTGATCGCATCCAGCCCGGCCTGGTTGGACGGGTCGGACATCGCCAGCACCAGCCGGTTCTCGCGCCGGCCCAGCGGCAGCAGCCGGTGCGCGTGGAATTCACGGTTGCCGGCCAGTGCCGGCGGCACCTTGTTCAGGTTGTACTGGGCCAGGTCCAGCAGCGGCAGCTGGTATTTGTCCGCGGCAAACAGCGCCAGGTCGTGCGCGCTCATGGTGCCGCTGCCGACGATCTCGTCGATCAGCTGCGACTGCTTTTCACGCGCGGCCTGCTCCAGCTGAGCAAGCAGGGCGGGCGCGATACGCCGGCTCTGGGCCAGGGCAAGACCGAGTGTCATGGCAGGTGCGCTGTGCGGTGCGGTTAGGCGGTGGCGGATGCCACGCAGGCGGGGGCGGACGGACCCACGTCCCCGGATCGGGGCAGTTTGCCGCCGGGGTCACTTTTTGTAAAGCCGGCGCGGGCGCGGTGTTGGCGTTTGCGCGACACGGGCGCAACCCTACTTGCGCGGGGAAGAAGCGGCGTTTCAGGCAGCTTCCTTGCGCGCGGGACAGGTGCCCTTTTGAGAGGAGTCCCTGTCCCCGCCCATGTTTGCCTTGGCCTTTTCCCAACGGGAGACGCCACGTCATTTTTGATCCGATATAGAATCAAAAGTGCGTGCATAACACTGCGTGATGCCAATTTGCAGGAAGCCCTTCATGCAGTTCATCAAGAAGGCGCACAAGCCGCTGCACCTGGCGATCGAGGATGAAGAGAGAAAGGGATGACCATCATGACCGCAGAAGACCTGATGAAGGCCGTCAGCAAGATGCCCGCGCAGGAGCGCATCAAGTTTTTCACGCCGGTGGGCGAGCAGGCTTTCAAGGACGAGGACTTCTCGCACGAGGAAGTCTTTGGCCACCTCGCGGAAGCAGATTTCACCGCCGCGGAGGCGGCCGAATACCTCGAAGTTTCAATTGCCACCTTCCGGCGGCTGGTGCGCGACGGCAAGCTCGCGCCCCATGCAGTAGTGGGTCGTAGCCAGCTGTTTTCCGCGGCCGACCTGGAGGCATTCAAGCGTCAGCGCAAGGCGATCAAGGGATGAGTTGCCGGAGGATCGGGGAGGGGGGGCAGAAAGACAAAAGGCCGAACCAACTGACGTTGATTCGGCCTTTTAAATCTGGTCGGGGTGAGAGGATTCGAACCTCCGGCCTCTACGTCCCGAACGTAGCGCTCTACCAGGCTAAGCTACACCCCGATTTGGTTTGCTGGCAAACGTCTGACCGTCTGCAGCAAAGAACGTAAGTTTAGCAGCGTTTTTTGGGGAATGGAAGAGGGCGAGGAAAATCGCCGTTCTGCCCGCTTCCGCTGCCTTCCCCGCGGTTGCGTCAGGACTGCCGTTGCAATGAGAACGCGCAGAGCTGGATCAGGGTTTCCTTCAGTTCCGACGGCGGGAACTGCCGTGCCGCCTGTTCGGCGGCTTCAGCCTCGCGCCGCGCGGCTTCGAAGGTGACGTCCAGCGCGCCACTGGCGTGGATCGCGGCAAACACGGCATCGAAATGCTCGGTGCCACCTCGCACGATGGCGTCGCGCGCCAACTGGCGCTGTTCGGGCGTGCCGTGTTCCAGCAGGTGCAGCAGGGGCAGGGTGGGCTTGCCTTCGCGCAGGTCGTCGCCGGCGTTCTTGCCCATCTGCTCGGCGCTGGCAGTGTAGTCCAGCATGTCGTCGATCAGCTGGAAGGCGGTGCCGATGCGGCGGCCGTATTCAGCCGCGGCTTCTTCCATCTGGGCGTCGGCGCCGGCCAGCACGGCGCCGAGTTGCGCGGCGGCCTCGAACAGCTTGGCGGTCTTGTAGCGGATCACCTGCAGGTAGCGCTCGACGGTGACGTCGGGGTCGTGCATGTTCAGCAGCTGCAGGACCTCGCCCTCGGCGATCACGTTGGTCGCGTTGGACAGGATCTCCATGATGCGCATGCTGCCGGCATCGACCATCATCTGGAACGCGCGCGAATAGAGGAAGTCGCCCACCAGCACGCTGGCGGCGTTGCCGAACACGGCATTGGCGGTATCGCGCCCGCGCCGCAGCTCGGACTCGTCGACCACGTCGTCGTGCAGCAGGGTGGCGGTGTGGATGAACTCCACCACGGCGGCCAGCTCATGGTGGCGGTTGCCGTCGTAGCCCATCGCGCGCGCTGTCAGCAGCAGGATCACCGGGCGCAGGCGCTTGCCGCCGGCACCGATGATGTATTCGCCGATCTGCTCGATCAGGGGGACTTCAGAAGACAGCCGCTGGCGGATAACAGCATCGACCGCGCGCATGTCTGCAGCGACCGGGGCAAGCAAGGCAGTGGCGGAAGGCTGGGACAAGATGATCACCGTTACGCAAAACCGGACGATTATATGCGATGCGCGTGGCGTTCCACGTATGGCGCGCTTCTAAAGATTCGCGCTCAGGGTATGCGCTCAGGGTGTTCGCAAGGCGCGCAACTATAATGCAGCCATGAACAAGCCCGTGCCTCGTCGCCACCTGCGCCGCACCGCCCTTTGGGTGGCGTTTGCGGCACTGGCGGGATTCCTGCTCGCCGACCTGACCTGAGCCAGGGCGCGGTTGCATTGTGGCGATGCCGCCGCACACAGGCTATGTGCCTGTTTTCTTTGCCCTTTTCCCGGATCTCATTTATAATTCCCGGTTTCCTCCGGTAGCTGCGCTCGCTTTGCGGGTTCTGACCGGCGGGAGATAACCGGGCCGCATTGAGCCCGCCCAGGCGCCAGGCCGTGCAATTGACCGGCCGCGCAGGGTGCGCCAGTGCCGGCATACGGCGTTTTATTCACATCCGAGAGGTTCGACAATGTACGCGGTCGTAAAAACCGGCGGCAAGCAATACAAGGTTGCTGCTGGCGAAAAACTGAAAGTAGAACAGATACCGGCAGACATTGGCGCAGAAATCACGCTCGACCAGGTGCTCGCAGTGGGCGCCGGCGACCAAATCAAGTTTGGTACGCCGCTGGTTAGCGGGGCTTCCGTCAAGGCTACCGTTATCTCCCAAGGTCGTCACGACAAAGTGAAGATCTTCAAGATGCGCCGTCGCAAGCACTACCAGAAGCGTCAGGGCCATCGTCAGAATTACACCGAACTGCGCATCGAAGCGATCGTTGCCTGATCGATCGAGCGTAACCAGGTAAAGCGACAGGAGTAAGACATGGCACAGAAAAAAGGCGGCGGTTCCACGCGGAACGGCCGTGATTCCGAATCGAAGCGTCTGGGCGTGAAGGTGTTTGGTGGCCAGGCCATCAACGCCGGCGGCATCATCATCCGCCAACGCGGTACCCGCGTGCATGCTGGCGACAACGTCGGCGTGGGCAAGGACCACACGCTCTTTGCCCTGGTGGACGGCCACGTGCAGTTCGCCGTCAAGGGCCCTGCCAAGAAGCAGCAAGTCAGCGTCGTTCCGGCGGCCTGATAACAGCCTTTGCAGGATGAAGGCCCCGCAACGCTTGCGGGGCCTTTTCTTTTCTGGCGACAATGTCAGTTCGCCAGCCCGGTCGGAGGCTTCCAGCCGCTGATCCGCCGATCCATCACGGAAACCCATCATCATGAAGTTCATAGACGAAGCCCGAATCGAAGCCATCGCCGGCAACGGCGGCAATGGCAGCGCCTCGTTCCGGCGCGAGAAGTTTGTGCCCTTCGGCGGCCCGGATGGTGGCGACGGCGGCCGCGGCGGCAGCGTGTTCGCCGTGGCGGACCGCAATATCAATACGCTGATCGACTTCCGCTACGCCAGGAAGCACGTTGCCCGCAACGGCGAGAACGGCCGCGGCTCCGACTGCTACGGCGCGGCGGGTGAGGACATCACGCTGCGCATGCCGGTGGGCACGCTGATCACCGACATGGACACCGGCGAAGTCATCGCCGACCTGACCGAGCACGGCCAGCGCGTGTGCCTGGCCGAAGGCGGCATGGGCGGCTGGGGCAACCTGCATTTCAAGTCCAGTACCAACCGCGCGCCGCGCCAGCAGGTGGACGGCAAGCCGGGCGAGCGCCGCATGCTCAAGCTCGAGCTCAAGGTGCTGGCCGACGTCGGCCTGCTGGGCATGCCCAACGCCGGCAAGTCGACCTTTATCTCGCATATCTCCAACGCGCGCCCGAAGGTGGCGGACTATCCGTTCACTACCCTGCACCCGAACCTGGGCGTGGTGCGCGTGGACCACGAGCAATCGTTCGTGGTCGCCGACATTCCCGGCCTGATCGAAGGCGCCGCCGAAGGCGCGGGCCTGGGTCACCAGTTCCTGCGCCACCTGCAGCGCACCGGCCTGCTGCTGCATATTGTCGACCTGGCGCCGTTCGACGAGGCAGTCGACCCGGTGGCCGAGGCCAAGGCCATCGTCAACGAGCTGAAGAAGTACGACGAAACCCTGTACGACAAGCCGCGCTGGCTGGTGCTGAACAAGCTCGACGTGGTTCCCGAGGACGAGCGCGCGGCCCGCGTGAAGGATTTCATCAAGCGCTACAAGTGGAAGGGGCCGGTGTTCCAGATTTCGGCGCTGACCGGCGAAGGCTGCCGCGAGCTGATCTACGCGATCAAGGACCACCTGCAGGCGATCAAGGCCGAAGAAGCCGCGGCGCTGGCCGAGCCGGACATCCGGCTGGACGAGCGCCTGCACAACGTCGACCAGGGGCAGGGCGAGGCATAAGCCGGGGCCGCCGCTGGCGCCCCACCACAGAAGAATACCCACGGACAATTCGGGCGCGGCGCCCGCCGCCGGCTGCCCGGGAGACAGGATTCCCGTCATGCAATCGGTCATCGCGCAGGCAAAGCGCATCGTCGTCAAAGTCGGCTCCAGCCTGGTCACCAACGACGGCAAGGGGCTGGACCACGACGCCATCGCCCGCTGGGCGGCCCAGATCGCCAAGCTGCGCGTGGCCGGCAAGGAAGTGGTGCTGGTCAGCTCCGGCGCCATCGCCGAAGGCATGCAGCGCCTGGGCTGGGTGCGCCGCCCGAAGGAAATCCATGAGCTGCAGGCCGCCGCCGCCGTCGGCCAGATGGGCCTGGCGCAGGTCTATGAAAGCCAGTTCGGCCGCTACGGCATCCGCACCGCGCAGGTGCTGCTGACCCACGCCGACCTGGCCGACCGCGAACGCTACCTCAACGCCCGCTCGACCCTGCTCACGCTGCTGTCCCTGGGCGTGGTGCCGATCATCAACGAGAACGACACCGTGGTCACCGACGAAATCAAGTTCGGCGACAACGACACGCTGGGCGCGCTGGTGACCAACCTGATCGAAGGCGACGCGCTGGTGATCCTGACCGACCAGCGCGGCCTGTACACCGCCGACCCGCGCAAGGACCCGGCCGCGCAGTTCGTGGACGAGGCCCTGGCCGGCACCCCCGAGCTGGAGGCCATGGCCGGCGGCGCCGGCACGTCGATCGGGCGCGGCGGCATGCTGACCAAGATCCTGGCGGCCAAGCGCGCAGCCAAGTCCGGCGCCCATACCACCATCGCCTCCGGGCGCGAGGCCAACGTGCTGGAGCGCCTGGCCGCGGGCGAGGCCATCGGCACCCAGCTGCTGGCGCCGACCGGGCGGCTCACGGCGCGCAAGCAATGGATGGCCGACCACCTGCAGCTGCGCGGCCGGGTCGTGATCGACAACGGCGCGGTCGAGAAGCTCACCAGCGGCGGCAAGTCGCTGTTGCCGATCGGCGTGACGGAAGTGCAGGGCGAGTTCGCCCGCGGCGAGGTGATCGCGTGCGTCGACGCGCAGGGCAAGGAGGTGGCGCGCGGCATCACCAACTATTCCAGCGCCGAGGCGCGGCTGATCGCGCGCAAGCCCTCATCCGAGATCGAGTCCGTGCTGGGGCACCTGAACGAGCCCGAACTGATCCATCGCGACAACCTGGTGCTGGTCTGACGGGCGTACAGGCCGGGCGCAAACAAAAACGGCGGGGCTGCCAGGCAGTCCCGCCGTTTTTTTATGTCGACGCTGCGTGCTTCAGCGCTTGCGCGGCGCTCGCGATTGCAGGTCGCGCACCATGGCGTCGGCGGTGCCGGCCACGGTACGGCCCTCGCAGAAGAAATCGATCGCCAGCGTGGCGGCATAGGCATTGCGCACGCCAGTCTCCATGCGGTGCCAGGTCTCGCCGTAGTCGCTGCTGTTGGGCACCCACTCGGTGGCGCCCTTGGGCAGCGTGGCGTAGAGCTTGCGCTCGAACGCATCGCAGCGCAGGCCTTCGAAGGTCACGTTGCGCGCGCCGCTCTGGCTGGTGGTGACGACCGTGTAGCGCACCACGTTGTCCTTGCCGACCGAGACCGACTTGCCGTCCACCGCGAATGACAGCGAGCCGGTGCCCGACACCGAGAACGGGATCAGGTTGGCGTCCTGAGGCGGTGCCGGCAGCATCGCCTTGGCCTCATCAAAGGTCTTGGGCGCGAACGGGTTGAGCCAGGTGCTTTCTTCCTCCGCCATCTCCTTGCCGGTGGTCTTGCAGCCGGCCAGCGCAAGGCTGGCCGCGGCAATCAGCATGCCGGCAGCGGTCAGGCCGCGGCGGCGGCCCAGGCCGGTGAAACTAGTCATCAGTGCTCCGTGAGGTGGAAACCGGCGTTGCCGGTGAATCGTGCTCGGTCGCGTGCGCGGCCTCGGCATTGCAGTCGGCGTCGGCCTGCTGCGCCTGCTGGGCGCGGCTGAGCGCCTGGCTGCGCGGCCCGCCATGCCGGCCATGCATGCCGTGGGGGCCGTGCGTGCCATAGGGACTCAGCGGCACACGCGCGTGCCGGTTCAGGAAGCGTGACAACTCCGTCAGCGCCAGCTGGTAGACATCGCGCTTGAACTCGATCACCGCCTCCAGCGGCACCCAGTAATGACTCCAACGCCAGGCGTCGAATTCAGGGTGCTCGGTGGCACGCAGATGGATATCACAGTCCCTGCCGGCCATGCGCAGCAGGAACCAGATTTGTTTCTGGCCCTTGTAGTGGCCGCGGATCTCGCGGCGGATGAACTTGTCCGGCACCTCGTAACGCAGCCAGTCGCGCGTGCGACCGACGATCCTGACGTGCTCCGGAAGCAGGCCGATTTCCTCATGCAGTTCGCGGTACATGGCCTGTTCAGGCGTTTCGCCGTACTTGATGCCACCTTGCGGGAACTGCCAGGAGTGTTCGCCGATTCGCTTGCCCCAGAAAACCTCGTTTCGTGCGTTGAGGAGGATGATGCCGACGTTCGGGCGAAAGCCTTCACGATCGAGCATGACTGCACCTCGAATCCTTTAGAATTACGCTGATTATAAAGGAAGCGCGCAGCCGGGCCCGGACCGGGGGATGCTGGTTTTCCCCGAGCGGAAGGGCAGTTTCAGGCGCGTGCCCACAATTCAGTGCCGCCGGCCCCCGGATTTTGCCGGGACGGGTTTTCCCGAGCCCGGCGGCCCAGAGAGAAATTACGGATGAAAGCCTCGCAATTCTTCATTTCCACCCTCAAGGAAGCGCCCGCCGACGCGGAAATCGTTTCGCACAAGCTGATGATGCGCGCCGGCATGATCAAGAAGCTGGGCGCCGGCATCTACAACTACATGCCGATCGGGCTGCGCGTGATCCGCAAGGTGGAGAACATCGTGCGCGAGGAAATGAACCGCGCCGGCGCGGTGGAGCTGTCCATGCCGGTGATCCAGCCGGCCGAGCTGTGGCAGGAAACCGGCCGCTGGGACAAGATGGGCCCCGAGCTGCTGCGCCTGAAGGACCGCCATGAGCGCGACTTCGCGGTCCAGCCGACCTCGGAAGAGGTGGTGACCGACATCGCCCGCTCGGAAATCCGCAGCTACAAGCAGCTGCCGGTCAATTTCTACCAGATCCAGACCAAGTTCCGCGACGAGCGCCGGCCGCGCTTCGGCATCATGCGCGGGCGCGAGTTCACCATGAAGGATGCCTATTCCTTCGACCGCGACACGGACGGCCTGCGCAAGTCGTACGAGAACATGTACGACGCCTACGTGCGCATCTTCCGCCGCTTTGGCCTGGAATTCCGCGCCGTGGCGGCCGACAACGGCGCCATCGGCGGCTCGGGCTCGCATGAGTTCCATGTGATCGCCGACACCGGCGAAGACGCCATCGTCTACTGCCCGACCTCGGACTACGCCGCCAACATGGAGGCCGCCGAGGCGCTGCCCCTGCTGGCCAGCCGCGCCGCGCCGGCCGAAGACCTGGTCAAGACCGCCACCCCGGAAAAGGCCAAGTGCGAGCACGTGGCCGAGTTCCTGGGCATCCCGCTGCAGCGCACCGTCAAGTCGATCGTGCTGGCCAAGGACACCGAGGCCGGCGCCGAGATCTGGCTGCTGCTGATCCGCGGCGACCATGAGCTGAACGAGGTCAAGGCGTCAAAGGTGCCGGGCCTGGCCGACTTCCGCTTTGCCACCGAGAACGAGATCGTCGACGCCTTCGGCTCGCCGCCGGGCTACCTGGGCCCGATCGGCGCGAAGAAGCCGGTCAAGGTGGTGGCCGACCGCACCGTCGCCAACATGAGCGATTTCGTCTGCGGCGCCAACTACCGCGACTACCACTACACCGGCGTCAACTGGGGCCGCGACCTGCCCGAGCCGGTCGTGGCCGACCTGCGCAACGTGGTCGCCGGCGACGCCTCGCCGGACGGCCAGGGCACGCTGGAAATCTGCCGCGGCATCGAGGTGGGCCACGTGTTCATGCTGGGCACGCGTTACTCGGAATCGATGAACGCCACCTTTCTGGACGAGAACGGCAAGACCCAGCCGATGCAGATGGGCTGCTACGGCATCGGCGTCACCCGTATCCTGGGCGCGGCGATCGAGCAGAACTTCGATGAGCGCGGCATCATCTGGCCGGCCGCGATCGCGCCGTTCGCGGTGGTGATCTGCCCGGTGGGCTACGACCGCTCCGAAGCCGTCAAGGCCGAGGCCGACCGCATCCATGCCGAGCTGCTGGCCGCCGGCGTGGACGTCATCCTGGACGACCGCGGCGAGCGCCCGGGCGTGATGTTTGCCGACTGGGAGCTGATCGGCGTGCCGCACCGCGTGGTGGTGGGCGACCGCGGCCTGAAGGAAGGCAAGGTCGAGTACCAGGGCCGGCGCGACGCGCAGGCCACCGCCGTCAGCGTGGCCGACGTGGTCGGCCACGTGCGCAGCCAGCTGGCGAACTGAGCCCCATGCGCGCCGCCCGCGGCATGACCGGTGCCGCCCGCCGCTGCGCGGGCGGGCTGCTGCTGGCCGTCGCGGCCATGGCAGCCCACGCCGGCGCGCAGAAGGAAGAAGACCTCGCCGATTCCGTGCGCGGCGCGCTGGCCGCCGCCATTGCCGATGACCGGCCCACGCGGCCGGTATTCGCGTCCGGCGGCGAGCGCCTGGCCTACCTGAAATGGCTGGGCGAGATGTCCGCCCGCCTGGCCTCGCGCATCCCCGAGCCGCAGGTGCGCGTGGAACTGATCGAGGTGGCCTACTACGAGGCCAAGCGCGCCGGGCTGGAGCCCGCGCTGGTGCTGGGCCTGGTCCAGGTCGAGAGCAACTTCCGCAAGTACGCGATCAGCTCGGCCGGTGCGCGCGGGCTGATGCAGGTGATGCCGTTCTGGGTGCGCGCCATCGGCGACAGCGACCCGCGCAAGCTGTTTCACCTGCAGAGCAACCTGCGTTACGGCTGCACCATCCTGCGCTACTACCTGGACCGCGAGCAGGGCGACCTGTACCTGGCGCTGGGCCGCTACAACGGCAGCCGCGGCCGCCCCGAATATCCGAACGCGGTGCTGGCGGCGTGGAAGCGCTGGCAGTATTCCGAAGCCACGGTCACCGTGGCCGGCGAGCCCGAGGTCGCGCCGTCGCGCCCGCGCGCACCGGTGTCCGAGCCGCCTGCCCGCAACCCGTTCTCGTCGCAGCGCGTCGCCGCCAATCCGTCATGATCCGCGAAGCATCCGTTGCCGGCGGCAAGACCGGCTACACCGAATCCTCGCCCGACCTTGAACAATGGCTGGCCCGGCATATCGCCCAGGGCTTTGCCGCCGATGCGCTGGTGTTGTCGATGCTGCGCTCGGGCTATGACGACGCCTTTGCGCGCCAGGCCGTGGCCGCGGCATTTGCACAAGATGCCTATGGTGCCGCGCCGGCCCGGCCTGCGCCGGCGCGCTCCGCAGCTGCAGCCGGCACGCCCGCGGTCTACGCGGCCGATGGCGGGGACCGCCAGGTCCCGATCCTGTTCCGGCTGGCGTCGCCACAGGTCCAATTGTTCCAGCAGCTGCTGACCGACGACGAGTGCGATGCCCTGGTGGCGCTGTCGCGCGGCCGCCTGGCGCGCTCGCCGGTGGTCAACCCGGACACCGGCGACGAGAACCTGATCGATGCCCGCACCAGCATGGGCGCGATGTTCCAGGTGGCCGAGCACCCCCTGATCACGCGCATCGAGGCCCGCATCGCCGCCGTCACCGGCGTGCCGGCCGAGCACGGCGAAGGCCTGCAGATCCTCAACTACAAGCCCGGCGGCGAGTACCAGCCGCACTTCGACTACTTCAATCCGCAGCGCCCCGGCGAGGCGCGCCAGCTGTCCGTCGGCGGGCAGCGCATCGCCACCCTGGTGATCTACCTGAACACGCCCGAGGCGGGCGGCGCCACCGCGTTCCCGCGCGTGGGGCTGGAGGTGGCGCCGGTCAAGGGCAATGCGGTGTACTTCAGCTACCTGCTGCCCGACGGCGCGCTGGACGAGCGCACCCTGCACGCGGGGCTGCCGGTGGCCTTCGGCGAGAAGTGGATCGCCACCAAGTGGCTGCGCGAACGGCCGTACCGCAGCGACGCCTGATTGTGTTTCGCAGGAGCGCACTGCGCGGTACTGATCCCGTGCCCGGCGCCGTATCGGCATTAATTCCAAAAATTGTACCGGTACTGTACCGCTAACTGACCGTAGACTGATTTCCCTGAACGCCCTGGAGTCAGTCATGGAAGTGTCCCAACTCGCCGCCGGAACCGGTGTCTTCGCCGCGTTTGCCGGCTTTGCGCTGGTGTCGTCGATCACCCCCGGTCCCAACAACACGATGCTGCTCGCCTCGGGCGTGAATTTCGGCTTCGTGCGCACGGTGCCGCACCTGCTCGGCGTCAGCATTGGCTTTGCGCTGATGGTGGGGCTGGTCGGGCTGGGGCTGGGATCGATGTTCCACGCCTTCCCGTGGACCTGGCAGGTGCTGCGCGTGGTGGCGACGGTCTACTTGATATGGCTGGCGTGGAAGCTGGCCACCGCCGGCGGCGTGCAGGACCAGCAGGTCAAGCGGCCGATGGGCTTCTGGGCGGCGGCGGCGTTCCAGTGGGTCAATCCCAAGGCGTGGGTGATGGCGGTGGGTGCGTGCAGCACCTATGTGCTGCACGGCAACCTGTGGCTCAACGTGCTGCTGCTGGCGGGGATCTTCGGGGTGGTGAACCTGCCCAGCGTGGCGATGTGGGCACTGTGCGGCTCTGCGCTGCGGCGCTGGCTGGCGCGTCCGCGGGTGCTGCGCGCCTTCAATATCGGCATGGCCGTGCTGCTGCTGGCCTCGCTGTGGCCGATCCTGGGCGCCTGAGGATGGCGCCGGGGCAGGCACCCGGGCGGGTGCCTGTATTAACTGATCAAACCAGCGCGCGGATCGAGTCCAGGTTGCGCCAGTAGCCCTTGGCATCCATGCCGCACCCAAACACATAGCGGTCCGGCACGGCAAAGCCGCAGAAGTCCGGATGCATGGGCTTGATCTTGGTCAGCGTCTTCTCGCACAGCACCGCGGCGTGGAATTCCTTGGCGCCCATGTCCATGATGCGCTCGCGGATCGCGGCCATGGTCTCGCCTTCATCCAGGATGTCGTCCAGCACCAGCACCACGCGGTCCTTGACCGACTCGCGCGGGGCCACGCGCCACTGCATCTCGCCGCCCACGGTCTTGTTGTTGTAGCGCGAGAGGTGGATGTAGTCGAACTCCAGCGGGAAGGCCAGCTTGGGCAGCAGCATGCCGGTGAAGACCACCGCGCCGCCCATCACCGACAGCACCAGCGGGAAGGCATCGCCCATCTTGGCGGTGATTTCCGCGGCCATGCGGTCCAGCGACGCCTGGACTTCCGCGGCGGAGACGATTTCCTCGGAGTTGGCCCACAGCTCGCGGGCCTGTACGGCACTCATCATGATGTCTTTCCTGTTCTTTTGCGGGGGGAGGCAAGTCGGGGTGCGACGGACGGATTCTAGCGGTTGAAGAGGCCCTTCATGCCGCCCTTCATCGCGCCCATCTGGCGCATCATCTTCATCATGCCGCCGCCCTTGAGCTTTTTCATCATGGACTGCATCTGGTCGAACTGGTTGAGCAGGCGGTTCACTTCCTGCACCGGCACGCCGGCGCCCGCGGCAATGCGGCGCTTGCGGCTGGCCTTGATCAGCTCGGGCTTGGCGCGCTCGGTGGGCGTCATGCTGTTGATGATGCCTTCCATGCGGGCCACCTGCTTCTCGGCCTGGTCCATGTTGGCGCCCTGCGCCTGCTGGGCGAACTGCGCCGGCAGCTTGTCGACCAGGCTGCCCAGGCCGCCCATCTTCTTCATCTGGCCGATCTGGGCCTTGAAGTCTTCCAGGTCGAAGTCACCGGTCTTCTTGATCTTCTTGGCCAGCTTCTCGGCCGCTTCCATGTCCACGCCGCGCTGGGCTTCCTCGACCAGCGCGAGGATGTCGCCCATGCCCAGGATGCGCTGGGCCATGCGGTCGGGGTAGAAGGGCTCCAGGCCGTCCAGCTTTTCGCCGACGCCGACAAACTTGATCGGGCGGCCGGTGATATGGCGCACCGACAGCGCCGCGCCGCCGCGCGCGTCGCCGTCCAGCTTGGTCAGCACCACGCCTGTCAGCGGCAGGGTGTCGTTGAAGGCCTTGGCGGTGTTGACCGCGTCCTGGCCCAGCATGGCGTCGACCACGAACAGGGTTTCGGCGGGCTTCAGCTCGGCGTGCAGGGCGGCGATTTCCTGCATCATCAGCTCGTCGATACCGAGCCGGCCGGCCGTGTCGACGATCAGCACGTCGTGGTAGTGCTTGCGCGCCCAGTCCACCGCCGCGCGGGCGATGTCCGCCGGCTTCTGGTCCGGCTGCGACGGGAAGAAGTCAGCGCCGACTTGCTCGGAAACGGTCTTGAGCTGGGCGATAGCGGCGGGGCGGTAGACGTCGCACGAGACCGTCAGCACCTTCTTCTTTTTGTTTTCCTTGAGCCACTTGGCCAGCTTGCCCACGGTGGTGGTCTTGCCGGCGCCCTGCAGGCCGGCCATCAGGATGATGGCGGGCGGCTGCACGGCCAGGTTCAGCTCGGCTTCCTTGTTGTTGCCGCTGGCCGCGTCGGCGCCGCCGATCACGGCGGTCAGCTCGCGCTGGACCACGCCGACCAGGGCCTGGCCCGGGGTGAGGCTGCTGACAACCTCCTCGCCCATGGCCTTTTCCTTCACGCGGGCAACGAATTCGCGCACGACCGGCAGCGCCACGTCAGCTTCGAGCATGGCAAGGCGCACTTCGCGCAGCATCTCGGCGGTGTTGGCCTCGGTCAGGCGCGCCTCGCCGCGCATGGTCTTGACCACACGCGCCAGGCGTTGAGTGAGATTGTCCAGCATGGCAGGAATCGGGGGAGAAGTCGGAGCAGGGCTCGGGGCTGAAATCGGAGGCAGTCTTGCACACGGGGCGGGCCTGGAACACCGGTTACACCGGTTCAAGCGGGCCGCCACCGTCCGTGGGCACTAAGGTAAACTGCGTAAATGGTCATTGTACTGTATGCCCTGACGGCACTTCTCTATTGCGGCCTGGCCTTTCACGGCTGGGCCACGCGCCACCCACGCCTTGCCACCGCTGCCGGCCCGGCAGGGGGGGCGACCTCGGCCGTGCTGGTGGCCGGCGGCGGCCCCATCCCCCCGGCGGGCGGCGCGCACGGCGAAGGGCGCCCGGCCTGGTGGCACGTGCTGATGCTGGCGGCGCTGGCCAGCCACGGCATGCTGCTGCATGAAACCATCTTCCCGGCCGAGCGCATGATGTTCGGCTTTGCCTTCGCACTGTCGGCCATGCTGTGGCTGGGCGTGGGCATCTACTGGATCGAAAGCTTCTTCTTCTCGCTGGCGGGCCTGGGCCTGATCGTGATCCCGGTGGCGCTGGTGGCCAGCCTGATGCCGCTGGCCTTCCCCGGCTCGCAGATCCTGGGCTACGCGGCGCGGCCGCTGTTCAAGCTGCATTTCATCATCGCCAACGTGGCCTACGGGCTGTTCACGCTGGCGGCGTTCCACGCCTTCCTGATGCTGCTGGCCGAACGGCGCCTGCATGGCTTCCGGCACGCGCCGGCGCGGCCGCCGGAGCAGCAACCCAGCGAATGGCTGGGCCGCTGGCTGGACCTGCTGCCGCCGCTGCTGACGCTGGAGAAGCTGCTGTTCCGGCTGATTGGCGCCGGCTTTGTGCTGCTGACGCTGACCATCGGCTCGGGCCTGCTGTTCTCTGAAGACCTGTTCGGCCGCGCCTTCCGGCTGGACCACAAGACGGTGTTCGCGCTGATCTCGTGGGCCATGTTCGGCGGCATCCTGGCCGGGCGCATCTTCCGCGGCTGGCGCGGCAAGGTGGCGCTGCGCTGGGTCATCGCCTCGTTCGGCATCCTGCTGCTGGCCTATGTCGGCAGCCGTTTCGTGATTGAAGTCGTCCTGCATCGCCTCTGATTCCCCATGGCACGTATCCTGATCCTGCTGGCCGTGGTGCTGGGCGTCATCTGGTGGCTGCGCGCCCGCGCCGAGGCGCGGCTGGCTGAACACCGCGCACGCCAGGCCCGCGAGGCCAGCGAGCGCACTGCCGCCGCCGGCCCGGCCGACGCCACCGCCGAACCCATGGTCCAGTGCGCCCAGTGCGGCGTGCACCTGCCGCAGGGCGAGGCCATTGCCTGGCGCGGCCTGCACTACTGCCGCCGCAGCCACCTGCCTGACGAAAGCCGGGCCGAGGGCAGCGACAGCAGCAGCGGCCCCCGCCCATGACAGAGCCGGCGTCGTCGGGCTGGCAGCGGCTGAACGCCTGGCGCGGCCTGGCCCAGCTGTGGCGCCAGCCCGAACCGCCTGACTTTCACTGGCGCCTGCTGCGCTATTTCTGCTGGACCCGTGTGGCCGTGGGCCTGCTGCTGGTCGGTTTTGCGCTGATGCGGCGCGGCGAGCCGGCCTCCGTCACCGCCATCACGAATGCGATCCCGCCCGTGCCGTTCGACCTCGGGGGCCTGGGCGGCATCGAGCACGCGGCGGCCATGACCATCGCCGTGCCCTATCTTGGCATTGCCGTGGCGATGCTGGCCGGCACGCTGTGGCGCCGGCACTTCCATCTGCGCGTGCGGGTGCAGGTGCTGGCCGACCTGGCCCTGCTGGCGCTGGTCTTCAGCGTGCTGGGGCGGGGCGGGCAGGCCGAGGGCCTGGCCATGATCTTCCTGCTGCCCGCGCTGGAAGCCGGCGCACTGACCAGCCTGCTGTTCGCGCTGTTTGCCGCGTCGATCTCCGCGCTGGTGGTGATGAGCGGGCCCTTCATGCACACCATCCTGCTGCGCCAGGCCGATGCCGGGCTGCTGGGCTCGGGCCTGTTCGGCCTGGTGTTCATGATCGCGGCGCTGCTGATGTATATGCTGGCCAACCGCCAGATCGCGCAGGAGCGCCTGGCGCTGGCGCGCGAGCAGGAGCTGCGCCTGCAGCAGCTGGTCAACCGGCTCATGGTCAACGACATGCAGGACGGCGTGATGCTGGTGCGCGCCAACGGCGCGGTGGTGGCCGCCAACCCCGCGGCGGTGGTGCTGCTGGGCGTGCAGCCGCATGAGCGCATCTACTCGCGCCGGCTGGGTGGTGCGGCAGGTCAGGGCGGAGAAGCAGTGCTGTTCGACCTGCGCCGCATCCCGCGCCTGCAGCCGCTGATGGAGATGCTGCGCGACTGGCTGCACAGCAAGGACGACGTGCCGCGCATCCTGCAGCTGCTGCCGATGGCGTCCGGCACCGCGCTGGCCGACGGCACCATGCAGCACACCCGGCTGCGGCTGCGCTTTGTGCTGCCGGGGCTGGCAGGATTGCGCTCGACCATGGCGCATGGCCGCACCGTGCCGGCCACGCTGGATACCGCCGCCTGGAGCGAACTGTCGCCCGAAGCCGCCGGCCGCCTGCGCCTGGCCATCGCCCAGAACGAGGCCATGGCCTGGTCGCAGGAGGATGAGGCCCTGCTGCGCAACGAGATGCGCGACACCGTGCTGGTCCATATCGAAAGCTGGGAACGCATCGCCGAGCAGGTGCAGCAGGAAAAGCTGGCCGCCATGGGCCGGCTGGTGGCCAGCATCGCGCACCAGATCCGCAACCCGCTGGCAGCAATCAGCCAGGCCAGCGAGCTGCTGGGAGACTCCGGCCGGCGCGACCCTGCCGCGCAAGACCATGGCGGCGCCGATGTCGATATCGACGCCCGCCTGCTGCGCATCATCAACGACAACGTGCGCCGGCTGGACCAGGTGGTGTCAGACGTGCTGCAGATGTCGCGCCGCCCGCGCACCGGCCGCAGCACCGTGCACCTGGCGCAGGCGCTGCCCGAGATCGTCGAGCGCTGGCGCGCCGAAATGCGCTCGCGCCGCCCGCGCGCCGGCGAGACCCGCCCGGCGGGCCGGGCCGACATCAACGCCAATGCCATCCGGCTGACCGTGGACGTGGCCCAGCCGGTGGTGTTCGACGCCTCGCAGCTGCAGCAGGTGCTGGGCAACCTGCTGGACAACGCCTGGCGCTACTGCAGCCGGCTGCCGGGATCGATCCGGCTGCTGGCGCATGCGCTGGACCAGCACCATGCCGAGCTGATCGTCTGGAACGACGGCGCCGAAGTCGCGCGCGAGCACCAGCGCAGCCTGTTCGAACCGTTCTTCACCAGCAACGCCCAGGGCACCGGGCTGGGCCTGTTCATGGCGCGCGAGCTGTGCGGCGCCAATGACGCCCAGGTGCGCTACGGCGCCATCGCCTTGCCGGCGCTGTTGGAGCGCACTGGCATGCTGGCCGCCGCCGCGCGCGATACACTGCCGGCCAAGGCTTTCGTGCTGACGCTGCGCATCGAGAGTGCCGATGCGGCCGCCGCCTGACCTGTCCCAACCCAGCCACCACCCCATGCCACCCCGAATGTCCCGAGCGCCCGATCCCATCCTGGTCATCGACGACGAGGCCGACCTGCGCGAGCTGCTGGACATCTCGATCCGCCGCATGGGCCATGACGTGGTGCTGGCCGGCTCGCTCGCCGAGGCGCGCGAGAAGCTGGCGCAGCGCCGCTACAGCCTGGTGCTGACCGACATGCGCCTGGGCGACGGCCTGGGCATCGAGATCGTGCGCCAGCTGTCGGCCGCGCCGGAACGCATCCCGGTGGCGGTCATCACCGCCTACGGCAGCGCCGACAACGCCGTGGAAGCACTCAAGGCCGGCGCCTTCGACTACATCGCCAAGCCGGTATCGCTGGAGCAGCTGCGCAGCCTGGTGCTGAACGCGCTGGGCCGCCAGCAACGCGACAGCACCGATGCCGAAGCCGCCGCGGCCGAGCAGGCCGCCGACCGCGCCGCCGCCCTGCTGCCCGGCCATTCCGCCGCCATGCTGGAGGTGCGCCGTTCGCTGTCGCGGCTGGCGCGCAGCATGGCGCCGGTGGTGATCAGCGGCGAATCCGGCAGCGGCAAGGAGCGCGCCGCGCGCGCCATCCACGCGACCAGCGGCCGGGCCGCGCATCCGTTTATCGCCGTCAACTGCGGCGCCATCCCCGAGAACCTGATGGAGTCCGAGTTCTTCGGCCATGTCAAAGGCGCCTTCACCGGTGCCGACGGGGAGCGCGGCGGCTTCTTCCAGGCCGCCAACGGCGGCACGCTGCTGCTCGACGAGGTGGCCGACCTGCCGCTGCCGATGCAGGTCAAGCTGCTGCGCGCGCTGCAGGAGCGCCGCGTGCGCAAGATCGGCGCCAGCCGCGAAGACGCCGTCGACGTGCGCGTGATGTGCGCCAGCCACAAGGACCTGGCGGCGATGGTGTCGGCCGGGCAGTTCCGGCAGGACTTGTACTACCGCCTGAACGTGCTGGCGCTGCGCATGCCCACGCTGCGCGAGCGCGGTGAAGACATCCCGGTGCTGGCGCGCGCCATCCTGGACCACCTGGCGGTGCGCTACGGCGACCCGCGCCCCAAGCGGCTGTCGCCGGCGGCGCTGCAACGGCTGGTGGCCTATCCGTTCCCCGGCAACGTGCGCGAGCTGGAGAACCTGCTGGAGCGCGCCTACGCCTTTGCCGAGAGCGAAGAGATCGAGCTGGCCGACCTGGGCCCGCTGGACGCCGGCGCCGAGCGCGCCGGGCTGATGCATGCCCCCGCGCCGGCGATGGCGCCCACCAACTATTCCGCCCCCTGGGGCGCCGCAGGCATGTGGGCGCCGGTGCCGCCGGCCGCCGCGCCCGCGCCGGCCCCGGCAGAGCCGCCGCCCGTGGTGCCGGCCCCGGCCAGCGCGCCCGAACCCGAGCCCGCCGGCGATCCCGCCGAACGCGCCTGCCGCGGCATCGTCTTCCCGATCGACCTGCAAGCCAGGCTGGAAGCCGTGGAGCGCGAGCTGATCCTGCAGGCGCTGGCGCAGACCAACTTCAACCGCACCGCGGCCGCGCCGCTGCTGGGCCTGAACCTGCGCCAGCTGCGCTACCGTATCCAGCAACTGGGCATCCGCGAGGCCATGGACGCCGCCGAACGCAGCACCGTGGAAGGCGAGGGCACGTCATGAGCAAGCCCGAGCACCGCTATCTGCCAGAGGCCGACGGCTGGGTCCCCGCCGCGCGCCGCGTGCCGTCACCAAACTTTGACGAGCGCCCGGCCGGCATGCCGGTGGACCTGGTGGTGCTGCACAACATCAGCCTGCCGCCCGGCCAGTTCGGCAGCGGCGACATCGAGGCCTTCTTCCAGAACCGGCTCGATCCCAACAAGCACCCGTACTTTGCCACCATCCACCAGGTGCAGGTGTCCGCGCACTTCCTGGTCACGCGCGAGGGGGAGCTGGTGCAGTTTGTCCCGTGCACGCAGCGGGCCTGGCACGCCGGACAGTCCGACTTCTTCGGCCGCGCCCGCTGCAACGATTTCTCCATCGGCATCGAGATCGAGGGCTGCGACGACCTGCCGTTCACCCTGGCCCAGTACGACACCGTGGCCGCGCTGGTGCCGGCGCTGCTGGCCGCCTACCCGGTGCGCGCGATTGCTGGGCACAGCGACATCGCCCCGGGGCGCAAGACCGATCCCGGCCCGCATTTCGACTGGGCGCGCTTCGCCAGGCAGGCAGGCGTGGCGCCGGGCATGTTGCCCTACCAGTGCCCTGGCGCGGCTGGCCAGGTGACGAATCCTTAACCTCATTCCCCATCCCCGTGCGCCCCGTTCCGGCGCACATGCCCTACCTCGGGGTGGGGCTATCGCAACCTCGCAACAATCAAAAAAATTTTTGTGAAATGTGCAGTTGCGAACGGTCTGGCGAAAACCCTTGCGAGTATTAGGCTTGCGGGCATGTGGCGCTGCCGCATCGGCGCAACCGCCCCCGAAATAGCGCTTGTCAAGACTGGTCATTCGGATTCGTTTCACTATACTTAGCCCAGTTTCACGCGTCACACACTATATCTAGTAGTCAAACCGGGGAGCCGGCCCCAAGGGTGAGTCAGGGATCACGAAGTTCGTGCATCGTCTCGAAACCGCCCGCTAAGGCCAGCGAATCACAAGAGTCCCTGGCGAAATGTTCACGTAAAGGCAGTCTGTCCGCCCCCGACCTCACGCCGGGAGGGACGTTCTTTTCGCCGCATTTCGCCAGGGACTCTTTTGTCTCTTATTTCCAGGGTAAAAACAGGAGTTCTCATGCAAACGGCCCAGAACGAAATCACCACGGGTGGCGCCGCCGCCGGTATTGCACCGACCGCGCAGCAGACCCCCGCCAACGCCGCCAATACGAACTACCCGGATCACAAGATCATTCGACGCAACGGCGCCGTGGTGGCTTTCGAGCCGTCCAAGATCGCCGTTGCCATGACCAAGGCCTTCCTCGCCGTGAACGGCGGGCAGGGCGCCGCGTCCGCGCGTGTGCGCGAGATCGTCGAGCAACTGACTGACAACGTCGTGCGCGCACTGGTGCGCAGCCGCCCCAACGGCGGCGCCATCCATATCGAAGACGTGCAGGACCACGTGGAACTGGCGCTGATGCGCTCGGGCGAGCATGAAGTGGCCCGCGCCTACGTGCTGTACCGCGAGAAGCGCAAGGACGAGCGCGCCCAGGCCAACGCCCAGGCCGTGGCCCGCGTGCAGGAAGGCGGCATCTCGGTCAACGTGACCGATGGCGGCGTCACCCACGTGCTGGACATCGCCGCGCTGCATGACCTGATCGACAACGCCTGCAGCGGCCTTGGCAACGCAGTGAGCGCCGAGCCGATCCTGAAGGAAACCCTGAAGAACCTGTACGACGGCGTGCCGATGACGCAGGTGTACGACTCCGCCATCCTGGCCGCGCGTACCCTGATCGAAAAGGACCCGGACTATAGCCAGGTCACCGCCCGTATCCTGCTGCACACGATCCGCAAGGAAATCCTGGGCACCGAAGTGACGCAGGCCGAAATGAGCACGCGTTACGCCGAGTACTTCCCCAAGTTCATCGCCCGCGGCATCGAAGCCGAGCTGCTGGACGAGCAACTGGCCACCTTCGACCTGGCCCGCCTGGGCGCCGCGCTGGACGCCGGCCGCGACTTCCAGTTCAACTACCTGGGCCTGCAGACCCTGTACGACCGCTACTTCCTGCATATCGATGAAACCCGCATCGAAATGCCGCAGGCCTTCTTCATGCGCGTGGCCATGGGCCTGGCGCTGAACGAGAAGGACCGTGAAGCGCGCGCCATCGAGTTCTACCAGCTGCTGTCGTCGTTCGACTTCATGTCGTCCACGCCGACCCTGTTCAACTCCGGCACCCGCCGCTCGCAGCTGTCGTCGTGCTACCTGACCACCGTCTCCGACGACCTGGAAGGCATCTACGAAGCGCTGAAGGAAAACGCGCTGCTGTCCAAGTTCGCCGGCGGCCTGGGCAATGACTGGACCAACGTGCGCGCGCTCGGCTCGCACATCAAGGGCACCAACGGCAAGTCGCAAGGCGTGGTCCCGTTCCTGAAGGTGGTGAACGACACCGCCGTCGCCGTGAACCAGGGCGGCAAGCGCAAGGGCGCCGTCTGCGCCTACCTGGAAACGTGGCACCTGGACATCGAAGAATTCCTGGAACTGCGCAAGAACACCGGCGACGACCGCCGCCGCACCCACGACATGAACACGGCCAACTGGATCCCGGACCTGTTCATGAAGCGCGTGATGGAAGGCGGCGAATGGACCCTGTTCTCGCCCGCCACCTGCCCGGACCTGCACGACAAGGTCGGCAAGGAATTCGAGAAGGCCTACCTGGGCTACGAAGCCAAGGCCGCCAGCGGCGAACTGAAGCTGTTCAAGAAGCTGCCGGCGCTGCAACTGTGGCGCAAGATGCTGGGCATGCTGTTCGAGACCGGCCACCCGTGGATCACCTTCAAGGATCCGTGCAACATCCGCAGCCCGCAGCAGCACGTGGGCGTGGTGCACAGCTCCAACCTGTGCACGGAAATCACGCTCAACACCAATGAGAGCGAGATCGCCGTCTGCAACCTGGGCTCGGTCAACCTGGTCGCACACATGGCCAAGCAGGCCGACGGCACCTACGCGCTGGATCACGCCAAGCTGCAGAAGACCGTGCGCACTGCCATGCGCATGCTCGACAACGTGATCGACATCAACTACTACGCCGTGGACAAGGCGCGCAATTCCAACCTGCGCCACCGTCCGGTCGGCATGGGCATCATGGGCTTCCAGGACTGCCTGCACGTGCTGCGCACGCCGTATTCCAGCGATGCCGCCGTCAAGTTTGCCGATACCTCGATGGAAGCGGTGTGCTACTACGCCTACCACGCTTCGACCGAGCTGGCCGAAGAGCGCGGCCGCTACAGCAGCTATGAAGGTTCGCTGTGGGACCGTGGCATCCTGCCGCAAGACTCGCTCAAGCTGCTGGCCGAAGAGCGCGGCGGCTACCTGGATGTCGACATGTCCGCCACCATGGACTGGGACGCACTGCGCGCCCGCATCAAGCAGCACGGCATGCGCAACTCGAACTGCATCGCGATCGCGCCGACCGCCACGATCTCGAACATCATCGGCGTGTCCGCCTGCATCGAGCCGACGTTCCAGAACCTGTACGTCAAGTCCAACCTGTCGGGCGAGTTCACCGTGGTCAATGACTACCTGGTGCGCGACCTGAAGGAACGCGGCCTGTGGGACGAAGTGATGGTTGCCGACCTGAAGTACTTCGACGGCTCGCTGTCGCGCATCGACCGCATTCCGCAAGACCTGCGCGACATCTACGCCACCGCGTTCGAAGTCGAGCCGACCTGGCTGGTGGAAGCCGCCAGCCGCCGCCAGAAGTGGATCGACCAGGCCCAGTCGCTGAACATCTACATGGCCGGCGCGTCGGGCAAGAAGCTGGACGACACCTACAAGCTGGCATGGGTGCGCGGCCTGAAGACCACGTACTACCTGCGCACGATGGCTGCGACCCACGTGGAGAAGTCCACCGTGTCGCGCGGCTCGCTGAACGCAGTGTCGTCGGGCAGCGACAGCGGCTCCGCCCTGGACGCAGCCGCCGCATCGGCCCCGGCCATGCCGGAAGCCGAAGGCGCGGTCTGCACGATGCGCCCCGGTGATCCTGGCTTTGAAGAGTGCGAGGCTTGCCAATAAGTTCTGAGGCGGTTGTTTAAGGAGGTGTTGTTATGTTCAAGCTCAAGAAGTTGGAACTGCCAAAGCCACCAAAGCCGCCAAAGCCGCCCGATCGGATGCAGAACATGCAAACGTTGCGCCCACTGGGCGCAACGAAATGGGTCCGAGCACACTGGCGGTGGGACTATGGAACCCGCAAATGGGAATGGGTGTTAGGCCACTGGAGCAAGTAACACCCAACTAAGTAATCTCTGCGCTCGCCAAGTGCGAGCGCAGCCTCGGAGAAGATCAATGCTGAGCTGGGACGACGACGTTCAAGCCACCCCGCAGGCCGCACCGCAGCCTGCCCTGCAACCCGCTGCTGTTGCCGCCACCGCCGACCAACAAGGCGTTCTGCCGCCGGCCGCCACGCAGCCCGGCATCCTGGGCGACAACCCCAACGCCGCCGCCGCGCAAAGCAACCGCCGCGTCAACGCCGCCGACAAGCGCGTGATCAACGGCTCGACCGACGTCAACCAGCTGGTGCCGTTCAAGTACAAGTGGGCGTGGGAAAAATACCTGGCCGGCTGCGCCAACCACTGGATGCCGCAGGAAATCAACATGTCCCGCGACATCGCCCTGTGGAAAGACCCCAACGGCCTGACCGAAGACGAGCGCCGCATCATCAAGCGCAACCTCGGCTTCTTCGTCACCGCCGACTCGCTGGCCGCCAACAACATCGTGCTGGGCACCTACCGCCAGATCACCGCGCCGGAATGCCGCCAGTACCTGCTGCGCCAGGCCTTTGAAGAGGCCATCCACACGCACGCCTACCAGTACATCGTTGAATCGCTGGGCCTGAACGAAGCCGAGATCTTCAACGCGTACCACGAAGTGCAGTCGATCCGCGACAAGGACGAGTTCCTGATCCCGTTTATCGACACGCTCACCGACCCGTCGTTCAAGACCGGCACGCCGGAGAACGACCAGAAGCTGCTGAAGTCGCTGATCGTGTTCGCCTGCATCATGGAAGGGCTGTTCTTCTATGTGGGCTTCACGCAGATCCTGGCGATGGGGCGGCAGAACAAGATGACTGGGGCTGCGGAGCAGTATCAGTACATCCTGCGGGATGAGTCGCTGCACTGCAATTTTGGTATCGACCTGATCAATCAGATCAAGCTGGAGAATCCGCATCTTTGGACGGCGGAGTTTAAGGCTGAGATTACTGAGCTGTTCAAGAAGGCTGTTGACCTGGAGTATCGCTACGCTGAGGACACGATGCCGCGTGGGGTGCTGGGTTTGAATGCGCCGATGTTCAAGTCTTACCTGCGCTTCATCTGCAATCGTCGGTGCCAGCAGATTGGGTTGGATCAGTTGTTCCCGAATGAGGAGAATCCGTTCCCGTGGATGAGCGAGATGATCGATCTGAAGAAGGAGCGGAACTTCTTTGAGACGCGCGTTATTGAGTATCAGACGGGTGGGGCGTTGAGCTGGGATTGAGAGTGATGAAGCCTCATTCTTAAGCGTTGAAAGAATGGGAGCCAATAGGCTCCCATTCTTCTTTCGGATTTCCAATTTGATTGCCGCTATTCGAGGAATGACCGAATTGGTTTCGCGGAAAGCGGGTCCGCGTGAAAATCCAGGAATAGGGCCGGCGCTCGGCGCATGTTGAATAGCATCGAGGACTGTTTGTGTCGTGGCAGGGGGCTGGCGAGAGCCCTTCTAGATCATTCTGATCTCCGCTAAGAAGATAGAATTCTAGCGTGAGGACGGTTAGCGTCTTTGGGACTTCCGTTGTGCTGGCCTCCTGCTTTAGCCGAGACGAGCCCAGCCTACCGAAAGGCTGCTTCCGAATTGCTGGTCGTAGGGCTAAGAAGATGAAAGGCGCGCTCTAGTAAACGTTTCATTTCCGCGGGACGCCGACCAGGAGGCGGACGGAGGCCTTGCCAACGGCAAAGAGTATGATACTTTACTGGACATTGGTTTAAGAGAGATAAAAGTGACAGCAGCCAAGAAGGTAATCCCAAGAAAAAGGACTACGACGCCGGTATCGCGAAGGATTAGCGAGTCGAACTCGAACCGGCTTCGCTTTTCCGCCTCGCTCATTCAGCAGGGCGATAAGCAGTTCTATAGCGTCACCATGCCCACCGATATCTTGGCGGCGCATTGCTTTGTCACCACTCGACATGAAGACGTACAGAACGGGTTTCAGCGGGTTCTTGATAAGAAGCGTGCAGAGGATATCGCTCGCTATATCGATAGCGGCGAAGGCACCATCCCTGGCTCGATTATTCTGTCGGCACAAGAAGATGCGGACCTCAAAGTGCTCCAAGGTAAGACGCTCGAATTCAGCGCAGTTCCACGCGCATTTCTTGTCCTAGACGGGCAGCATCGCGTTTACGGTTTTCGAATGGCAACCACGGCATTCCGAGTGCCTGTTGTGATTTATAGTGGTCTGACTCCGGTTGAGGAGGCCCGACTGTTCATTGACATAAATACAAAGCAACGCCAGGTGCCGAATGAGCTATTGCTTGACATCAAGCAACTAGCCCAAAGAGAAGACCAAAGGGACACACTGCTGCGGCAAACTTTTGATCTTTTTTCGTCGGACTCAGCAAGCGTCATGTTTGGGCTCATGAGCCCTTCCTCCCGCCAGCATAATAAGATCTCGCGGGTAACGTTTAGCCTTGCCATGAAGCCTGCACTCGCAGTTTTCAACGCGCCTACCCCGCTGAGCGTATTTCAGATCACTAATGCCTATCTTGCAGCATTCAAGGATGTTCTTGATAAGGCAAGGGTTGACGCCTCGCTTACTGCGCCCACGACATTTAGAGCGGTGTTTGACATTTTTCCTGAAGTGGCCAGAATTTCTGCCGCTCAGCATGGGAAGAACTTCAGCAAACAGAAGTTCGCTGCAATTATCAACCCCATTGGCGACCTGCTGACTCGTTCCAAATACGAGAAGGCGTCGGCTAGCGTGAAGACTCTCGGCGAACTGTTCAGTAGCTTGATCAAGAAGGACTTCAGTATCTGAGTCATGGCACTGGATGACGCACTAAGACTGAGTTGGATTGGCGGGCTTACGGCAAGCAGCGGTGTCCGATCTTGGACTACCGACAAACTATTCTCAAGGCAACGAGTTACTGTCATGCGTGTCGAAGACGCGAAGGTCGCACTGTATGTTGGTAATGCGACTGACAGTGTTAACTACTACGCGCATGAAGCCGATCGGTTTGCCGCAGCCGCATTCGAATCAGTGATTACAAAGGCGGTGTGCGGTGAGCTACCGAGATCATACGGGTGGTTGTTGATCCAAGCGTACTACGCTGCGTTCTTCGCTACTCACGCGCTCTTCCGGCTCGCCGGCTGGGCCTGTACTCGACTCACGTCAGAGAATCTTCGATTCATAAACGACGAGATCAAGACAATCTATGGGGGAGCCCCGCTGGCGGGCGGTCTTTATCTCTTGAAATGTCTGGATGGAGGGCGCCAGCTCACCTGCGAGCCTTTGGGAGCGTTCTCAGGAGGATCTCACGAAGCGCTGTGGACACTGATGCCCTCTTATTTGGCCCACATCAGGTCTTTAGCCCTTGGCGCCTCGAACGTTGATGCAGATGACACTGCGCCGATTGAACGTTTGGAAAGCTTCGTAAAAGCAAAAGGAGGCCCGAACTGGTTCTCCACTGTACGGAACCGTCTTAACTATTCTCACGGCTACGGTGCCTGGCACCCATACGTGAAATCGACGTGTGCGCCTGAACAAATAGGCTCGGCTCTTGATGCTTGGCGAGGTGATATCGACGGGAGCGGCATAGCACAAGGCACTGATGAGTTGATGCACTTTGCTAGAGCTTGCGCTCTCCTGGTAGGTTTCTGCCGCCTCACAACGAGGGATCTCGCAGAGCGAAGTAAGGCCCGATCCCCATTTCGATGCTCTAGCGCTCGGCTCATCGCCCTTGGTGCAAATTAGAGGGTAATACAACGACGCGATGCGTACGGTAGTGGAAGGAAAGGATTAGGAAAGGGGGCAGATCTATTTCAAAATCGAGTCGAGGATAGATCTGCCCCCCTTTCGTCATCAATGCAGTTGGGTGCAGACAAAAGGACCGCGCCTAAGCTCGATCGAATCCCCCCAGGTCTGTCACTTTTATAACCTCTGAAAGCAGTATGCCTTTGGTCATTTTAATATCATGCAAAAGCTGCTGGGATAAGGCGATGTATTTTTGTAGATCTCTACTGTTTTTGGCGTAATATTTATCAGCGGAATTTAGTTTGTGTCTAGATCGATCAAACAGGTCGATCGATTCTTCAATAATCTTGATTGCTGCATCGCGATTGTTGATACTTTTTGAGTAGTGGTATCGGCCAATCCCCATTCTAAGTAGGCAAACGGACTCGGATTTTCCCTCTCGATTTGCCTTGGAGATGAATTTGTCACCATTTTCTATATCATTTTTGTGATATAGGATAATTCCGTGGGTTAGCAATGCATCGGCATTTTTGTCATTAAGTTCGACTGCCTTCGCTGATGCGATAAATGCTAACTCAAGCTTGTGTGCCTTGTTGAGCAGAAACCATGCGAATCGATCATGGAGCGCCGAATTCAAAGGGTCATCCTGAATCGCTAGCTCGTAGAATTCTTTGGCTTCTGATATTTTTCCCTTTTCCGATGCAATTTTTGCGGCTTTTGCGTATGGACCCTTAAAGGCTTCTGCTACGCGATCTTTTTTGTACTCTCGATCAATGGCTTCCCTTTCACGAGCATAGCGGTCCACTTCCGCCGCATAATTCATGATCTCTTCACGATCTGTCGAGGTCAACTTGGCCAGCTTCTGAGAGAAAAAGCGTTTCGCTAGTTCAACGATCTCGAGTTCATAAGTGCTGCCTTGTTTCGTTTGGTTGGCAAAATAAGTCTCATCGAGACTTAGGATGAACTCATCATGAGGAATGCCAACCTCTTGGCATGCGTGCCCTATTGAGAACTCGTCTGCTGGGCAAGTAATCGCGACTAAGACAAGAAAAACGGTTCTTTGGCCTTGGGTCATCCTTAGCCAGGCATCCTCATATAGAAATTCCAGTAGCTGATCATTGGTCTTTCGAAGGATGCTCGTAAGCGCCTCATCAATACCGACCGCCGTTCTGGCAATGTACCTGACAAGAGCATCAATTAATAAGGGCTTTTGCATTAACTGCGTTCCAGCCTTGCGAAGCGTGTTATCCCCCGCCTGAAGAATAGGCTTCGCACCATACTCTTTCGCTAATCGCCTCATGAGTGCGGTAGATTCGAAGTCGCTTAGTCTAGCAACTTGAATTGGTGTGGCGTTCAAGAGTTCGCGGCGCCGGGAAGTCACTATAACTCTACCGATCTTTCTAACCACCTGGTTAAAGAACTCTTCAAGTTCTTCATTATCTGAGGTTGAGGAGGTTAGTGTCTCGGTGTTGTCCAGCACGAGGAGCACATCATCTCTCTTGTACCCTTGTTCTTTCAGTTGCTGCTGAACTTTGTCGATAAGGGCTGTGCCTTCTACTTTATACCAATCTTTACCCAATACGTCTTGCAGGCAATATATTAATTCTCTAATGCCATCCCCCATCGCGCCAGAGATTCCGCGGAAATGGACGATTCCCTGATCTGTCCACTTAGTCATCTTGGCGGTATAGTAGCTAATTATTTCAGGAGGTGCATTTAATTCTATTCTTCCGTCCAGTATTTGATTCAAAAATTCGAGGGCAAGGGTGGTTTTTCCGTATCCACCGTCTCCATAGATTAGGCAGGATTTTGACTCCTCAGGTTCATTTATCCAGGCCTTGAGTTTTTCTAACTCTTTTGATCGCCCCTCAAAAATGGATGTCTGCCTTGACGGTATGTTTTGGAAGAGAGTGTGAGGAGAACCATTGCAGATAACCGTGCTGCAATTGAACTTTCCTGCCTTGGCGAAGCCTTGCTCAGAAAATACGTTCTCCCTAGGGAGGTCGACCAGAAATTCTGCTGCATTTTCCCAGCATAGTTGTTGGCCAAGAAGTTTCCAAATGCCTTTCTTGGAGGTGATCTTGGAAATGACTACGGCCTTACTATTGTAGACTAGCGGCGTGCTAATTCGCAGATTTTCAAAGTGATTAGGTAAAACTAGTTCAGCGCTGCCCTCTGTGTAGACCGGTAGTGAATTGGAAAAGATTGATAATGCCTTCTTTAGGAGGGTTTCGGCCTTCGGCGTCCAGTCACGAATGTCGCCTTGGTCAGTCACTCCGTGTGCAAGCACCTTGTTTCTGAATTCAACCCATTCGATAATCTCTGATATCAGTGGTGAGCCGAAATTAGGTGTGGCCTCGTACCATCCTCTTAGAAAATCGGGGTATATAAATGATCTTATTAGAGGGGTGGCTTTGTCCAATAGCTCCCCCGGCAAACCGTCGGCCGGCTGATGGAAACGGGAGGCCAGGTAGTCGAAATCTGATTGTTCTGAGCTGCTCAAGTTTCGACGGATAATTTCCAAAGAGACTATGGAGCAAGCTTGCAGTAAAGAGCGTAGTGTGGAGTTAATATGAGTCAGCTTCTCTAGCGAAGATGTCATATTACTGATGACCGATATCTCTCTTGAGTAGATTTCTATCATTGGGATTCTATTTTGGATTGTTGTTTAGGGAGTATCCTATTTCGCGATTTTCTAGATGGTATCATCAGGACAACGACTGCGGGTAATCGCCATTGAGCCGATAGCGGCCGGATCGTCATTGGCTATTGGGCAAGCGCTCTGCATAGAGCGTTCTCTATCCTGCGCAGTTCTCTTTCGAACCCTGCCGAGGCAGTGCACTGCTATCTAGTCCACTCGAGCGTGCCTCGATGAACGTCCAAATGGCGGCTATTGGGTCTTCGTCGCGCCATAGCCGGTAACCAATCCGATAGTCCCCTTTGGCACTACTATGTTGTCTCTGGCAGAGATTGAGGGACCCGCAGCAAAGAATCTACGAATCCCTTCCCTCTGCGGCTACTCCGAGGAAATTACGACAACCTTGTTCCGTACTTCCACCGTGAGCGCTTGCCCGATCTTGAAGCCTGCCTGTTCCAACCATACCCCACCTAACCGAATCCATGGAACGCATCGCATCCCACTATAGCGATTGCCTTCGGTTGCCTTGACCCGGAAATGCCTGTAGCTGGTCGTGAATGTGCGCACGTGCGCAGTGGAAGATATCTTCCGCATAGCGAACTCCTGATTCGAAATTTGAATTCGCCCGTGCAAGCAGGGCGGCCGGGCACTTGAACACCGCCCGCAGATCGGCCCGCATGTTTCCCCTTTCGGGTCTTGTATCGATGCGCGCTGCCCGGCCTTAGCAGAAAGCTATGGAAGACACGCCACGACTGTCGGACGTGGCAACGCTGCGGGGGGTGTGTTCAGCACCGATAGCTAGGCTAAGGATTGCGGATACTGCCGCCAATGAGACAACTCTGCATTGCGGTACCGCAACCCATAAGGGCGGAGAAAGCGGCGGATCTATTTCAAGTTCAAAGATAGATCTGTGCCCTTTCGTCCGGTCCGCCACCCTCATGAGACTTCGGCACCTCCATCAAGCTGCACCTCGTCCGACACAGGCCAAAACTTCCCGACCAGCCTTTCACGCGGAATCGATGCAATCGCAGCCGTACTCAAGCCTTCGCTGTCGACAGAAATGCCCCTCTGCCGCCGACAGGGCAAGGGCGACGCCCTGTGCGGGGGTCGGAAACGTCGGACGGAACGCCTCGCGATGCGACCAGATCCATTGCGCGACTTCGTCGACGCAACGCTGCGCAAGCGCGGCGTCTCCGGTTGTGGTGCACACAACCGCCGGGCCGGGGGCCGCGATATCCGCGTAGGGGAAACCGTGGAACCACGAGCAGTCGATCACGCCGGGCTGTGCGGGCGGCCAGCTTCCGGCAAACGTCGTTGACTTCCGCCGGGATGAGCCCGTCTTGTGTCGTCACGATGTACGGCAGCATCGGCAGGCGTCGCATTGCGGTGACTGGTTTGAGCCCGCCCCGAATCATCTCAAGCAGCAGCTCGACGGCTTCGACGCCCCGGTCATGGAAGTCGGTATGCGGATACAGCTTGCACGGCAACGTCAGGTCGCAAGCGGCAGCCAGCTTCTGCAGCCTGCGTTGCAAGCCCGACACCATGTGTCGAGCTTCGGTTGAGGCTTTCTGGCTAGTTGCCGGTTGCCAACGCAGGCGCGGCAGCGGCGTTCGTGTCACTCGATCCCATTTCGGCCAGTCCTACGGTGTAATGACCGCCGGCCTCCCTCTTCAGGGCGAGAAGGTCATAGGTCTTCAGCATGTCCACCAAGCCCGAATGTCCATAGCTGGCGGGCGAGAAGCTGGGGTCAGTACGCTTGAGATACTGTCCCAGCGCGCCGAGATGCACACGGCCCTCGGAGGTGTTTGCGGCAAGCAAGCTGATGGCTTCGATCACAAACCTGGGCCGCCGTTTGACTTGAGGCTGCTTTGGCGGAGTTGGCTTCGTCTGGATGGGAGCACCCCCGACCGCCTCGGTAACCGCTGTGGGGGCCGGTGTCCACTCGAAGAACTGGTCGCTGGCATTGCGCAGCGCTTCGGGCGTCTTTGATTCTCCAACGATGCAAACCGTCGCGCCACGCTCTCGGAGCTTACGGCAGAGATAGGCAAAATCAGAGTCGCTGGTTACCAGGCAGAACTTGTCAGCCCGGTGGTCGAACATGGCTTCCAGCGCATCCAGCGCCAGCGCTATGTCGGCGGTGTTCTTTCCCGCCGCGTATTGATACTGAAGGCAAGGCGTAAAAGCCTGCCGAACCAGAGCTTCTTGCCATGTCTTTCCGAGCGTGCTCTGATTGCCATAGCCGCGCCGGAGCACCACGCGTCCAAACTGGGCCACAACGCGAAGGGCGTAGTCCAGTATCTCCGGCGTTGTGTTATCGCAGTCGACAAGTACGGCAACGCGAGATTCGGCAACGAGGGGTGGTGCGCTCATCTGTTCGCTCATCGAGTGACGAAGGGTGACGTCATGATAATGGCAAATCGATTCCCGTCCGTCGAGCGCGTTCCCCGACTGAAGGGCAGCCCGCAAGGGTAGTACCAATTGACGATTGTTGGTCAGTCGCGGCAGGGCCGGGAATCCGCCAAATGCCGGAGCGGGAACAGGGTCCCGCCCCAGACGGCCTGCCGGCTAACGATTGCCCGATAGCCGGGACGGGGAAAAGAGTCGATCAAAATGGCGAATTACTGAGAGCTTCCGAACAAACCAATTCCCAGCGGCGGATCAAACGAACCGGCTTCATCGGTCCAGCCGTCGAGGTTGCCGCATTTGACCCGGTAGGAAACTAATGCTTTTGTCTCGACGTTGACCAGTCGGCATCGTGTGCCCGGCTGAACGGTTCCCTCGAAAGGCCCGTGCCGTTGCAGAACGTCAAGCGGGGCTCTATGCAGCGGAACGGGTGCTACTGCCGTTCGCCCCACAACGTCAATGGTATATCCACCGAACCAAGCGTAAGCGAGGCTGAACGCAACGGCACATACGCCCCAGACGAACACCTTACCAATTGCCAGACGCGCCACCTTCGTAACCCTTCCCGTAGAATCTACGTTCGACAAGCCGGTTTGACTTTTCCAGTGCGGCCAGCAATTCCGCAGGGGATACCGGCATCGGGAGATAGCGGGGATCATGCGCCATGATGCCAATCATCTCCAGCACGTCCGCGACATTCGAACTACACGAATTATCGAGCACACTATACTCCGCGTCGGCCATTACCCGTCTGTCCAGTTCGACACGGATAATGGTTCTTTCGCGGGGGCTAACCCATAAATACAGGCCAACTACATCACGCTTGACCCTTTGCGTATTGCTCTTAAGGTATTCCGCAAGCGGGCCCTTGTAGTACCTTTCATGCGCTCGGCTGTACACCGTACCGTCTATGCCTATGGCAACGTGTCCGAAGGCGGATGCAGGGCGTGGCAAGCTGTCGAAGACAAACACCTCAACGTACTCTCGCTTGATATAGACGGACTTCGGCTCATCATTGTTGATAGGTGTCGTCGCACGCGTGGTGACCTTTGTCATCCGCTTGTTGTTTGGGGAAATGATCGTATCAGTCATATTCATCCTTCCACATAAATTGCAACGTCTTCCGATTGTGTGACGCTCGATAGCAGGTGGGTATGTCCATCGGCGTCTGTCGTGCCGTGTTCGATTTCACCGTTTCCTCGCCTGATCGCGTAGGCAATACTCGGAACTGGCTCTTGCGAACTCGCGTCGCGAATGACAAAGCGCTCGTCATATGCGAGCACTGAAGCTCTATCTTCGGATGCGCCGCCATGGATAGCGTTACTCGATGTCTGCGTTTGGTCGTACCCGCTGCGAGAAACCTCAATCGTGAAATCGTTCTGGGTAGGGAATACGAAAGGCTTGTCTGCACACTGGCAGTTGACGCGGGCGCCACTCACAAGGATTTGTTTGCCGAAGAGATCAAAAGCCGGATAACAATCGTTCACAACCGATCCGCTGGATTTGCAGGCTGGACACGTCGCAATGTCCCCTTCCACGCCGACGCTCACGCCGTGGTGGATCATGTGGTTTGTATGGGCCATAAGTTGGCCGCCCGTGCTGGTTGGATCGCCATTCTTTAGTGCGTAGCGAATATCCGGCATTGCCTTCTCCTTGTCATGGACGAAGCTCCATCGATCGTGGCAGATCGCCACCATGGGATAGAACTGCACGCGGGTTATGGCCGCAATCAGACAAAGCCTAAAAGGCACTGCGAATATTCCCCCTTCGATACCCCAGCGCTGCGCCACCGCCTGCCCCGGCGTTCGCATCGATCTCAGGGAATGAACAGCCAGGAAGTTCAGCAGTCGCTGCACACGCGGCACAAGGAGAAAGGCACACACAAGGAGAAAGGGGACAGATCTATTTCAAGGTCTAGGTCAGAAATAGATCTGTCCCCTTCGCCCCGTCCCCTTAGCCCCAATGGCGGCCATGTGATCTTCCGTTGAGCCAAGAGGATAAGGAGGGTGGGGGTGGGCAAGGGTCGGAAGGGGCGACGGATTACCGATGCGGTCAGTCAGCCCTCACCCCGCTGCAAAAACCCCCGCAAAAACAACCGAACAGCACGCCGCACCTTCTCACGCCGCGGCGCATCCAACCCCGCCACATCCAATCCCTGAACCGCCCGATGGAACGGCTCGGCCGCCACGCTCTGCAGGAACGGCGAGGCCACGAAGGCGATCTCGTCATCGCTCGGATTGCCGGCAGCCCATGTGCGGAATACCGGCTCGAATGAGCGTGCCGCGCCGAGGATGGCGAAGTCGACTACGGTTCGGGCCAGTTGTGGAAACCGCGGTGCTTCAGCAATCGTCACGCGATACAGGCCCAGGACCTCGGGTCGCAGGATTCATTCGAGCAGCTCGCAGGCCATGCGGACCAGGCGTTCCTCCAGCGGCTCGCTGTCGGCTTGCGCCGGCTGTCCGGTTCGCAGGTTCTGCGCCACGTAGCGCAGCACGGCCGCCTCGAAGACTTCTGCCTTGCCGGCGAAGCGGGTGTAGTAGGTCTTCTTGGAAATGCCGGCGGCGGCGGCAATGGCCTCCACGCTGGTGGCGCCATAGCCATGCTCAATGAAGAGCCGGGTGGCGTGATCCATGATGGTGTCGGCAAGCTGCCCGGCCCGACCAGCGCACGAACGGCAAGCGCCAGATTGCCGACGAAGCCGCCAACGTTCGCCAGGCTGTTGATCGCACCGATGCACGCCGCTGCCGTCGTCCCGCCGAGGAATGCCGTCGGCAACGTCCACATGATCGGCTAGAAGCTGATGATCCCTGCTTTGTCACCCCGCGGCGTCCGCAACGCTCGGAGCAAGCTCTTGAACGCTGCCGTTCGCGACGCGATATACGCGATCTGACGCCTGGACCAGCGCATGGCGATGCGTAATCACAATTATCGTTGGTACCCGTTGCCGGACACGTGCGAAGATTCGCGCCTCGCGTTCTGGGTCGAGCGATGACGTGGGCTCATCCAGAATAATGACCGCTGGGCGGCGCGCGAGCGCACGGCCCAGCGCGACACGCTGGCGTTCCCCTCCTGATAGGGCCCTGCCTTGAATGCCCAGCGGGCGATCCAGGATATCGCCGTTTCCTTCCGCGGCGATCTCGTCCAGTTCGAGCAAAGCAATGAGTTCGTGCAGTGCGTGGTCTGACGGCGGGTTGTCACAGCCGTAGGTAAGATTCGCCCTGAGTGAACCGGTGAGGATCATCGGCGCTTGAGGTGCAACAGCGACTTCGCGTGCGATATCGCTGACGGACAGCTTGCTGACGTCCGCGCCAAAAAGGCGAACAGTGCCAGCCGCGGGGCGGGCGAGTCCGAGCATCAAGTGGACCAGGCTCGATTTGCCCGCGCCCGATGGCCCGGTGAGCGCGACAAGCTCGCCCTGCCTGATAGTGATGTTCACGCCCTGCAAAAGCTGCTTCTCGCCTTGTGTGACAACTGCGTGCTCGATGCGGCAGACTTCGTTGGCAGTTCGGTCGATGTGCACGCTAGATTCGCTGCGCTCGATTGGCAGCTCCAGAAGCCCGAAACTCTCGCGCAGCGCGAGATGATTGCGACGCAAATCGGACAGTGATCCCGCGAGGGCAGTGAAAGGCATCGCCAGTGTCACGATGTAGCTAACGATCATGACGAAATCGCCCGCGCGGAATGCCGAACGGGTGACGCCATAGGCTGTCGTCACCGTGAAGAGCGTGAGCAAAAGGCCGGTGCAGATGGCTTGCGCCGCAAGCAGAAGCGCGAGCCGGGTGTTTCCGCGGGTTACTTTGCCGATATACACATCAAGCGTGCGGTGCAACGCGGAATCTTCTCTCGCGTACGCGTTGTTGAGTTTGATGTCGAGCATGAATCCGAGTTTTTCAACAAGATGGCTCGACAGCATGTCGGCACCGCTGAAAATCTCCTCGTGAGCGCTCTTGCTTTTGTCCGCGAGGAACCATGTTGCGGCAAAGAGAAGCAACATGGATATGGCAAATCCTAGAGCGAACGCGCGGTAGGTCAGTTGCCAAAGAACGATGCTGGACAGTATCAACTGGAGAACAGTCGGGACTATTGCCCAGAACACCGCAAACGTGATTGCACTGAAAGCTGCGCGGCTTCGCGCGATGACTGAGACCAGCTTGCCCGGATCTTCTGCAGTCAGGCGGGGGTAGTCAACTCGGATCAGTCTGGCAAAGATGGCGTTATGGAATGCGGCATCACACCTTGCGAGAACGGCTGCGGAAAGCATGGCTTTCAGCCAATCGAATGCGCGAGCGGTAGTCCAGGCGAGTCCGTAGGCGGCTGCCAGAAGCACCGGCGAGCCAGTAGCGCTATGCGTGGCGTCTACAGATAGAGCATTGGTTGCCTCACGCAAGAGGTAGGGGACTAACGTCGACAATGCCGCGACCAGCGTTACAAATAAAGTTGCTCCGCAGAAGTGGATTGGCAAGGCTGGATATTCTCTGACCGTGATTCGGTAGGCGAAGATCCAATCCTTATACAAATCCATAAGAAACCTCATCGTCATCACCTCCAGGCATCAACGTCATATGCGGCCTCCAGGCTCAGAAATTCGCCCCCTTTTGCGAATTGACTATCCGGGCATCGGGCGCCCTATCAAGCTGACGTTCGCGCCACGAGTTGTCGTCTGCCAAGCTCTTGTCGCGCAATAGACAGGAATGCTTGCAGCAGATCGGGCGCTCCTTCTGTGCTATGTACGACGCCTAGTGGGTCGAGCGGTGCGGTGATAGCGATGTCCAGCTCGCACACGCGCCCGCTGGCCACCATCCCTGTCGATACACTGCGCGGCAAAAGGGTAACGGCTCCAGGTTGCTGGAGAAATCCTTCGAGCACGGATAAGGACATAGTTGAGAGCGGAAACGAGGTGGCATTGGGCAGCGCGCCGAGAACGATGCTCTCAAACATCTCTCGCAGTTGGACGCTGGCTGGTGGCAATACCCACCGCGCTCCATCCAGTGCTGCGAGGGACAAGCCAGCCACCATAGACAGCGGGTGAGACGATGCGGCGACAATGATTGCATCATCCTCAAGCAATGGCTCGAACATCAGTTCCGCAGGTAGTCTTCGAGGATCCCTGCAGAACAATGCATCCAGTCCACCTCCAATCAGCAGCGGCAATAGGCGCGCACCCGAATCCTCCTCTAAGTCGACGTGCACATCCGGATGCGTGCCATAGAAGGCAGCCAGGTGTGGCGCGATCAGTGCGTAGGAAGCAGCCGGTATGGATCCAATGCGCAATGCGCTGATAGCGCCCCGTTTGCTGGCCGCAAGATACTCAGCAGATTGTTGGAGCCTGGCCATGACTTCGCGAGCGCAGGAGATCAATCCACGGCCGCTCTCGGTTGGACGAATTCCGCGCGCATGACGCTCGAATAGCCTCATGCCGATAACCCTTTCCAACGCTGCCAGCGCCTGGGTGGCGGCCGACTGGCTCATGCAAACCTCAGAAGCGGCACGCGCAATGCTCCCGCAATCTTCCACCATCACGAGTAGCTGAAGGTGTCGCAGACGTCCCTGCCTGACAAGGCGCGCATGGATAGTCTTGGCGAGCAGTAAGCTGCGGGTACAGGCAATCGCAGGACGCTCTGGTGGTTGTGGAACTAGATCGCTCGCGATTCTTGTCATTTGACAGCCGCAGATTTGGTGGTCTTCCTACCTAGGAAATTTCCTGATCACCTTAACGTAGATTCGAGAGAGGCCCGGAGTCCACCGTGCTGCTGCAAAAGCGTCTGCGGATAGCGTCTCTCATTTTCCGATTACGTATCGGCGATGGATACTGTCTCGGCCATAGCCTTTCCTTTCGCCCACGGCCTAGGAAATTGAGTTTAGGTCTGGCGGATGGTTCCTACCTTGCGTAGTTTCATGAACTTTGATTTGAATCAGAGTAATGAAAGGCTAGTAGGGCTGGCTAGTAGTGCTGGGGAGACTAATCGCTCTCTTCCCCGCTGATGCGTATCTGGATAGATGGATTATTCCTAACATATCGACCCCTACCACGCTGGACATGTCCTCACAGCCGCAAGCGAAGATATTGAAGAATCCGATAGCCGCAATAGAAATTCATCTTCAATAGGTCGCACCGGACTAATAATCTTGATTCGAATCGGCTTGCATGGTGCGTTGCCGATTCAAGTTGAGGACAAAGGAGATGAAGATGAATTCATTGCACAAGCACGAGGCCACTCAACCTTCAGCACGTCCGGTGATCTTGTTCGAGATTTACAAGGATCTGGTGGTTGCCGACTCACGTACTTCGATCCACTCGCCACTCGAGACACCAAAGCCGAAACCGGAGCTGCCGAAGAATCGGTTTCCCGGAGACAGTTCAACGCTAGCCTATATGTGATCAACCATTGCGGGGCCGCTTCCGCCCGGAGAAATTTCTATGCTGAAGGCAACTATCAACATCGATGATCTGGTGCGGACGCCCCGTATTCATAGCGGGGGCATTCAGGTGGAGGGAAGCGACATTACTCCATTTCCCAACCCATGCCTCCGTACTGTATTTGTACAAGGGAAGGATCGTTGGATCTACGCCGTGCTCGAACGCGGTGCGCAGAAGTTGGACGATCGTCTTCCGACTGTGCATGATGCCCGGTCATTTGAAGACTATGCCAGCATCCATCGGACAATTCTGAGTTGGCCTCTTGATTATGTGTTGATTGAAGCCGTTTCCAATGGGGAAAATGCACAGCTTCGCATCACGTCTGGGAGGCTTGGAGTCGCTCCCCTCTATGCGACTGTGGGAGTGGGGCGCGTGTTGCTGTCCTGGGACTGCGCTGACTTGATCTCTCGGGGGAGTCATTCTGCCGATTTTGAGGTGCTGGCCCATGCTCTAGGCCTGCGCACCTTCTACGCCAGTCGCCAAGTTTGTACAGGAATAGCGCTGCTGACCGAGCGCTCGTCACTCAGTCTTGACGCAAACAGCGCGTCATTCGCTTACCCGTCCGCGGCGCCAGCGCTATCGCCGCACGCTTTGCGGGATGGAGTGGATGCGCTGGGTACTTTCGAATCATACTTGGAGGGCGCCATCGGTGCTCGTCCTCTCGATGCGAGTGCATGTATAGCGGAACTAAGCGGAGGCATGGATTCTGCATCGGTAGCGATTGCCGCAGCGCGCGTTCTCGGCGGTCTGAAGCAATCGGCTGGCATCGTGCTTGCTGGAACGGACCATACCATTCAGAACACCAGGCGGAGGCTGATCGCGCGGGAAATCGGCCTTCGCGACGCGTCCTTTGACATGTCGACGCATATGCCTAGTTTGGATCTGGATCCTTCCGCGAGAGAACCTGAGCATCCCCTTGGCGAATTTTATCTCGAGGCATTCGATGAGATATGGCGTCACGCGGCAACGCTTGGGTGCCATACACTTCTGACGGGAATCGGCGGCGACGAACTGTTTCCTCGCTATCAGACCGACAAGGCAGCCGGCGACTGGAAAAGACCTGCGCGGTTGATCGCGGCAGAACGTATTGCCCGATCAATTCTGAGCCGTCGTGCCCAAGTAGCCTTGGATACCGAGCCGTTGTATTGCGCGCCCGCCAGTGTTGTTCCCCATACTGGGCTGCTGGCTCATGCCTCGCGCTCGCCGTACATGCTGCGACGCGGACTTTGGCCGGTGAATCCACTGTGCGATCCGGCGCTGATTGGATTCTGTCATCGGTTACCGGGGGAATTTCGCCTTGACCGGCAACTACTCCGCCAGTATCTCCGTACTCGTCTGGAGCATGATCTATTTCCAATCGGGTACAAAAAGGAGACATTCGACTACGTGCTTCCGGAGGTCATCGGGTGCCATTACGCTCGATTGAGTGCGCAACTCCGCGAAAGTGCACTGGCTGACTTTGGGTTGGTTGATATGACCGCGGTGAGGAAGGTGCTAAGTGGCGTAGCCGATACACGCGACGTTACCGCGACGGCGCCACTCGCAATTTTTCTTTTTCTTGAGCGCTTCATGAGACAGATCGCATAGCTTATGACTGAAGCCGCTCCCTCCAACGACGTCGCGCTCGTGCGACAGGCCATCGTAGCCGCCTATGGCATAGACGTGGTCGATGTCCGTGAAGTCGTACGCGGAGTGAACCGAACTTTCTACCTAAGCGAGTCTGGGGATCGGACGTACTATCTGCGCCTGTACAGAATCCATGGACGGGGCGACGTAGAGATTGACGCCGAGTTGCGTCTGCTTGAGCGGATCGAGCAGGATGAGGTGCTGGCCATATCGGTCGCACGCCCAACGCTAGAAGGAGCACGCAGCTTTCGCGTTGCCTTGTCGGATGGTGCGATGCGTCGGGCAGCGTTGTTCAGCGGGGCTGCGGGCCGCCCCTTGGGAATGACGGGGGATGATCTTGGCGTGGCAGCGCAAGCGCTGAAACGCCTTCATGGCCAGCCGCCGTTAAAGGAGTGCGCACCACGCAGGCAGATCGCCGATCTTTGTGAAGCCGATCGGACGCTGACCCGTCTGGCAGAAAGATTCACCTTCGCTGGCCATGCTGTCGCCGCGGCTCGGAAACGTTGTGAGCGCCTGGTGGCCGCGGGCTGGCCGCCTGCTGAGATGCCGATCGGCTTTTGCCATGGCGACTATCGTGTGGCAAACATGCGGATCGATGGCCCCCGGATCACGTTGTTCGACTTCGACGATTGCGGATGCGGGCCGCAATGGTTCGATCTGGCCACCATTGGATGGTGGCTTGAGATTGACGGCAGATACGATGCGGCCTTTTTGTGGCGCGCGTTCGTCAGTGCCTACATGCCGGCATTGCATGGATCTCCGGCCTTCCGCCATGCAATCTCGCTTCTGATCCTACTTAACGAGATTAACTCGATTCGCTTCTTGCTCGATTACTGTGCACTGGACGACGATCTGTGGCGCGACGTGTGCAAGCGCCTGGATGATATGAGCTACCGGGTGGTATCGGGGCAGCTCGCGATTAACCGTTGGCCTGCGTGAGCATGCTGTAATGCCTGTCGATGGGGACTCACGTGAATCTGGATGGTGAAATGAAAGTGCGCGCTGCGAAGCAGGGCGATCTGGGGTGGTTGCTGGTCCTGCATTCGGGCGGCGCGTTCAATCGCTGGATAATGCGTGGACCCGAAGATCTGCAATCCCTAGCGGACGAATTCTCCTTCAAGCTAGCAGCGCAGCGTAAGCGCCAGGGCGTATTCGTCGTGGTGGACGTCAATGGCATAGGTCGGGGGTACGGTGTGCTGCTTTTGTCTCTCACAGGGGATAGCGCTCATGTGGAATTCGGCGTGGACCCTCGCTATCAGCGCAAGGGCATTGGTGGCGCGCTACTCGACGAGATCTTGCGTGCTGGTTGCCGTATCGGGCCAAAGCTCAAACGCGTCAAGGCAGTATGTCATCAAGATAACGAGGGCTGCATCCGGTTGCTAAGGTCACGAGGCTTCATGTCGTCAGCGGCGCCTGACATAGCAGCGCTTCCATACCTGTCGTGGCACCTGATCGTTGATGCTGGGGAGATTCCTGCTTGCTCACCCCGCTTCATAAATGGAGCCTGAGAGAGGCTCGCTACCGCAACCCAGGGGCGACGCCAATCTTTCCCAGTCGCCTAGCCCATGGGCTGGCGAAAGTATCTCCCCCCCAGATAGGCCAAATACAGCTGATGCTCTGGTCGACTAGCCGAACAAAGCTCTCCAAAGATCGCTTGGTAACTGATGGCTTTGAACTTCAGTTCATCGCCAACCAGTTCATGGAACCTCCGGATCTCGTCCCGATGACGTTCCCCGTGTGGTCCTGGCCAATCGAAGTACACATACCGGAGTACCCAACGGCTTTCGTACTGACGGGCCAGCGCAAGGGCATGCTTGAGTAGCTGTGGCGCGCCAATGTGCCGGAAGGCCTCCCTGCCCGCTTGCAGGGCTTCCGCTAGCGCCTGTGCCCTCGGCAACCCGACCTCTTCCCAGCGGCTGCGCCCCCGCGCAAGGTATGGCGGCCTGAACGCCTCGCCAGCCTGCGTTGCCTTGCCGCGCAGCCACTCCGTGAACTTGCTCTCCAAACCGGCCATGATGCCGTTCGCAAGTGGCAGGCACACATCCAGATTGGCGTGACTGTCGACTCCCGTGGACAGTTTGGATTCGAATAGCGCTGCGGTGGGGCAGGAGGGCAGCGCCAGCGCATTCATCAATGGCGTGGCATCGGCGCAATCGGTCCAGAAATCGAAGATGTTCGCGGCCAGCGCAGAGGACGAATGCAGGGCTCGCATCTTTGCTGGCTTGTCCCCACGCTCCACCAGTTCGCTACCGTCGCCGTTTGCAAATGCCGCAAGTGTTGCTGGCGAGAGTGGCCGCATCAGATTCAGGTCCAGATTGGGGACATAACCGCGTGCGTCAAAGGCGATGCCCCGGTTCGCTGCCCACTCCTGCTGTTCCCTGCAAATGGCTGCTACAGACATGAATGACCTCCGTCGAGCGCGTTCCCCCAGCCGACCGGTGGTGTTGCGAGGGGTCGTGGTTACGGTTGCCGATTGTTTGTCAGTCGGGGTAGGGAGGGAATCCGCCATATGGCGGAACGAGGATTGAGCCAGGCCTGATGACCTGGCTGACACCCGCTCAATCTATGCCGTAGTCGTAAGGTCATCAAGGCTCAGCAGGCGTTCGCCAACGCACAGACATATGCATGAGCCCAGGAAAGGATTGTGCAGCCGAACCACCTGCGAGCTCCGATGTTCGACCTGATTGATGCGCTGCTTTTCGATGACGATTTTGTCCAGTTGTGGGAGCCTCAGTATGACGCGATCGCGCACGATGAAGCGGAATACCAGTCCCTCGTCCAAGCAGTACGCAAGGACGTCGATTCCATTGGTGCCATAAGGGAAGCGACCCTCAGGCGAATACTTGAATGGAAATCCGCCCGCACCAAGGGTCATGTGCACTGGTGGAACTACGGTCTCTACATCGAGACTGTGAGGGACTGTCTCTCCATGCACGGGGATGATCGACTGGACGCCATCTGCAAACTACCGGGTGTTCGAGAGCGCGTTGGATCGACAATTCTGCATTTCATCTATCCGGACACCTACCCGATTTTCGACATTCGAACCCTGGAAGCGCTCCGCTATCTTGGCGCCGACCTCGGGAAATCCTTCAGTGTGAACAACTACTATCGATTTCGCGAGTACCTCATCTCGACCCAAGTGGTGCTGAACAGGTGGACTCTCCGCGAATTGGACCGCGCAATCTTCGCCTTTCATAAGCGCAGCCCGGAGATATTCGGCGCCACACTGGGCAATGGCCGCCGTGCCCAATCGACGACGCATCCTTACTACTGTCCGAGATCGGGAGCCTAGCGCCTCCACCTCGCCCAGCCGTTTGGCGTCCTGCGGAGAAAGGGGACAGATCTATTTCAAGGTCTAGGTCAGAAATAGATCTGTCCCCTTCGCCCGTCCTTAGCCCCAATGGCTGCTGCGTGATCTGCCGTCGGGCCAGGCGAGCCAAACGGATGAGGAGGGCGGGGGTGGGTATGGGGTCGGAAGGGCGACGGATTGCCGACGCGGGCGGTCAGCCCTCACCCCGCTGCGAAAACCCCCTCAAAAACAACCGAACAGCACGCCGCACCTTCTCACGCCGCGGCGCATCCAACCCCGCCGCATCCAATCCCTGAACCGCCCGATGGAACGGCTCAGCCGCCACGCTTTGCAGAAACTGCGAGGCCACGAAGGCGATCTCTTCATCGCTCGGATTGCCGGCAGCCCATGTGCGGAATACCGGCTCGAATGAGCGTGCCGCGCCGAGGATGGCGAAGTCGACCACGGTTCGGGCCAGTTGTGGAAACCGTGGTGCTTCGGCAATCGTCACGCGATACAGGCCCAGGACCTCGGGTCGCAGGATCCATTCGAGCAGCTCGCAGGCCATGCGGACCAGGCGCTCCTCCAGCGGCTCGCTGTCGGCTTGCGCCGGCTGTCCGGTTCGCAGGTTCTGCGCCACGTAGCGCAGCACGGCCGCCTCGAAGACTTCTGCCTTGCCGGCAAAGCGGGTGTAGTAGGTCTTCTTGGAAATGCCGGCGGCGGCGGCAATGGCCTCCACGCTGGTGGCGCCAAAGCCATGCTCGATGAAGAGCCGGGTGGCGTGATCCATGATGGTGTCGGCAAGCTGCCCGGCCCGTTCCAGCGAGGGACGTCCGGATGGCCGCACGGATGGTTGTCTGGATGGCGCCGCCGTCATTGCGGTTTCTCTGCCCTTGCGCATTGCAATACTGTTCTCCGCTGTCGGCCTGATTGGGTGAGTGCCACGGCAGATGCGGGCCCGCATCTGCGCATAGGGAAAGCATGGACTTGCGCATCGGCATCGGGCGTCCTATAAAGGAAACGGTCTCGTTTCCTTTGCCGTTTTCTTTATAGGACGCCCCATCCATTTGGCCAAGAATTATAAGAGGGCTGCATGCAGCCCTCCCGCCGCTCCAGGAGACCCGAATGTCGCATGATGGCAGGCTGTCCCCCGCGTTGCCGGGCCGTGCAATTGACCAGGCCGCGCTTGCGGCGCGTTTCGGCGCCGAAGCCACGGCGCTGGTGATGGAAATGGCCGCCAGCGCCGATCCGCTGGCCGATGCGGCCATCGCCGCGCTGAACAGCGGACAGGCCGGCCATCCGGCGATCTTGCAAGCGGGCCTGCGGGAAGGGCGCGCAAGCCTGTCGAGCCCGCCCGAGGCCATCGACGCCTTGCTCCGGCAGGCCGAGTGGATCCCGCCGTGGGTGGATCCCGAACGCATACGGCGCGGGGCCGAAGCCTATCTGAGCATTGGCGCGCTGTGGACGAGCATCTCGCTTGGCCCGGGGTCGCTGGCGCATACCTATAGTTCTCCGGCCATTGCCAGCGTACTGATGGCCACCGGCAACCTGGATGCGCAATCTCCGCGGCGCCTGCTGGAAACGGCCGTCTGGCAGCAACAGACGCTGCGCCCGGGCGGCCTGGCGGCCGGTGCGCAGGGCTATATACATACCTTGCAGGTTCGCATTCTGCACGCCCGCGTCCGGGCCGGCTTGCTGGCGCGCGGATGGGACACCGCGCAACGCGGCATGCCCATCAGCCAGCTCGACATGTTGCGCACGTGGCTGGATTTCACCTTCGTGCCCTTCAACGCGCTGGAGAAGATTGGCATTGAATTTGATGCCGACGAGTTTCGCGACCTCTACCACGTGTGGCAACTGGTGGCCCACTTGCTGGGGATTGAAGACCGCTACTACCGCCGGGTGACCGACCAGGCGTCCGGCGCGGAAATGCTGGCGCTGATCGATGCAGCCGCCGGCGAGCCCGATCAGGCCGCCGCGACGCTGACGGCCAAGATGCTGGATGCGGCCGCCCAACGCCTGGGGCCTGCCCTGGGCATGCCCGCAGACGCGGCGGTGGGTCTGATGCACGCTTTCTGCCGGCTGTTCCACGGCGACGACTTTGCCGACAAGCTGGGCGTGCAACGCAACTGGTGGAGCGGGCTGATGCCGGTCTTCGCCAATTCGAACCGCTACCAGCGCCTGCTTGAGCGGAGCGACCCCGAGGTCCGGCAACGCAAGATCGCCGCCACGCTGGCGGCGTTCGATCAGCAGATCGCGGCGCTCAAGGGGGAGACGACTTATCAGCACAACCTGAGTGCGTACTCGGGGGCGGGGATGCCCAGGACGCTTGCGGGTGCGTGATAGGGGCGGGCGATACTGACTGGCACGGCAGGCCGACGGGAGAAAGGGGACCCTTTCATCCCGTCCCAGGAGATCGCGGACTGCTCCGCCAAGGTGGCTGATATTGCCGGCTCCAGAATCCTGAGCGTTTGCCGCATTGGAGGAACATCTTGCTCTCAGCCGTTCGCTTTCACGACAAGCTTGATCAGCTCGCTCTGCGCAACGCTTCTTTGCAGGACTCGAGCCAGAGCCCTGCTACCTTACTCAGAAGGGCCAATGTGGCCCGCGATGTGCTCGACATTTTTGCGACGCGATGACAAGGGTGTTGGAATGCATCCGCGGCGCATCAATTTGTGCGGCGCTATGCCGCTCAGGAAGCTGACGAGTAACCCATCGATCAGTCGCGAGAAACACCGCTACAAATAGGCAGACACCAATGGCGTAGGAGAGAGATGCCCGCAACCGTTCGCCCGGCCGGCGCAGTAAGACAAACAGCAAAAGCAGCAGACCGCAGAGCGCCAATACAGCTGCGCAGAAGACTGTGATGCCAGCAATCGCAGCTAATGGGCCGGTTGTGACCTGTGCGAGCGTAACGGGCGTCCGAGCGGCAATCACCGCGAACGTTATACCCAGCAAGGTCATGGCCATGGCACATAGATCCACTAGGCGAACTACCTTACTTGCTTTGCGTTTCATCTACCTAAGCCCTTCGGCAACAAGACGTTCCGCCAGTGCCGCCCAACGTCGCGGACTGTCCGAAACGACATGAGCATAATAGAAATGTCCTTCGCCTTTTCCTGCAAGCATCTGCCTGCTGAGCAATGGGGCACCAGCCACCAACTCCAGCCACGGAATGCCTGCATGGATCGGATCCCCATACTGCACCAGGTCAATCACGATAACCTTCCGGATGTTCCGATGGCCGCGCAGGTCCGTGAGAAACGCTTCGGCGATTGGCGACCCTACCAGAACCAGATGGTCGATGATATGCCCTTGCCTGGCGTATGACCACGCGGTCTGAGCGGCCAGCAATGACCCATAGCTGTAGCCGATCAGGTTGAACTGAGGTGCCTCCGCAGCCATGCCGCTGGTGATTGTCCATTCGCCATCGTCGCGGTTTCGGATCACCATGCCAGACCGGATGGCATCCAGCAGCATGCCACCCAAGGCGTAGTCTTGCGGCAACGCGTGCGTTGCAGAGTTGGTCAGCCCGGCAAAGCACTGGGAAATGCCGGCTCGACGGAAGGCTGCCAGCTGAGGTTGGACGTATTGGCCATCCAGCCCAGCACCACCCCAATACAATGTACCCCGCGGCCGCAACAGGTACACCTTGACTGGTTCCCTATCCGAAACCGGCGTCAGCCGGACGTTGACAGTCTTGAGCGGTTGCATGGTTATGCACCCTCCCCAAAGACCACAAGCCTGACCGTCGCCGCACGGTCCGCGAACACAGGTGTGGTGAAGCCGTTGCTGTCGGTGTGGCCTTCATGCGTTCCGGTATCGCCGATCAGGCGATACCGCCAGTTTGCCAAGGGCCGTCCGCTGCCTTCATCAAGCAACTGGATGCGCTGGTCGTAGCTGGCGGGCTCGCCTGAGTGCAACGCTTGCGTGGTCGCAGCAAAGCCGCTGGGCATAGCGACACGCAGCTTCGCAATGTGGTCCGCGGTGATAGTCATCGTGAACGGACGCGAGGCATGAAAGACAGGCGCTGGTCGGCAACCGCATGCACAGATGTCTCCGCTGAGGGCCACTTCCTTGCCTCTATCTCTAGAGGGGATGCGCGGACCGACACAGACAATCACGCCCGGGCGCTTGCATACAGGGCAGTAGACGGCATCGCCCTCGCGGGCAACTGGCTTGCTGTGCCAGAAGTAGGAACTGCTGCCGCCAACGATGACAGCGCCGTTGTCGGCCTTGTCGCCTCTGACCAGATAGGTTCGGGTCACCATGGCGCGCCCTCAGCGTCGGAACGAACGTAAGCCAAGATCGGCGCAGGGCAGAGGTCTTTCGATCTCTCAAGATGAAGGTTATCGTTTCTGATTGAGGCCATTTTCCGTGTTCCATGAGCATGGCAGGTCGCCACCAAGACATGGAACTAGCCGTGCGGTATGGAATCAATCAGGCAAATCCTAAAGTGGCCGTTGAAATTGCGTCCATATATTCACCCGGCTCCATTGAACGATTCATGCGACTGACCGCATAAGCTATGACATCGGACAGCGAAACCGCTTCCTCCAACGACGTCGCGCTCGTGTGCCAGGCCATCGTGGCCGCCTATGGCATAGACGTGATCAATGTGCGTGAAGTCGTACGGGGGGTGAACCGCACCTTCTCCCTCTGCGACTCTGGCGATCGGACGCTTCGCCAGTACAGAACCCATGGCCGGGGCGAAGACGATGTTGACGCCGAGTTGCGGTTGCTTGAGCGGATCGAGCAGGATGAGGTGCTGGCAGTATCGGTCGCACATCCAACGCTAGAAGGAGCGCGTAGCTTTCGTGTTGCCCTGTCGGATGGCGCGATGCGTCATGCAGCGTTGTTCTATGGGGCAGACGGGCGTCCGTTGGAAATGACGAGGGATGATCTTGGCGTGGCAGCGCAGGCGCTGAAACGCCTTCATGACCAGCCGTCGCTAAAGGATTACGCGCCTCGCAGGCAAATCGCAGATATTCGTGAAGCTGGTCGGACGCTGAACCGTCTAGCAGAAAAATTCACCTTCGCTGGAAGTGCCGTCGGTTGCGGTTCGGGAGCGTTGTGAGCGCTTGGTGGCGGCGGGCTGGTCGGCTGCTGAGATGCCGTTCGGCTTTTGCCACGGCGACTATCGTGTGGGGAACATGCGGATCGATGGCCCCCGGATCACGTTATTCGACTTCGACGATTGCGGATGCGGGCTGCAATGGTTCGATCTGGCCACCATTGGATGGTGGCTTGAGATTGACGGCAGATGCGATGCGGCCTTTTTGTGGCGCGCGTTCGTCAGTGCCTACATGCCGGCATTGCATGGATCTCTGGCCTTCTGCCATGCAATCTCGCTTCTGATCCTACTTAACGAGATTAACTCGATTCGCTTCTTGCTCGATTACTGTGCACTGGATGATGATCGGTGGCGCGACGTGTGCAAGCGCCTGGATGATATGAGCTACCGGGCGGTATCGGGGCAGCTTGCGATTAACCGTTGGCCTGCGTGAACATGCTGCAATGCCTGTCGATGGGGCCTCACGTGAATCTGTATGGTGCAATGAAAGTGCGCGCTGCGAAGCAGGGCGATCTGGGGTGGTTGCAGGTCCTGGGGAGATTCCTGCTTGCTGACCCAGCTTCATAAATGGAGCCTGGGGAGAGGCTCGCCACCGCAACCCAGCGGCGACGCCAATCTTTCCCAGTCGCCTAGCCCATGGGCTGGCGAAAGTAACTCCGCCCAGATAAGCCAGATAGCAGATTCTGCGCCGCGTAGCACTGCATGGCCGCCTTGAAGACTTCTGCGTTGCCGGCAAAGCGGGTGTAGTAGGTCTTCTTGGAAATGCCGGCGGCGGCAATGGCCTCCACGCTGGTGGCGCCAAAGCCATGCTCGATGATGAGCCGGCCGGGGTGACCCATGCACTACACCTCCGGCTGTGACCGCTCGCAAGCGGCTGTCCAGGGGCTTAGGTAGCTCTAAGCCATTTGTAGGCTCAACCTTACAATGGCTTACCGTTGTTCCATCCGCGGCTCGGCTCGGCGACGGGTTCTGATTGAGGCGGCGGGGCCTGAGGCTTCGTGCCCCTCGTCCATCCGCGACTTGGCTCGGCGGCAGGCTCAAATCGAGGCGGCGGCGCGTGGCGGTTCGCTCGCGGCCTGCCAGGCGGCGGGGTCGAAGCGGTCACTTGCCCCGGCGCGCAAAGGGCGGCGACAGAATCGTGCTCGTCCCCTGTAGCCGTATGGACGATCGCTATTGCTTCGTCCATGTTCAGGCCATCATCCGCTAGTACGCGCAGGCATTCGATTAGATTTTCTCTGGTAGGGCGATAGTGCCCACTGGCGTTGGAGATTTCGCGAAGGATGCCTTCTTTGACCACAATCTCGCCAGCGCAGATCACACTATTGCCAGCATTGAGCGACGAGTGATTGAATTGCGAGCTGACGTTGCCGACCAGGCGCCCGTTTTCGGTGCTGTTCTGCACGAACAGGTTTCCGTAGAGATCCATGGCATAGATCGTGATGCCCTTGGGCGTCGAATACCAGGCACCGTTGCGGCTAAGCCGCCCATTTGACACGGTAAGCATCGTTCCAAGGCGCTCATGCTTGCGCATATAGTGGACATACATGCTTTGGCTCGAGATGGGAGCCAGCTTCTCGTAGGCAGTGAAGTCCTCTGGCCTGAACTGATCGAACGGTCGACCTTGGACCAACGGAGATGGCTGCCTTGTGTGAACATCATGGGCGAAGCTTCCGCCCACCGGCGAAATCGTCACGTCCAATCCATACGTTATCGCATCGCGAAACTGGTTCCTAGCTTGAATGAACAGCATTCGCTCGACGGAGTAGCCCAGGTTGAAGGGGAACGCCTATGCGGGGGCCGTAGAGTTGCTTCTTGCGTTGGAACTGCTCGTAATTCATAAGTAAGAGCACCTGCTTGCGAAGGTCCTGCACAGCAACGCTTCGCAACGCGCTGTTCTTCGATTCTTTCCCCTCCTTAATCTTCATCCACTCGTCACACGCACCCAAGAGGGTGCCAAGATGCTGCATACGCCCATCTGCTGTCGGCGGTGGATTGGTCACCCATGTCTCCAGCAGAAAGTCGATTTGCAGTAGCTTCTTCCTGCCTCGAAAGCCAGAAAGCGCAGTCTTACTCTTAAATGCCTCCAGACTGATCAGGGTGGGTTTCATGTGGTGCCTCCTGTAGACTGGAATGATGAGCAGTGCTAGCGCCGGCTTTCGCGCAGCGCTATTGGCTCAGCAAAGGTAGTCCATCATGAGTCCGCGCCAGGCCCTGTGCAATACCTGGAAACTGGTAGTAGTGAATGTACCCATTACCAGTGAGAGGACCGCAAGGCCGGGGAACAGGAGTCCGATGGCAACAAAAAAAGGTTCTTCGAAGAATTCCGGGGAACGCTGCGCGGATTTTGAGGAAGAAGGCCAACTTGTGCGGCGCTATGCCGCTCAGGAAGCGGACGCGTAACCCGTCGGTCCGTCGCGAGAAACACCGCTACAAACAGGCAGACACCAATGGCGTAGGAGAGAGACGCCCGCAGCCGTTTGCCCGGCCGGCGCAGAAAGACAAAAAGCAAAAGCAACAGACCGATGAGCGCCAATACAGCTGCGCAGAAAACGGTGGTGCCAGCTATCGCAGCTAATGGGCCGGTTGTGGCTCGTGCGAGTGTAACGGGCGTCCGAGCGGCAATCACCGCGAACGTTATACCCAGCAAGGTCATGGCCGCGGCACATAGAATCCACTAGGCGAACCACCTTGCTTGCGTTGCGGTTCATCTACCTAAGCCCGTCTATCCCCGTCGTCAAATCGCGCTAGATGGGGGAGGGCACGCAGGAAAAAATGGTTGATGCTGTGCTATCCCACGGTACCCCGTCCGGCGCGACCGTTGGATGGAGCCCAAACTCCGTCATGGTGCTACCGCAATTCGTGCGTCACGCCGCAGCCACTGAGAACATGACTCGAATCACTCTGGTGTCCAAGGCATAGCAGGCAACGGAGGCCACCACGGCTATGCCGGCTACCATCAGCAATGAGCGACGCTGGTCGGGGATGGTCCAGAGCAAGTATCCCAACGCCCCAAGCCATACCAGCACAAGGATCAGGTCAGCCAGAAGTACCGCAGCTGACACAACGCCCGCATAGCCAACGAACATATCGTCCCGTGTTGGCGCAGCAACTATGTGAAAGAGGCTTAGCCCGATAGGCGAAGCAGGCAGCAATACGGAAGGCAGCAGGAATAACCAACGCAGAACCATCACCTCACACCCCTCCGCTACGATTCGAGCGGCCAACGCCTGCAGCCCATAGATCCCCAAGGGTGAGCCACCGTGCTTGGCCTGCATTTCATCCAGATAAATCCATCGGCAAAATGATACTGCGCCATTGTCTCCCAGCGCCTGGGGAAAAATCCTGAAAACCAGGGCGATATTTCGCTAACATCTGATTTGAATAATTCAATCCGCATTTTTAGGGAAAGACTTATAGATCGAATGACTACCTTCGTTTAGATTCCTCGATTCAAGCTATTTGCTGGGGGACATCCTGTGATGAGAAAAGGCATCATTCGGCAGGGCGACACGACCACGCACGGCGGCGAGGTGTTAGAAGGTATACCGAATTTTAGGATCCACGGCGTACCTGTCGCCGCGGTAGGGCATATGGTTTCGTGTCCACAGTGCAAAGGTGCGTTCCCGATCATTGAAGGTGATACGTCTTTTACCGCCTATGGCAAGTCGATCGCACTGCATGGCATGCATACCGCCTGCGGGGCGCAGTTGATTTCGTCAACCAGTGGCTTTGCAAACGTTGAGCACCCGCGCGGGGGAACGGGCTTTGCAAGCGCGGAAGGCGGGATGGCGCATATCGCAGGTGCATGGGGCAAGAACGACGCGTATGACGACCTGTACGTGCTCCAGGACAGTTCGACCGGAACGCCATTGCCGAATACCGAATATGCGGTCGTGCGTGAAGGCGCCAGTCCTGAGTTTGGCAAGACCGATGGCCAGGGAAGAACCCATCTGCTGACTTCCACTATGCACGCAGCGGAAGTGACCATTTACGTAGAGGGGTGATTGAATGTCGAGCGCGCTTGTTTCCCCATCTGGCAAGACTTTGATTCCTGTCGCCAGGCGCACGACAACGCCAACGCCAGCGAATGCACCTAAACCGGTTCCCGTGGAGCGGGAATATTTGGAAGTGCTCATCTTCGATAAGCTACCTCGTCCGGCCTCGGCATTCGGTCATGCTGCAATTGGGATTGATGGGACCGTCTATAGCCGCGCACATGAAAAGTACTTCAAGGGCTCGCTTACGGAATACCTGAGAAGCAATACGCAAGGGGTGAAGCGCGATGTTGTTGGTCTGTACCTATGGGTGTCGCCACGCGAAAGGAGGATCGTTCAGGACGAATTAGAGAGACGAGTGGTCGAAGACGAGAAGTACAGCGTGTTCAGTAATTCGTGTAGCTCCAACGTCGCGGACGTTCTCGAGTTGGTCGGTATCATGGCGCACGATCCACGCTACTTCCCGACGCCGGTATCCCCGGCCGATCTGTTGGCGGTGCTATCGAAATCTAACCGGCTTGTTGAACGCCGATTCTATGGAAAGGGTTACGAAGGTGGCGCCTCCGGCAATTGGTAGGAAATCAGTCGTTGCTCTAGGTGTGTCGGGGTTGGCGTTCGCGCTGCTTTACGCATGGTGGAGCGGTTGTAGTATCGACCTGCTAGGGCGAACCACCGTCGCACCCGTACCCCTGCACGAAGAGCCGCTAGACGTGTTCAAACGGCAAGGGCCTTTCAGCGGTACCGTTCCATCAGGCACCTTCTGCAGGTTGATTCAAGTTGAAACAAAGGGCTTGGTTTCGTTTCGGGTCAGGTGCGGGAGCCTTGAGGGATGGACGGACGAAGCCCAATCTTTCGACCCGCCGCTAGGCGTTGGTCTGTTCGGTTGAAAGAAGGCCCGGTCACCCTGATCTGGGCCTCAAAAGTTGGACATGCAACTCTTAGGGTGTCCCATGTACAGATACAGCGCGGCCAAGATCGCAGCCCGTGTGTTTATCCCAGTGTCGCTGTTGGCTGCTGGACTCCTGGCTGCGTTCCTATACCCCTTTCATCTGTCGGACGAGAACACAGCAATCGATGTCATACACATGCAGTATGCCTGCGGAGAGTGCCACGTACAGTATCGAGTGCTAAAGGCTGGCGGCGCGAATGGCCAGACACACGCCCGAACGTTCGGCAACGAGAGCGGTGCCCCCATGCGGTTTTATCGGATGGGATGTCGTCGTACTGTACAAGGGGTCTGACCAACCGCTCCTCAAGTATCGGAATTCCAGCGCTGTGTCTGCCGAGGATTGCGCAAGTCCAGTGCTTCGCCTGAGGGGGCAATTCAAACGTAAGCTGATCTACACGTTTCTATATTCCGGAGACCGGTACGACGGCACATATTTTGATGCGCAAACCGCTTCCATTGCGCCGCAGGACCCCCATGGCTGTAAGGCGCCTGGCGGGGCATCGATTCGATAGCCGTCCTTGCTCGCGAGGTTACGTGGGAAATCCATAATTGTCTGCGTCGTTCAATAAGTGGAGAATCGCCATTGCCCCCGCCACGCCGCCCACCTAAGCGCCGACCACCGTGACGTCCACCGCCCCCCCACGCACCCCCCGCCTGCACTTCGACCTCACCACCGTCCAGCTCTTCATCGCCGTATCCGACTTCGGCAGCATCACCCGCGGCGCCGAGCGCCTCCACCTGGCCCCCGCAGCCGCCTCCCGCCGCATCCTCGAACTGGAAGCCCAACTAGGCGTCTCCCTCTTCGAACGCCTGCCCCACGGCATGGCCCTGACCGAAGCCGGCCGCGCACTACTGGCCCACGCCCGCGGCATCACCCACACCGTCCAGCGCATGCAGGACGACGCTGCCTCCTTTGTCGGCGGCGACCTGGGCGTGGTCCGGGTAGCCGCGCCCAAATCCGCAGTCATCCAGTTCCTCCCCTTCGACATCCAACGCTGCGCCACGGCCTGCCCCGGCGTGCGCATCGACCTGCAGGAAATGAACAGCGCGGAAGTCCAGCAGTCGCTGCGCCGCGGCACCGTGGACATCGGCATTTACGACGGCAGCCTGGGCGTGATCGACCTGCCGACCGCGCCCTATCGGAATGATGAACTGGTGCTGGTGGTGGCGCGCGGCCATGCGCTGGCGCGGCGCCGCAAGGTCACGCCGGACGACGTGCTGGACTGCGACCTGATCGTGCTCAGCGAGAGTTCGGCGATCTCGATCGTGCTGGAGCGGCTGGCGGAGGAGGCCGGCCGCGTGCTGCGCATGCGCATGCGCGTGGGCGGTTTCGACAGCATGGCTGCGCTGGTGGCGCAGAACCTGGGCGGCGGGGTGATGCCGGAGGCGATCGCGCGCGAGGTGGCGGCCGGCAGCCGCTTTGTGCGGCTGCCCATTGCGGCGCCCTGGGCGCAGCGGCAGTTTGTGCTGTGTCATCGGCCCCATGGGGCACTTTCCTCGGCGGCGCTCAGCGTGCTGGCGGTGCTTGCGCAAAACGCGAAACCAGAATCCCCCAATTAGCGATAGCCCGCGGCGGATGTATTGCGGATGATGGCTCCATAACTACAGGACGGAGACACGCAATGCAGCGCAGACAATTCATTGTGGCGGCAGCGGCCGGGCTGGCGATACCCAGCCTGGTGCGCGCCGCCGACATCGCCGGCCCGGTGCGCATTGTGGTGGGCTTCGCCCCCGGCGGAGGCACCGATGTGCTGGCACGCGTGATCGGGCAGAAGCTCGGGGTCATGTGGAACACCAGCGTGCTGGTGGAGAACAAGCCCGGCGCTACCGGCGCCATCGCCGCCGCCTATGTGGCCAAGCAGCCGCCTGACGGCACCACCTTGCTGATGGCGCATGTGAACAGCCACGCGATCGCCCCGGCGCTGCTGGACGTCAAGTACGACCCGCGCACCGACTTCACGCCGATTTCAATGGTGGGCGTCACGCCCAATATGCTGACCTGCCGTCCGGAACAGAAGGTGCGCAGCGTTTCGGACATCGTGGCGCTGTGCCGGCAGAAGCCGGGGAAGATTTCCTTTGGCTCGTCCGGCATCGGTTCGGCGCAGCACCTGGCGCTGGAGATGTTCCGGTTGCAGGCCAGGCTCGATGTGGTGCACGTGCCTTACAAGGGCTCGGGCCCGCTGGTCGCGGACCTGATCGGCGGCCAGATCGACTATGCGTTCGACACCATGACCGCCGCCACGCCGTTTATCCAGCAGGGCAAGGTGATCGCGATTGCGCAGACCCGCCTGAAGCGCGCGGCCAGCCATCCCAATGTGCCGACGCTGGCGGAGTCCGGCTTCCCCGGGCTGGACGCGGCGTCGTGGTATGGCCTGGTGGGCCCGAAGAACATGCCGCCGGCGCTGGTGCAGCGCATGAACGCGGACGTCAACCGCGTGCTGGCCATGCCCGACGTCGCCGAGCGGCTCAAGAGCTTTGGCGCCGAGGACTCCGGCGGATCGAACCAGCAGTTCGCCGCCTTCATCGCCTCTGAGTCCACCAAGTGGGCCAAGGTCGTGAAAGACGCCGGCGTAAAGGCCGAGAGCTGAGCGCTGCAAGACGATGGCCGAGAACCGACGCACGCGCGCACGCTGCCCATCCATCTATCCAGGAAGAAGCATCCCATGACAGATTTCCGCGACTCGGGCGCACAGGCGCCTGCCTCCACCTTGCCGCTGGCCGGCGTGCGCGTGCTCGACGTCAGCCAGGTCATGGCCGGGCCCTACGCCTGCATGCTGCTGGCTGATCTGGGCGCCGACGTGATCAAGATCGAACCGCCCGATGGCGGCGACCAGACGCGCGGCGCGATGGGTTTCAAGATGAAGGGCTCGGACAGCATGGGCTTCCTCAACATGAACCGCAACAAGCGCAGCGTCACCCTGGATCTGAAGACCGAATCCGGCCGGCAGGTGCTTTATCGCCTGGCGGAAACGGCCGACATCCTGGTGGAGAACTACCGACCCGGCGTGATGAAGCGGCTGGGGATCGACTATGAGACCCTCGCCAGGATCAATCCCAAGCTGGTCTACTGCAGCATCTCGGGCTTTGGCCAGAGCGGGCCGTGGGCCGGGCGGCCGGGCTTTGACCTGATGGCGCAGGCGATGTCGGGCGTGATGAGCGTCACCGGCTACCCGGGCGGCGCGCCGGTGAAGGCGGGCGTACCGGTGGCCGACATCGGCTGCGCGCTGTTCGCCACCTACGGCATGCTGTCTGCCTATATCGGCGCCAGGGAGACGGGCAAGGGGCAGTATGTCGATGCATCGCTGTTCGACTCCGCGCTGGCGTTCTCGGTGTGGGACACCTGCGAATACTGGGGCACGGGCCGCGAGCCCGAGCCGCTGGGCACGGCCAACCGCATGAGCGCGCCTTACCAGGCGATGAAGTCCGCCGACGGCTACTTCGTCATGGGGGCCACCAACCAGAAGCTGTGGCAACTGCTGTGCAACACGCTCGACCGGCCCGACCTGCTCGCGGACGAGCGCTTTGCCACCGTGGCGCTGCGCCTGGCCAACCGGCAGGCACTGATCGCGATGCTGGAGGAGAGCTTCGTCAAGGAGAGCAGCGACTACTGGATCGAGCGCCTGCTCGGCGTCGGCATTCCGGCCGGGCCGATCCTGACCTACCCGCAGGCCTTCGACAGCGAGCACGGCCGCCACCGCCAGATGCGCATCGAAATCGATCATCCGATCGAGGGCAAGGTGCCCAATATCGGCTTCGCGGTGAAGATGGGCGGCACGCCCCAGCAGGTACGGCGCGCGCCGCCGCTGCTCGGCCAGCATACGGAAGAAATCCTGGCCGAGCTGGGTATCCCGAAGGACGAACAACAGTCGCTGGCTGTAGCCGGCGCATTCGGATCATGAAGGCCGCGCTGCCGCCGGAGGGCGGTCCCGGCAACGACGGACAAGTCACGCTCACGATGCAGGGGCAGGTCGCAACGCTGACGTTCGACCGACCAGCCGCGCGCAATGCGATGACGTGGGCCATGTACGAGCAACTCGCCACGCATTGCCGCGCGCTTGCGGCGCAAGGCAATGCGGGTGCGCGCGTGGTGGTGCTGCGCGGCGCGGGCGGAGAGGCCTTTGTCGCAGGTACTGACATTGCGCAGTTCCAGCAGTTCTCCAGCGGCGAGGACGGGGTTGCCTACGAAGCGCGTATCGACGAAGGCGTCCGCCTTGTCGAGCAACTGCCGATGCCAACTGTGGCGGTTATCGAAGGCTGGGCGGTGGGCGGCGGCCTGGCCATCGCCACTGCGTGCGACTTCCGTGTCGCGACGCCCAAGGCCCGCTTTGGCGTGCCGATTGCGCGCACGCTGGGCAACACGCTGTCGGCACTGAACCTTGCCAAGCTGCGTGCGGCCTGGGGGCTGCAGCCGGTGCGCCGCATGCTGCTGCTGGCGCAGATCCTCGACGCCGAGGCTGCGCTCGCGTGCGGGTTTCTTGAGGGTGTGTACGCTGCCGACGCGCTGGAGGCCGAGGTCGTCTCGCTATGCGACCGGCTTGGCGCGCTGGCGCCTGTCACGCAGACGGTGGTCAAGGAGGCGTTGCGGCGCCAGACCGTGCAGTCGGTGGCCGACACGGATGACCTGGTGCGCTTGTGCTACGGCAGCGGTGACTTCCGGGAAGGGGTGGATGCGTTCGTGAACCGGCGCCCGCCGGTATGGAAAGGGAGTTGAACGTCGGGGCCTCGTACGCCAGCCGCCGGTGTTTCAAAATTGAAACCATCTGGCTGATTTACCGTGCAACCGACACATCGCGCGAGCGTCACGCGCCCGCTCGTCAGCCTCCCGCCACGGGTGGCCCGCGATATGCATCACATTAATGCTATGGGCGATAAAGACGCTCGAGCCTGCATGCCTGAACCTGTGCCATGCAGTGGGTGTCACCAGCGCGGCTGGCGGTGGAATCGGTGCAAGATGGCATTTGAAGGTCTGTGCCATCGCCGCGCCGCTTCTACCGTCTGGTTGCCGTCTCAGGAAGGAGCGCGCCATGAAGAACAAGCTTCCCCCGATTGCCACACTGGCCTTCGGCGTCTGCCTGACGATGTCTGCGGCATTGGCTGCCCCGCCGGGCGACATGGTCATGGTCACTGCCGACGAGGTCAAATGGGCGGACCTTCCACTGATACCGGGTGCCAAACTTGCCGTCCTCGAGGGGAAGATGGACAAGAAAGCGCCGTTCACGGCCCGGATCAAGCTGCCCGCGGATGCCAAGGTGCCGGCGCACTGGCACCCGGGCGTGGAGCGGGTGACCGTGCTTTCCGGGACGTTCAACTATGGCATGGGCGACAAGCTCGACCCGGAAAAGACCTCGCCGCTCGGCGCCGGCAGCCTGATTGTCATGCCACCCAAGATGCGCCACTTTGGCTGGACCAAGGAGGAAACCGTTATCCAGATCAATGCGTCGGGGCCCTGGGCTTTCAACTTCGTCAACCCGGCTGATGATCCCAGGAAGAAGAAGTAATGCCTGGTGCGGGGCTATGGATGTCTCAAAGCGGCGCAAGCCGCGGGCAGGACCATAGCAGGCATCGGACGTGGCAAATACCTGATGGAGAGGGCGGTGGCTTGCGGCAATTGCCATGACATGCGTGCGATTCGACGGCTGGCGGTAATCCTTGCACTGGTACTCGCTGGCTGTGCGGGGCCCCGGACGGCACCCACGCCTGATGCGCGGAGCGCATTGGCGCCGACGGGGAAACTCCGCGTCGGATTCATATCGGGCTCCCCGATCCATGCGACGAAGGATGCTGCGTCAGGGGAGTTCAGAGGCGTTGCCGTTGACCTCGGCAAGGAAATGGCGCGGCGTCTCGGCGTTTCGTTCGAGCCCGTTGCCTACACTTCGGTCCCGGCGTTGATCGCCGGCGCAAAAACCGGGGAGTGGGATGTCGCCACGATGGGAATCAGTACCGAGCGCGCGTCGGTCGTGGACTTTACCGCGCCATACATGGAGGTCGAGTTCAGCTACCTCGTTCCGCCGGGTTCGCGCATCACCACGCTGGCGGACGTCGACAGGCCCGGTGTCCGGATTGGCGTGGTGGAAAAGAGCTCGCCGGATGCCTATCTTGCCAGCACCATGCGGAGTGCCACGCTGGTTCGGTCTTCAACTATTGCAGACATGGTTGAATCGCTGCGGGCCGGAAGGACAGATGTCATTTTCGGAACCAAGGCAGGCATGTACAGCCAGGCCGAGAAACTCGCGGGTTCGCGCGTGCTAGAGGGCCGGTCCGGCGGGGAGAAGGCCGGGATGGCAACGCCGAAAGGACGGGATTACAGTGCTGCCTACGCGCGCAAGTTTGTCGAGAGCGCGAAATCCGAAGGCCTGGTTGAGGCGGCGATCGAACGCGCCGCATTGCGCGGAGTCGTTGCCGCTCCGCGTGAATAGTATGCGCTAACACCTGCATCACCCGGCTACGACTTCGTTTCCGCCGATTCCAGAGTCCTCTCAATGCCCGCTCGGGCAAGTCCAAAGACAATGCTCCGATCCACTCGGATTGTGCTTATTTTCTGGTTGTCACTTGACAACCAGTCATTGCGCATCTAGTCTCGGAGACACGAATGACCCGCGCCAGGCACCCAAGGAAGGAGATTGAGGCCGCACTCAGGCATGCAGCGCTGCATGGCTGGCGTGTCGAGCAGGCCAAGGGCAACGGTCATGCGTGGGGCCGCATCTACTGCCCCGACAACCACAAGGAATGCCGCTGCGGCGAGTTCTGTGTATCCAGCGTCTGGAGCACGCCGAAGAATCCGGGCAACCACGCCAATGCCATCCGGCGGATCGTGGACAACTGCTCGCATCAGCGGGAAGTGACAACGCTGCGCGTACTGCAATTCAGGACATGACCATGGAATACGCCTTCACCCTCAAATTTCACCTGTCGCAGGCGGACGGCGATACCGATGTGCTGGTCGAACGCCTGGCCGAGGCGGGGTGTGATGACGCGCTGGTGGGCACCGGCCTGCCGGGCCGCGTGGCGCTGGCGTTTGTCCGCGAGGCGGAGTCGGCGCGGGCGGCCATGGTGAGTGCCCTGGCCGATGCCCGCCGCGCCATGCCATCGGCCACGCTGATCGAGGCGGCGCCGGACCTGGTCGGGCTGACGGATATTGCCGAGATGGTTGGCGTGTCTCGCCAGAACATGCGCAAGCTGATGCTTGGCTACCCGGATTCCTTCCCGGTGCCGGTGCATGAAGGCAGCAGTTCGCTGTGGCACTTGCTGGACGTGATCGTGTGGCTGGGGCAGCGTGGCTACGACATTAAGCCGGAGCTCCTTGAAATCGCGGCCACGGCGATGCAGGTGAACCTGGCCAGGTGCGCCAGCCAGGTGGCACCGGCGATGGCGCGGGAGTTCCGGTCGCTGGTGGCTTAGCGGTCGGCCGTCGACTCCGCTTCCCGGCCCATCCTTTTCGGGTGGTGGTACGAATCCCGGCCTTTGGCCAAGATGCCCGGACAACCGCCCTAGCCGGGCACCACAACCAGAAGTGGAGACAAGATGGCCGAATCAGACGTGAAAGCCGTGATGGGCGAGTTCTTCGCCGCCTTTGCCCGCGCAGACATGGAGCGCTTCGCCGCGTGCCTGGACGATGAGTTCGTCTGGACCCTGCCCACCGGCGAATCCGACCCGCATGGCCTGGTTGTGCGCGGCAAGGCTGCCGCCACGGACTACCTGAAGCAGCGCTTCTTTGCAGACAAGGCCAATGCGCCGGTGCTGTCGGACGTCAAGCTTGAGTACACCGGTGATCTGGCCATCATGCGCTTTCGCGTACAGGTGCCGGCCAGCGATCAGCAGCACGGCCATCGCCAGCCGCGTCGCCAGGCGGGCGGGCAGGGTGACCGCCATCAGCGTGCCGAGCAGCGCCATCGGCAAGCCCAGTGTCAGCGTCAGCCCGGTCGACCCATAGTGATGCCGACGATCAGCGACAGCAGGCCCAGCACCCACAGCATGGCCGTCATCAGCTGGTCTGCGCGACGATGCACGCCTTGCAGCAGCGGGGTGTGCGGCGCGGCTGGCGCAGAAACGGAACTGCCTGCGGCACGGCGGGCAGGGATGGTCGCGGACAGCCGTCCGGACAGGGCGTGGTCAGCGCTGGTCATGGTTCCCTCGCAGCGTAAGTCAAGAAGACGCTGCACCCCGTCCGCCTGATGGCTTATTGTTTTAATGTCTTAATTTATGGCGTTGCGCGGCTGATTATATCGACGCCTGCCCGCTGCAACAGGCTCGGCCCGCGCGCCTTAATCCAACAGCGCCACCTGCACGTCGCGCGTGCCCTGGTACGGGTTGCGGCCGTGCCAGACCTGCAGGTTGTCCAGCACCATCACGTCGCCATCGCGCCAGGGCCAGCTATAGGTGGTCTGGTCGCACAGTTGGTCGATATGCGCGCGTTCGGCATCGGTCAGGCGTTCGCCATTGCCCAGCGTGGCGCCGGTCGGGTACTTCTGGCGCTTGCGCCGTTCCAGGTCCTGCTCGGGGTTCTCCACCTGCGGCAGCATATGCAGGATCGACCGGTACAGCTTGCGTCCGGTCTGCGGATGTACCACGAACGGCTCCAGCGCATTGAGCACGGTCAGGCTGCCGTCTTCATGCCAGACTGGTTCCAGCCCGCGCTCGGCGCACAGCCGGTTCACCTCGGCCGGGTCCTCGGTATGGAACGACTGGTTCCAGCCGCGCTCGTCCATATGCGCGTAAGAGGCATCGTCGGCATCGCGCCGCGGTCCGAAGTTGATCGCGGTGCGGCTGCCCAGCGTGGCGAGCCTGCCGGCCAGTTCTGGGTCCATGCGCTCGGCCAGGTGGCGCACATCGGTGATCAGGGTTTCGCCGCCCACCTCGGCGGTCTTGCGCGAGAAGAAGGCGATGCGGCGCGGGTAGTCGCGGCGGTAAGCCATTTCGGAATGTACCGCCAGGCGCACGCTGGCCGACAGCCGCGTGGCTTCCATCACGCGGCCGCTGATGGTTTCGCGCGGGGCGCGGCCGCCGGCGTAGCCACCGTCGAAGGCCGGAAACTGCTCGATGAAGTCGGCAAAGTCCTCCGTGCCGGCGGTCGGGAAGCCGCGCAGCACGATCCCGCCATGTTCCAGGATCAGCGCGTCCAGCGCCGGGCGCACCGTGCGCGACCACTGGCGGAACTGCGCGCGGTCCAGCAGGCGTTCGCCGGCCGGTTCGATGAACAGCGGCGGGCGGCCGGGCTGCAGCACGTGGCAGCGCACATCGGGGCCAAGGGCGGGAACGGCTACTGCGAAGGTTGCCGCATCGGCGGCGGTGGCTTGGGTCATGTTGTCTCCAGTCTTGTGCTCAGGTCGAAGGCGGGGTCAGTGCCGGTAGGACGGGTCGATGTGGTCCAGCTCGCGCCGCACCGCCGCCCATTCGCGGTCGCCGCGGATGGCTACGCGGCCGAAGGCCTTGCGGCTGGCTTCCAGCGATGCCGGTGACGGCATCACCAGTTCGCCGCCAGCCATGGCATCGACCTGGATCTTGCAGGCCGATTCCAGCCAGTAGATGTTGAAGAAGGCTTCGGCGATGGTGCGCCCGCATACCAGCAGGCCGTGGTTGCGCAGGATCATCGCGTTGTGCTGGCCCAGGTCCTGCACCAGCTGGCCCTGCTGGGCCAGGTCGACTACCGGGCCGGAGAAGTCGTGGTACGCAATGCGCCCGTAGAACATATGCGCCTGCTGCGACACCGGCAGCAGGCCGCAGGCCATGGCCGATACCGCCGACGATGCGCGCGTATGCGTGTGCAGCACGCACAGCGCATCATGGCGCGCGGCGTGCACGGCGGTGTGGATCACGTAGGCGGCGGGGTTCAGGCCCAGCTCTCCGGCATCGCGCTCGGGCCGGTGGACGATGTCGCCGTTCAGGTGGATCTTGTACAGGCTGGACGCGTTTACTTCCTGGTACAGCAGCCCGTAGGGGTTGAGCAGGATGTGCTCAGGCTCGCCCGGAACGCGCGCGGTGATGTGGTTGTAGATCAGGTCGGTCATGCCGTACCGGTGGATGGCGCGGTAGAGCGCGGCCAGCTCGATGCGGGTGGCCCACTCGGCGTCCGAAATGGCGGCGGGACGGATGGGATCGGTTTCGCTCATGCGATGGCTCCTTTGCGTGCGTAGGGCTCAGTCCAGCCGGATGCCGAGCTCGGCCACCAGCCGCTTGTCGCTGGCGAATTGCGAAGCGGCGTAGTGCTGGTAGTCGGCGGTATTCATATGGCGGTTGGGCATCGATTCGGATTCGAGCGCGCGCAGGTAGGCAGGGTCCGATGTGGCCTGGCGGAAGGCATCGTGCAGCGTGGCGACCACCGCGGGGTCCAGCGCGCGCGGGCCGGCGATGCCGATTTCGGACTGCACGGTGATGTCGTAGCCCAGCTCGCGCAGCGTGGGCACGGCCTGCCAGCGCTTCAGGCGCTGCGGCTCGGCCACGGCCAGCAGGCGTACCTTGCCGGCTTCAGCCATGGCGCCCCAGCCGGCTTCGATCATCACGTCGACATGGCCACCCAGCAGCGCGGACAACGCATCGGCGCCGCCCTTGAAGGGGATGAAATTGAGCTTGATGCCGGCCTGCTGTTCCAGCCGGCGCACGGTGATCTGGCCGAGCGAGCCGGTGCCGACCGATGCCACGTTGACCTTGCCAGGGTTGGCGCGCGCGTGCTCGACGAAGTCGCCAAAGCGCTTCCAAGGCGAGCCCGCTGGCACCGAGATCCCGTACACATAGCTGGTCAGGCCGATGATGTAGGTGAAGTCCTTGATCGCGTCGTAGTTCACCGGCTGCAGGTGCGGCAGGCGGAACAACGCCGGTGTGATCAGCGCCAGCGTGTAGCCGTCGCGCGCCGCGCTGCGCGCCATCGCGGCGGGCCCGAGCGTGCCGCTGACGCCGGGCTGGTTCTGGATCACGATGGGCTGGCCCAGGGTCTTCGATGCCGCCAGGCACAGCGCGCGCATCTGCACGTCGGTGGCGCCGCCGGCGGTGAAGGGCACGATCAGGGTGATGGGGCGCGCGGGCCAGGCCTGGGCGCGCACGGTGGCGGGCAGGCTGAGCATGGCAGGGAAGAGCGCGGCGGCCGGCATGGCCTTGAGCAGTGTGCGCCGGCGGGCGTCGGGTGGGCGGGGCATGTGGTCTCCTTGTCTGGTCTGCGGCAGCGCGGGCGGGCTGGTTGCCGGATGCGTTCGAAGCGTCCCGTGTGGTCCGGGCTCTGCGCGATCGCCGTCCTGTGCTGCATGCGGAAAAGTCTATGGCGCATGTCGGCGCGCATTGATGCCGGCGCCCGGCAAACCGATTCCGAACCGGAATCGCGGACTAAAATGCCCCGGCCACCGTCGCAACATCGCGCTATATCGGCCAACCACAGGAATCGCTGCATGAAGACCGAAGACCTCAGACTGTTCCTGGTGGTGGCCGAGCACGGCAACCTGCACAAGGCTGCCGGCACGCTGGGGCTGACCCAGTCGTCGCTGTCCAAGGTATTGGCGCGGCTGGAGGGCGAGGCCGGACTGCAGCTGTTCGAGCGCATGCCGCGCGGCGTCATGCTGACGCCGGTGGGCCACAAGCTGCTGGCGCACGCGCGGCGCATCGTGCTGGCCAATGACGATATGGAGAACGAGATCAACGACGAGCGCCAGGCGCGCGTCGGCCAGGTGCGCGTGGCGACGCTGCCGCACGTGGTGCCGTCGCTGTTCTCGCCGCTGCTTGAGCAGTTCCTGGCCAGCCGGCCGCTGGCCAGGTTCTCGATCACCACGCACCTGAGCCCGCAGCTGATGGCCGCGCTGCAGGGCGGCGAGGTGGACCTGGTCTGCGCCGCCATGCCGGACGGCGAAACCGATGGCGTCGAGTACCTGCCGCTGGGCGCGCTGACGCTGCAGGTGGTGGCGCGCGCGGGGCATCCGCGGCGCGCGCGCTTCCGCTCGCTGGCCGATCTGGTGGACGAGCACTGGGTGGCGCCCGCCACCTCGCTCTATGTGCGCAGCGGCTTCGAGGGGCGCTTCACCAGCCGGGGCCTGCCGCCGCCGCGCGTGACCGTGGAAAGCACCAGTTCGTCAGTGTCATTCGCGGACCTGCTGCGCAACACCGACCTGCTCGGCATCATGCCGCAGCGGCTGCTGGGCCAGGCGGTGGCGCAGGGCCTGGAAGCCGTGGAGGGCGACGGCATGTGCTGGCAGTATGAGCTGGCCGTGTTCTGGCGATCCAGCGCCTACCTGTCGCCGCTGTGCCGCGACTTCCGCGACGCGCTGGTGCGCTGGTGCGGGGAAGCCGGCATCTGAGCCGATGCCGGCAACACCATGCCTCAATCCAGCCGGATATTGTTTTCCTTGATCACGTTGCCCCAGTACGCCTGGTCCGCTCTGGCCGTCGCCGCGAACGCCGCCGGCTGCGTCGTCTTGACGATCAGCCCCAGCTCGGCGAGGCGCTGGCGGATGTCCGGCGCGGCCATCACCGTTTCCACATCGGCCGAGACCTTGTCGACGATGGCCTGCGGCGTGCCGGCGGTGGTGAACAGGCCCAGCCAGGCCGGGCCGTCCAGGCCCTTGTAGCCGAGTTCCTGGAAGGTCGGCACATCCGGCAGCATCGGCGCGCGGGTATTGCCGGTGACCGCCAGCGGCTGGAGCTTGCCGGTGCGCGCATGCTGGCGCACCGTCATCGGCGACAGCGTTCCCAGCGAGATCTGGCCGCCGATCAGGTCGGTGGCGATGGGGGCTTCGCCCTTGTACGGGACATGGACCAGTTCGGCGCCAGCTCCCTTGAGAAAGACCTGCATATAGAGATGGGCGCCGGTGCCAATGCCATAGGTGCCATAGGAATACTTGTCGGGCTGGGACTTGGCCAGGCTGACCATCTGCGGCAGCGTGCGCGGCATGGCGCTGCTGGCGGTCAGCACCAGGCTCGAGGTGCACAGCTGGCAGATGGCGGTCAGGTCGCGCAGCGGATCGAACGGCGGCTTGGCCACCATATAGGGCGTCTGCACCAGGCTGGGCAAGCCCAGCAGCAGCGTGTAGCCGTCCGCCGGCGCCTTGGCGACCACGTCGGCGCCGATCATGCCACCCACGCCGGGGCGGTTCTCGACGATCACAGGGCGCTGCCACAGCTTGCTGAGCGGATCGCCCAGCGCGCGCGCCAGCACGTCGGTGGCACCGCCGGGCGGGTAGGGCACCACCACCCGCACCGGGCGCGACGGGTAAGCCTGCTGGGCCCACGCCCGGCTGATTCCAAGAGTCGAGGCGGTGGCTGCCAGGGAACCTGCTCCCAGCCAGTGCAGGGCTTTGCGGCGGTCGGCTTGCATGGTGTTTCCTCCAGTCGTTGACATCGTGTCGGTGCGCGGTACGGGTGCGCCAGGGCGCCAGTGACCACGGCAACCCGCAGCCTACGAGGCAGCGCCATGGCGGGGCATCGGCGGGATGGACGAAAAGAGTGGGGAGTACTTACCCGGGGGCCTGTGCGGGAGGGTTATTGCGGCAGTGCCGCAATCCGAGCCGACGTTTCCCTTATGATGGGCGCCGCCGCTGTCTCTGCTGCTTGCCTGCCTGATCCCGTGCGGCGTCCGATCCATTTTTTGCTTTTCCATCATGGCCCGCCTCAAACTCGACCTGCCTGCCGACCAGTTCTGCTACGCCACGCACCTGACCGTGCGCGTGACCGACATCAACTCGGCCAACCACCTTGCCAACGATTCGATGATCTCGATGATCTCCGAGGCGCGGGCGCGCTTCCTGTATGAATTCGGCAGCGAGGATGTGCGGCAGGAAGGCGTCGGCATCATCGTGACCGACCTGGCCACGATGTACCGCAACGAGGCGCATGCGCGCGACCAGCTGCAGTTCGAGGTGGGGGTGATGGACTTCAACAAGTACGGCGGCGACATCATCTTCCGCATCACGCGGCCGGCCGACGGCACGCTGATCGCGATGGCCAAGTCGGGCTTTGTCTTCTTCGACTACGTGGGGAAGAAAGTGGTGGCGATGCCGGAGGGATTCGCCAAGCGGTTCCCGAAGGTGAACTGGATGGAGTAATCGCCTGCGTGGCGCTGTCCTTCAACGGCGCCACGGTTCCTGCAAGAGATTCGGCTTACGCCTTGCGCTCGCCGCCCAGCGCCTCGGTGAGGTCGCCGAGCATGCCGGAGAGTTCGCCGGCCATCATGGTGAAATCGGCGTCGAAGCGCTCGTCTTCATCATGCGCCGTGCCATCGGCCTGTTCCTTGATCACGTCCAGCGGCGCCACCTTCTTCACCACCAGCCCGTCGGTCAGCACGAACGAGACCCGGTCGTTCCACGTCATCGCCAGGCGCGTGCAGCGCTTGCCGGCGGCGATATGGCGGCGCAGGTCTTCCGGGTCCAGCGGATGGCGCACGTAACGGACGGTGGCCTTGCTTTCCGCGCCGGACTGCAGCTCGATTTCCTGGTCGACGGTGAAGCCGCCCGGTGCCGCATCGCCGGCCAGCCATTCGGTCATGGCTGCCACCGGCGACTGGTTGACGTGCAGGTTGATCAGCGGCAGCGGATCCAGTGCCTTGAACAGCATGCCGCGCACTTCATCGGCCTTGGCCGTGGCGGCGGCGTCGATGGCAAGCCAGCCGTTGTCCGGGTCGATCCACACACGCGTGTCGCGGCGGATGCTGAAGGCGCGCGGCAGCAGTTCTTCGGTGACCTGCTCCTTCAGTTCCTTCATTTGCTTGCGGCCCGGCTTGTAGCCTTGCTGCTCTTCGATTTCCGCGGCGCGGGCGCGCGTGACCTGGTTGACCACGGTGGTGGGCAGCAGCTTCTTTTCAGTGCGCAGCGTCAGCAGCATCTGGCCGCCGACGGTATGGACCAGCTGGCCGTTGTCACGCGGCGAGGCCCAGCCCTGGGTTTGCATTTCGAGGCTGGTACCGGGGAAGAAGGCGTGCTTCGCCAGGCTGGCTTCGACCTCGTCGGCGCTCAGCGACCACGGGGCGGAGAAACGATGGACCTGCAGATTCTTGAACCACATGGGAATTCGGCCAAAGGGACGAATTCTATCCTCTCGCGGCGCACGGCCGCGAAAAAGGAGGGCGCCGCGCGGCACGCCGACCGCGCGACGGTCACCGAGAGGCCCGCCCTTACAGGTCGAGTTTGGTGATCTTGCTGCCCTCGAGGCTCAGGCCCGCCATCAGGCCCGCATTGGTCATGACGAAGCCGACGATGGGTTGCTGGGCGGTCTTGGTGTCCAGCACGCCGCTGGCGCCAACCGTTGCCACGGCCACGGTGGCATCGACGCCCGCGACCCAGCCTTCGCTGCGCACGAACTTGTCATACGCGTCCTGCGTCAGGAACATCAGGATCACGGACTTGGACTGCGCACCGATCTGCCAGCCGACCGAGCCGGAGACCAGGCGGTAATAACCGCGCGTGGCGCCGCCTGAGCGCAGGGAACCGTCGCCATACTCGCCGCCGACGATAAAGCCGGCCGACAGCGTCTTCGGGAACACCAGGATGCCGCGCGCGCGGTTGCCCAGCTCGCGCGAGCCCTGGACCGAGCTGTACAGGCGCGACAGCGTGCCGTCCACGCCGGAGTCCAGCTCACGCCGGCGCGCGGCCTTGTCGGTGGGGGCATCGGGCTTTGTGGTGGTGCAGGCACCCAGGGCCAGGCTGCCGAGGGCCAGACCCGCGCTGGCCGAAAGGAAGGTTCGACGTTTCATCTCGTCTCCTTGGTGTTGTTGTCGTCTTTGAAGCATAGGCGCCGGAAGCACCCGGGCAAATGCCGGACCGCGCAGAGACGTTTCCATTTGTGACGAAGGTGGTGCCGGGAGGCCATTCGCGGCAAGAATAGCCAGTCTTGCGCCCGGAACGTCCCATGGCTGAACATGGGACGGCCCAATGCGCCGTGACCACATCATCCAGCCATGAAAAAACTCCTGACAGCCCTGCCGCTGGCCTTCCTGGCCGCGTGCGCTTCACATCCTTCGGGTTCTTCCAATGATGCCGGCGCCGCGGCTGCCGGATCGCAGTCGGCCGTCGACAGCAGCGGCTGGCAGGCGCTGCGCGCCAAATACATGGACTGCGCCCAGAAGAAGGCCAACGATAACCTGTCGGCCAAGGGCCAGCCCAAGGACGTGGCCAACCTGGCGCTGGCCGCGTGCGAGCCTGAGCTGGGCGCCATGCATGATTCCTTCCGCACCTACCTGGATGGGCAGATGTCGTCGTCGCACGGCAAGAGCAGCGCGCGCCAGGCTGCGGCGCGCGTGACCACCGACACCCGCGAGAAGGCGCGCAGCTACCTGGTGCGCTACGTCGAGCGCGAGCGCTACGTGGCCCGCGTGCCCTGAGGGCACGCGCGCGGCAGCCTGGTCAAAGCATTTCCAGCGGGCCCGGGCCGTCGGGCGGCGGGAAGATGCGGTCGAGCTCGGCCAGCTGGGCGGCCGACAGCGTATGCGACAGCGCGCCCAGGTTCTCCAGCAGGCGCTCGCGCCGGCTGGTCTTGGGGATGGCGATGACGCCGTCCTGCGCCAGCAGCCAGGCCAGCGCCGCCTGTGCCGCCGTCATGCCGTGGTCGCGCGCAAAGCGCTTCAGACCGGGGTTGCCCAGCAGGCGTGACTGCTCGATCGGCGAATAGGCCATCACCGGCACGCCGCGCTGGCGCAGCCACGGCAGCAGGTCCCATTCGATGCCGCGCCGGCCCAGGTTGTACAGCAACTGGTTGATGGCCAGCCGGTCGCCGCCCGGTGCGTCCCACAACTCCTGCATATCGGACAGGTCCAGGTTGCTCACGCCCCAGCGGCGGATCTTGCCGTCGCGCTGCAGCGCCTCCATGGCCTGCACGGTCTCTTCCAGCGGCACGCCGCCGCGCCAGTGCAATAAATAGAGGTCGATGCGGTCGGTGCGCAGCCGCTTCAGGCTGCGCTCGCAGGCTTGCACGGTGCCGCGCCGGCTGGCGTTGAAGGGATAGACCTTGCTGACGAGGAAGGCCTCGTCGCGGCGCCCGGCGATGGCCTCGCCGATCATCTCCTCGGACTGGCCCTCGCCATACATCTCGGCGGTATCGATCAGCCGCAGGCCAAGGTCCAGGCCCAGGCGCAGCGTGGCGATTTCTTCGGCGCGCGCGGCGCGCGACTCGCCCATATTCCACGTTCCCATGCCGAGCGCCGGGATGCGCTCGCCGTCGGGCAGGGTGACTTGCTTCATGTGTCGGCTTCCTGGTTTGCCGGGTCAGGTGCCGGGCGGCACCCAACCACACTAGTTAACAACACCTGGAATGTACAAGCCGCGCGGGCCGGGATTGCTTCAGACCAGTCCGGTCAGAAAATACACCGAGATGACGAAGAACACCGCGGCGGTCTTGATCATTGTGACGGCGAAGATATCGCGGTAGGACTCGCGGTGGGTCAGGCCGGTCACCGCCAGCAGCGTGATCACTGCGCCGTTGTGCGGCAGCGTGTCCATGCCGCCGCTGGCCATCGACACCACGCGGTGCAGTACTTCCAGCGGGATCTGCATGGCCTGCGCGCCCGCGATAAAGGTCTGCGACATCGCCGCCAGCGCGATGCTCATGCCGCCCGAGGCCGAGCCGGTGATGCCGGCCAGCGTGCTGACCGAGACCGCGGCATTGACCAGCGGGTTGGGAATCGCGCGCAGTGCGTCGCTGACCACCAGGAAGCCGGGCAGGGCGGCGATGACCCCGCCGAAGCCGTATTCCGATGCCGTGTTCATCGATGCCAGCAGCGCGCCGCCGACGGCGCCCTTGGTGCCCTCGGCAAAGCGCTCGCGCAGGGCGCCGAAGGCGGTCACCAGCACCACCGCGATGCCCAGCAGCAGCGCGCCTTCCACTGCCCAGATCGCGGTCACGCTGGCGATCTTGGTTTCCACCGGCTTGGGCAGGCCCGGCAGCGCCACGCTGTTGGAAGGGCCATACCAGAGCGGGATCATCCGCGTCAGCCAGAAGTTGGCCACGCCCACCACCACCAGCGGCAGCAGCGCCAGCAGCGGGTGCGGCAGCTTGCCGGACTGGCTGCGCTCGGGCTCGTTGCGCAGGTTGGTGCCGTAGCCTTCGCCACGCGCGGCGGCGGCGCGGCGGCGCCATTCCAGGTAGCTCAGGCCCACCACCAGGATAAACAGCGAGCCGGCCACGCCCAGCACCGGTGCGGCCCAGGAGGTGGTGTTGAAGAAGTTGGTGGGGATGATGTTCTGGATCTGCGGCGTGCCCGGCAGCGAATCCATGGTGAACGAGAACGCGCCCAGTGCGATCGCGCCCGGCATCAGCCGCTTGGGGATGTTGCTCTGGCGGTACAGCTCGGCCGCGAACGGATAGACCGCGAACACCACCACGAACAGCGACACGCCGCCATAGGTCAGCAGCGCGCATACCGTGACGATCACCGCATTGGCGCGCGAGCGCCCGATATAGCGGATCGCCGCGGCGACGATGGACTCGGAAAATCCGGACAGCTCGACCACCTTGCCGAATACCGCGCCTAATAGGAACACGGGGAAATACAGTTTCACGAAGCCGACCATCTTCTCCATGAAGATACCGGTGAACACCGGCGCGACCGCGGACGGGTCGGTCAGCAGCACCGCGCCCAGCGCGGCGATGGGCGCGAACAGGATCACGCTGTAGCCGCGGTACGCGGCGAACATCAGAAAGGCAAGGGCTGCCAGCACGATCAGAAACGACATCGGATCTCCTTCAGGGTTGCCTTGTCCTGAGGTGCGGTCCGTTGCCGCGCGGGGCCTGGCGCTTGTGGCGCCTTGTCTCTGTCAGTCCGTCAGGAAAAGGGATCAGCCGGCGACTTTGCCACAGCTTGGCCCGCGGCGTAACCTCCGGTCTCGCCGCGGGGGCACTGGGATGACAGTTGCCGGCATGAAGGAGATGCGCCGTTTCAGCCGTGCTGGTGGCGGTACTCCTGCGTGCGCCCGCCGTAGCCATAGGCCGCGGCGCGGGCGTCGATCACGTGCACGTACGACACCGGATGCAGCTTGCCCAGCAGCCCCGACATGGTCTCGAACACGGCCTCGATGAACTGCGCTTTCTCCGCCTTGGTGTTGGTTTCATCGGTCACGCTGATGTCCAGGTGGAAGGCGTTGCGGCCCTGCTCCGACAGCGGCACGTCGGCGATGATCCAGCTGTCGTGCGGGATGTACTGGACCGTGACGGCAATCACCTCGCGCTTCTTGCCGAGCACGCGCTCGGTCAGGTCGGCGATCGCCCTGGCGCTGCGGCGGGTGAGGTCGGCATCGGGTTGACCGGACAGGTGCAGGACGATGTGGGGCATGGCTGGCTCCTTGGTTTTTCGTGGGTTGGTGATGTCATGGTAGGGGGTGGTGTAGTATCGGAAAAGTGGGAATATTCGATGTGTGCCATCGGATTATCCGAAGTAATGCCACCCTTGCCGGAGCCTTGCCATGCGTGGATTCGAAACCGACCAGTTACGCACCTTTGTCACGGTCGCGGACAGCGGCAGCCTGTCGGCGGCGGCGCCCAGGCTGTTCCTGTCGCAGTCGTCGGTCAGCGAGCAGCTGCGCAAGCTGGAGGAGCGCGCCGGCGTGCCGCTGCTGTCGCGCGGCCGGCATGGCGCGGTGCCGACGCCGGCGGGCGAGCGGCTGCTGGAACACGCGCGGCGCATCCTGGCGCTCAACGAGCTGGCCCTGCAGGACCTGCGCGGCCACGCGCTGGCGGGCGAACTGCGGCTGGCCGTGACCGACTACTTCCGCCCGGGCGAGATCGCCGGCATGTTGCGGCGCCTGCGCGAGCGCTACCCCTACCTGCGCCTGCACGTGACGGTGATGAAGAGCGCGGCGATCGACGCCGCCGCGGAGATGGACACCTTCGATATCGGCCTCAGCATGCGCCTGCCGGGCACGCGCGGGCAGGGCACGCGCGGCACTGTGCTGCGGCGTGAGCCGCTGGCCTGGGTAGCCGCGCCGGCCGAGGCCGACAGCCTGTCCGCGACGCTGCCGCTGGTGCTGCTGCCCGATACCTGCTCGCTGCATCAGTACGTGGTGCAGCTGCTGCTGCGCAAGCGGCTTCCGTTCGAGATTGCGCACTCCGCGTCAGGCGTGGCGGGGCTGCATCTGGCACTGGCGGCGGGGCTTGGGATGTCGTGCCTGAACGCCTCGGCGATCGGCCCCGGCGTGGCGCCGCTGGACGCCGCCACCATTGCACGGCTGGGGCTGCCGCGGCTGCCTGAGGCGGAGTTCTTCCTGCTGCCCGCGCGGCGCGGGGAGTCAGCGTTTGTAGCCGAGGCGCGCGATGCGCTTGCCGGGCAGCTGGGCTAAGAGACGGGCATTCAGTACGACACCTCAAGTCGGGGAATGGATCACAAGACGGACTGTGGCAACCGCCACTTGTGTCGAAAGCAACATATATTGATCGCGAATAGGAATAATTCGCAATCTCGTTGACCCTGGCAATCCTGTAATCGATAATGCGCCCGCGTTTTCAAAACTATTACAGCCGATTACAGGGAAATGAGAATAAAACTTCACCCGATCTGTGCCGCGGTGGCGGGGAGCTTCGTATTTCAACCGGTGCTGACGTGGGCCCAGGCCGCGCCAGGCGCTTCGGCGCAGTTGCCTGAGGTCACGGTCAGGGCCGATGTCAGCCGCGAGCTTGGCACCGGCTATAACCCGCCCAATGCGGTCAGCGCGACCAAGACCGAGGCGCCGCTGCGCGACATCCCGCAGACCGTCAACGTGGTCACCGCCGATGTCATGCGCGACCAGCACGCCACTTCGATGCAGGATGCGCTGAAGAACGTGCCGGGCGTGTCGTTCTCGCACGGCGACGGCCAGCGCGACCAGGTGTCGATCCGCGGCTTTTCCGCCATCGCCGACCAGTTCGTCGACGGCATCCGCGACGATGCGCTGTACTTCCGCGACATGTCCAATGTCGACCGCGTCGAAGTCATCAAGGGTCCCGCGGCGGTGCTGTACGGGCGCGGCTCGTCGGGCGGCCTGATCAACCGCGTGACCAAGAAGCCGGGCATCGACGTCACCGACTTCGCACTCAGCTACGGCATGTGGGCCGACCGCCGCGCCGAAGCCGACGTGGGCCGCGTGTTTGGCGACGGCGCCGCCGCCTTCCGCGTGACCGGCGCGGTGGAGAAGGCCAACAGCTACCGCTCGCAGCAGTTCCTGGACCGCTCGGCGATCGCGCCGTCGCTGGAGCTGCGCATCGCTCCCGAAACCACCGTGCTGTTCCAGGCAGACTACCTGGAAGACCGCCGCGTGACCGACTTCGGCATCCCGGCCTACAAGGGACGCCCGGTGGACGTGCCGGCCTCGCGCTACTACGGCGCGGCCAACGCGCGCGATGCCGACTACTCGCAGTCGCGCGTGTTCTCCGGCACCGCCACGGTCAACCATCGCTTCAATGAGAACTGGTCGATCCGCAACGCTACGCGCTACTACCACTACTCGCTGGACCGCAACAACACGCTGACCAACACGGTGAACGAGGCGGCGCGCACCCTCACCATGAACCACGGCAATGTCCGCCGCGAGGAACATGGCTGGTTCAACCAGACCGACCTGACCCAGAAGGCCACCTTCCTGGGCATGAAGCACGAGATCCTGTACGGCATGGAGATCGGCCAGCAGAACAAGGACCAGGTCAACAACACCAAGCCGGTGGTCGGCGCCAACGGCCTGCCGATCGCTTTCGACCTGTTCAACCCGGTGTTGGTGGCGCTGCCGCGCCAGGCACCCGGCACGCCGGGCACGTCGAACCTTGGCGTGTTCAATACCCTGGCGTTCTACACCCAGGACATGATCACCTTCAGCGAGCAGTGGAAGGCGCTGCTGGGCGTGCGCTACGACAACTTCCAGCAGGAGACGCAGACCCGCATCGCCGGCCAGCGCAACCTGTCGCGCACCGACACCGCCTGGAGCCCGCGCGCCGGTCTGGTGTGGCAGCCGTCGAAGTCGCAGTCGTACTACGTGTCCTGGAGCAAGTCGTTCCAGCCCTCCGGCGAGGCTTTCGCGCTGGCGGCCAACAATGCCGACCTGGCACCGGAGACCACCAACAACACCGAGGTGGGCGCAAAGTACGACTGGCTGAACGGCAAGGCGAGCACGACGATCTCGGTGTTCAGGCTGGAGCGCAGCAATATCAAGATCGCCAACGCCACCAACACGGCGCTGCTGCCGATCGGCGAACAGCGCACCGACGGCATCGAGATCTCCGGCGCGGCTGAACTCGGCGGCGGCTGGCGCATGCTGGCCGGCTACGCCTACCTGGATGCCACCGTCACCAAGTCCACCGCCGCGCTGCAGGGCAAGCGCGCCACCATCACGCCGCGCCACTCCGGCAACGCGTGGCTGACCAAGGACCTGGGCCACGGCTTCGGCGTTGGCGCCGGCCTGAACCTGGTGGGCGCGCGCTATGCCGACCCGCTGAACACCGTGACGCTGCCTGGCTATGTCACCGCCGATGCGATGGCCTGGTACCGCCGCGGCGCCTTCGAGGCACAGCTGAACCTGTACAACCTGTTCGACAAGGGCTACATCGTGTCCGCGCATGGCACCAGCCCCAACCTGAACATGCCGGGTGCCCCGCGCAGCGTGATGGCCACCCTGCGCTACCGGATGTAAAGCGCAGCATCGTGGACAAAAAAACCGGGCGGTGATGAACCGCCCGGTTTTTTTTCGACTGCCGTTTCTCGTTCGGCGGGGACACGCAACGGCATGCCCCGGAGAAACCCTGAGTCCCGCGCCGTGCCGGCAGGGTCAGTGGTCGCGTTCCCAGGTCTGGGTGCGGCCGATCAGGCTGATGCCGATGAAGCCGCGCACGTTGAGCTTGTTGCCGTCCTCGGCCAGCGACATCTTGCTCTTGTAGACCTTGCCGTTCTCCGGATCGAGGATCTCGCCGCCGCTCCACTCGTTGTCGCCGGTCTTGCGCAGGCCGGAGAGGATGGTCATGCCGATGACGGGCTGGTCCTTGCGTGCGTCGGTGCACTTGTCGCACACGCGCGGCTTGCCGTCGCTCTCGACGAAGGTCTTGACCAGGCGTCCGCTGAAGACGCCGTTCTTCTCGGTGATCTCCACCAGCCCGCGCGGCTTGCCGGTGTTGTCGTCGATGGTCTTCCACATGCCGCTGGGCGTGGCCTGCGCCATCGCCGCGGCGCTGCCGAGCAGGGTTGCGGCGATCACGGCGGCGCGCAGGGTCGAAGCAAGGGGGGAATGGATGCGCATGATGTCTCCTTTGAGGTTCGTAGCCACGCCAATCTACTGGCGCCGGGGGCGCGCCGCAATCCGGCGCGGCGCGGCGCGCGCCTTTCCGCGGCCATTGCCTGCTACCCGGAAAGCCGCATGCAGCCGCCGTTTGCGGGTTATTGTGATGCAGCAAAAGGCGCCGGCGGGCGGGCGCTGAAGCAATCCTCTAAGCGGACGTACGACGCGCTGCCGGCAGGGCGAGGCGAGTGGCGCGCAGAGTCGCGAGGGGGAGAGCGCGAACACGCGAGGCACGGCGCGCGCGATCCGGATCGCTCGGCAAGCGCGCGGATCGAACACGCATGCCGATGGCTTGATCGAAGCGTCTGCCGAAGTGTTGCCGCGATGCTTCGCCAGCGTCGCGGCTTGGCTCGATCGCAACGCTTTGATGACCTCGCGATGCCTTCGCGCTGTTGCGTCGATGCAAACCGTTGCGTGCACGCATCACTCTTGGATGGTGTGTGCGACGGTGTCGCGCGAAGCGCGAAGCGAGCATGGCCGAGGCCTGGTCGCATAACGGCGCGTGCGTGCGCTGACGACTGTGTAAAGCATGCAGGGCGTGTGTCGCGCAGCGCGGCGCGCGCGCGATCAGGAACGTGTCCGCGCCAGTCGAAGGCTGCCGCACGCGTATCGGTGCATCGCCCGCAAAGCCTTTGTCCATGCGGCTTTTCGGAAAACGCGATGACGCGCGCAGCGGCATTGCGCAGTCGTCAGGCGCGCGTTGCGATGCTGGTCGTCCGGGTTTGTCGCGGCGTGTAAAAGCTGCGATGCGCGGTGCGTGCGATGGGGTGTCGCGCTGCATGTGCGAGCGTGCGAAACGAGCGTCGGCACCAGCGTGCGAGCGACGCGTTGCGATGCTATCGGCAACGTCTTCGTGACCCTGCGCGTGAGAACTAGTTCGAGCGATACATGCAGGCAAGTTTTTTTGCACTTTTTTCTTAACATCATCGTGCAAACGAATTATGATTCGCCTTGACAAGAGTCTCACTTCATTGCAGAGAAGCAGGAAGCAAGATGGAACGACGAGCGCGATGCGCGCTTCGATGCAGTGACGAAGGTAGTAGCTGAGGAGCACGAGAACTTTGACGCAGACCAGGCCGGACCGGCTTCTTAAAACGCGTGCAGTCTCCCTTGGTCCATTAACGGGTTGGACCCGCTACCACCGAATGAATGCCGTCTGCCGTGCGCGAGGCCAAGCCCGCACCGCGGGCCAGCTGTCCGATATCTCCTCATTTCTGGCCGTGCGCCGGCTCAACGGGCGGTGCGGGCTGATCGAATATTCCAGGGCGCGGCACGTGCCCGAGACCCGCTTGCGGGCTCGCTCCGGCCGCCAAGTCACCGCCAGGGGCGGTGCGCCTGCAACCAAATTCATTAGCGTGCAGCAGTGGTCGGGCCGCACGCCGATGAATCGCTCGCTCGACTGGGGCCGCGCTGCTGTAGTGCGCCTCGGGTCGGTCGGGTCGCCAACTTAGGTCATTCGATATTCACTCTCTAGTGAAGGAGTTATCCATGGCAACTGCTGCAAAGAAAAAGCCGGCGGCTAAGAAGGCCGCCAAGCCGGCCGCCAAGAAGGCTGCTGTGAAGAAGGTAGCCGCCAAGAAGGCAGCACCGGCCGCCAAGAAGGCACCGGCCAAGAAGGCCGCTGTGAAGAAGGTCGCCGCCAAGAAGGCCGCACCGGCCAAGAAGGCAGCCGCCAAGAAGGCCCCGGCCAAGAAGGCCGCGGTGAAGAAGGTAGCCGCCAAGAAGGTCGCGACCAAGAAGGTTGCAGCCAAGAAGGCTCCGGCCAAGAAGGCCGCGGTGAAGAAGGTAGCCGCCAAGAAGGTCGTGGCCAAGAAGGCTGTCGCCAAGAAGGCTCCGGCCAAGAAGGCTGCAGTGAAGAAGGTTGCTGCCAAGAAGGCTGCGCCGGCCAAGAAGGCTGCCGCCAAGAAGCCGGCTGCCAAGAAGGCTGCTGCCAAGAAGCCGGCTGCCAAGAAGGCTGCCGCCAAGCCTGCCGCGGCCCCTGCCGTTGCTCCCGCTTCGGCTGCCAAGACCGCGCTGAACCCGGCTGCTGCCTGGCCGTTCCCGACGGGCAACCGTCCGTAAGCTGCTTCGCCACGGAGTGGACCTTACACGTTCCGCAAGGAACCGCACCGGCACGCAGCGCGTGCCCGCATGACCGGATACTGCGTATCCGGTCCGCAAGACACCAGGTCTTGCCGACCCGCCGATGGCATCCGCCCGGCGGGTTTTTTCATGGGCGCGCGCCCGCGCGCGGAGCGGTCCGCCGCAATGTTACGGAATTGCAAAGCCGAAAAAAAGCGCCGCGACCCTTGCAGGTGCGGCGCGTTCTGCTGCGCCCTGGCGCGGCCCTGCGGGGCCGCGAGGGCTCAGTGCGTGACCCGGGTCACGCCGCCCGAGGACAGCAGCCGTACGCGTTCGCCAGGGCGGAAGGCTTCGTCGGCCTCCTGCGTGATCGCGCGCATCTCGCCGTTGTCCAGGCGCACGGTGATTTCCAGCCCGCGGCGCTGGTTGATCTTGTTCTCGGCCGCGCTGCCGGCAATGCCGCCGAGCACCGCACCAAGGATCCCGGCCGCCACCGCGCCGTTGCCGCCGCCGATGGTGCTGCCTGCGGCAATGCCGCCGATGGCACCGCCCGCGAGCGTGCCGGCACCGCTCTGGCCACCCTGGATGGTGACCTCGCGGATGCCTTCGACCACGCCGTAGCGCACGGTCTGTTCACGCTGCGCCTGGCCCGTGCCATAGACGCTGTTGGAGTTGGATTGGGTAGCGCAGCCGGCAACCAGGGCGGTGACGGCAAGGACGGCAACGGCACCGCCACGTAGCTTGTTGTTCATGTCGTTTCCCGAGAAGAAGCCACGCGCTGGCCGCAGGTCAGGCGTAGCGGTACCCGAATGCAGACTGGAACCGGTTGCCGATTTCCTCGCGCGACAACCAGTGATTCTGCGGACCCTGTTGCGCGATCTTGACCGAACCCATCAGCGATGCCAGGCGGCCAGTCGTTTCCCAGTCTAATCCGTTTTCAATGCCGTAGAGCAGGCCGCCACGGAAGGCATCGCCACACCCGGTCGGGTCCACGATGCGCTCGGCCGCAACCGCCGGAATCGCGTACTGGCGACCATCGGCAAAGATGCTGGCGCCGCGCTCGCCGTGCGTGACGATGAAGGCACGAACCTTGGCGGCAACCTCGGCGCTGGTCCAGGCGGTGCGGGACAGCAGGACCTGCGCCTCGTAGTCATTGACTGTCACGTAACTGGCGAGTTCAACGAACTCGCGCAGGTCTTCCCCGTTGAACAGGGGCATGGCCTGACCCAGATCAAAGATGAACGGCACGCCGGCCTCGGCGAACTGGCGCGCGTGGTGCAGCATGCCCTCGCGGCTGTCGGGCGCGACGATGCCCAGGCCCGGCGCGCTGGCGCCGCCCAGCGCATCCTTGACGTGGTTCAGCTGCGACTGGCTCATTGCGCCAGGGTGGAAGGCGGTGATCTGGTTGTTGTCCAGGTCAGTGGTGATCATGGCCTGCGCCGTGAAGGTCTCCGGCAGCACGCGGATGTGGCCGGTGGGGATCTCCAGCTTGCGCAGGTAGTCCAGATAGGGTTCGGCATCGGCGCCGACGGTGGCCATCACCACGGGATCGCCGCCCAGCATCTTCAGCGTGTAGGCGATGTTGCCGGCGCAGCCGCCGAACTCGCGGCGCATGCCGGGCACCAGGAACGAGACGTTCAGCATGTGGATCTGGTCCGGCAGGATGTGTTCACGGAAGCGTCCATCGAACGTCATGATGGTGTCGTAGGCGACGGAGCCGCAGATCAGGCTGGCCATGCTCTCTCCAGGTGTTGGGGTGATTGGTGGAATGGAGCCCTTGCGGGCAGTATCGGTCGGGCAGAAAACAAAAAGCGGCCGCCCCGGGATGCGGGCGGCCGCTGCCGCCCGGGAACCCGCGGGTTCCCGGGCGTGCCGCTGATTTACTTCAGCGCGGCCAGGGCTGCGTCGTAGTCCGGCTCGGTCTTGATTTCCGGCACCAGCTGGCTGTACTTGACGGTGTCGTTCTCGTCGAGCACCACCACGGCACGTGCGGTCACGCCGGCCAGCGGGCCGGACTTGATGTCCACGCCGTAGTTGCCCTTGAACTCGGCGCCGCGCATGGTCGACAGCGGCACCACGTTGGCCAGGCCTTCAGCGGTGCAGAAGCGGCCCATGGCGAACGGCAGGTCGGCCGAGATCGTCAGCACCACGGTGTTGGCGAGGCCGCTGGCGGCTTCATTGAACTTGCGCGCGGAGGCCTGGCACACCGGGGTGTCCAGGCTCGGGACGATGTTCAGCACCTTGCGCTTGCCGGCGAAGTCAGCCAGCGTGACGTCCTTCAGGTCCTTGCCGACCAGCGAGAAGGCGGGGGCCTTGTCGCCGGCTTGCGGGAACTTGCCTGCGACTTCGATGGCGTTGCCGCCGAGGGTGACGTTGCTCATGTCTACTCCTTGTTGTCTGATGGATTTCCGGTTCGTGTCCGGAGCGGGGGGCGCGGCCTGCCGCCGGACTCGGATCCGGTCCGGCGGCGGGCCAGGGATTCAGGGGTAAAAAATCAGCACGCGATAGTTGGCCGGCGCCTGCTGCGTCCGGAATCGTACCCGAACCGGCAGCTCCATGCCCGCGCGAAGACCCTGCGCGGCAAAGGCCTTTTGCGACGGCTCCAGGTACTCCGCGGGTTGCAGCACGCGGCGCAGCAGCAGCTGGTCCTGCAGGTCGGTCATCACCAGCTCGATCGCGGGCAGGGCGGTGCTGGCGCGGCCCAGGTTGCGCAGCGTGACCGACAGCAGGTAGGTGTCGCCGTCTTCATCCTGGCGCTGCAGCTGCGAGGTCTCGATGCGCAGCGCATCGATGTCGCGCCATGGCGGCACGTCGCAGCCCAGCGGCGCGCAGGCGGCCTCGAGTGCCGGGCGCAGCATCGGGAACTGGCCGGCCAGCTGGCTGCGTGCCAGGTAGACCACTTGCACGGCAGCGGCGATGGCAAGCACCACGGCGGCCACGCGCCAGGCGGAGCGGGGCACCGTCACGGGCTTGCGGGGCTGCCGTTCGCGCTCGCGCTCGCGCTCGCGCTCACGCGCGTGGCGCAGGAAGTCGGGGGCGAAGACCGGGCCGGCCGGTGCTTCGGTGCGTGCCCAGCGGCGCGTGGTCTGCTCGCGCGCGACGGCGCCGCCGGTGACGCTGGACGGCTGTCCGGTGTCGGGGGCGTTGTCGTCGTCGCCAACGGTGGGTGAGGTGGGCGCGGCAGGCGAGGTGGCAAGGCGGGCCGATGCCTCATCCGGCCATGCGGTCGGCTCGGACCCGGCATCGGCAGACGCCGCGCGCAGGAACTCGCTTGCGCTGGGGATGTTGGCAGCGGGTGCCACTGGCACGGGCTTGGCGTCAGCATCAGCCGGTTGCGGTGCTGCCGGTGCCGCCGCAGCGGCCGGGGAGGGGGGCGGTGCGGCCGGGGTATCGAGCGCGCCGTGATCGAGTGCCGGCCAGGCGGACGCGGACGCCGCTTGTGCCGGCTGTGCCGGCGCATCCTCGGCGGGTTCCGGTGCCGTGACGGGGGCGGGCCCGGCCGCCTCCGGGCCGGCAGCCTGGCGTTCCGCCTCGCGCGCATCGCGATGGGCGACGGCTTCGTTGGCTTCGCGCAGCGCCTGCTCGATCTCTACGTCTTCCATGCCGGCGGGTGCCGGCATGGCCATGTCCTCCGGCGACGACATCAGCATCGTCGGCGCATCCAGCGCCGGCACGTCATAGCCGGGGTCGATGGTCGGGGTGAAGGCAGGCTGCGGCGCAGGCGCGGCTTTAGCCAATGCGGGCGCCGCCGAGGGGGCGGGAGGGGTGGCCGGCGAAGCAGCCGCCGATGGCGCCGATGACGCCGATGATGCAGCACCGGCCGGCAGCGGAATCTCGATCAGGTGCTCGCGCGCGTCGAACACCGTTTCGCACTGGCCGCAGCGCACCAGGCCCTGGCGCAGGCGCAACTGGTCGGCGACCAGCCGGAAGGCGGTACGGCAGGCCGGGCAGCGCGTGACTAGCTTGACGGCGGCCATCGGTGTGAATCAGGGTTGGGCGCCGCGGGTGCCATGCAGGCACACCCAGCCTTCCTCGCTGCGCCACACCGTCAGCGGCAGCCAGGGCGCGTAGGCCGCGGCGACTTCATCCGCCTGGCGTTCCAGCACGCCGGACAGCACCAGCCGTCCGCCGGCGCGCACGCGCGCGCTCAGCATGGCGGCCATCAGCTTGAGCGGATTGGACAGGATGTTGGCGACCACCAGGTCATAGCTGGCCTCGGACACCGATTCGGGCAGCGCGAACGAGGCTTCCACGCGGTTGCGCTCGGCGTTGTAGCGCGACGCTTCCACCGCGTTGGGATCGATGTCGATGCCGACGGTATCGCCGGCGCCCAGCTTGCGTGCCACGATGGCCAGGATGCCGGAGCCGCAGCCGTAGTCGAGCACGGTTTCGCCCGGCTTCAGGTTCTGCTCCAGCCACTGCATGCACAGCCGCGTGGTGGGATGGCTGCCGGTGCCAAAGGCCAGGCCGGGGTCCAGTTCCAGCACCACGGCATCGGGCTCGGGTGCATCGTGCCACGACGGCACCACCCAGATGCGCTCGCCGATGCGGATCGGCTCGAACTGGGATTGCGTCAGCCGCACCCAGTCCTGGTCCTCGACCGCGCGCAGCTGGTAGGCCGGCACCGGGTCGATGCCGAGCTGGTTGGCGGCTGCCGCCACCACCACGGCCGGATCGGCATCGTCGCCGAACAGCGCCACCACGCGCGAGCGGTTCCACGCGAGTTGCTTCGGTTCCAGCCCGGGCTCGCCAAAGAGCGGCTGCTCGTCGGGCGTGTCGGCATCGGCGTCTTCCACCGAGACCGACAGCGCGCCGAGGTCGAACAGGGCATCAGACCAGGCTTCGGCCTGGTCCTGCGCCACTTCGATCACACATTCCTGAAATGCCACGGGCTTCCTTGCTTGCTGCTTGTGTATTGCGGATAACGTTGCGTTGCGTCAGGCCTTCGCGCGCTCCGCCAGGCGATGCTCGAGATAGTGGATGCTGGTGCCGCCTTCAACGAAGTTGGCGTCCATCATCAGCTCGCGGTGCAGCGGCACGTTGGTCTGGATCCCGTCCACCACCATTTCCGACAGCGCGATGCGCATGCGGGCAATGGCCTGCTCGCGCGTGGCGCCGTAAGTGATGATCTTGCCGATCATCGAATCGTAGTTGGGCGGGACGAAGTAACCATCATACGCGTGCGAGTCGACCCGCACACCCGGGCCGCCGGGCATGTGCCAGGCGGTGATGCGGCCCGGCGACGGCGTGAACTTGAACGGATCCTCGGCGTTCACGCGGCATTCGATCGCGTGGCCACGGAACTGCACGTCCTTCTGGCGCAAGCGCAGCTTCTCGCCGAAGGCGATGCGGATCTGCTCCTGGACGATGTCGATGCCGGTGATCATCTCGGTGACCGGGTGCTCGACCTGCACGCGCGTGTTCATCTCGATGAAGTAGAACTCGTTGTTCTCGTACAGGAACTCGAACGTGCCGGCGCCGCGGTAGCCCATCTTCTTGCAGGCCTCGGCGCAGCGGTCGCCGATGCGCTCGATCAGGCGGCGCGGAATGTGCGGTGCGGGAGCTTCCTCGATCACCTTCTGGTGGCGGCGCTGCATCGAGCAGTCGCGCTCGCCCAGCCAGATCGCCTGGCGGTGCTGGTCGGCGAGGATCTGGATTTCCACATGGCGCGGGTTCTCAAGGAACTTCTCCATGTAGACCTCGGGATTGCCGAAGGCGCGGCCGGCTTCTTCACGCGTCATGTTGACGGCGTTGATCAGCGCGGCTTCCGTGTGCACCACGCGCATGCCGCGGCCACCGCCGCCGCCGGCGGCCTTGATGATCACCGGGTAGCCCACGCGGCGCGCGGTGGCCAGGATTTCCTTGGGGTCGTCGGGCAGGGCGCCGTCCGAGCCGGGCACGCACGGCACGCCGGCCTTGATCATGGCTTGCTTGGCCGACACCTTGTCGCCCATCAGGCGGATGCTGTCGGCGGTCGGGCCGATAAAGACAAAGCCGGATTTCTCCACGCGCTCGGCAAAATCGGCGTTCTCGGACAGGAAGCCGTAGCCGGGGTGGATGGCCTGCGCGTCGGTCACTTCGGCGGCCGAGATGATGGCCGGCATGTTCAGGTACGACAGCGGCGACGGGGCCGGGCCGATGCAGACGGCTTCGTCTGCCAGGCGTACATACTTGGCCTCTTTGTCGGCCTCGGAGTACACCACGACTGTCTTGATGCCCAGTTCGCGGCAGGCGCGCTGGATGCGAAGAGCGATTTCGCCGCGGTTCGCGATCAGAATTTTTTCAAACATGGTCTCTCTCTGCGAGAACAGTAGCGGTCCCGCTGCGCGCCGCAATGGCACGCCGGGCGCGCGGCCCGGGGGCTGTCGCCGCCGCGGCCGCCATACTGCGCGGAACTGCATGGAACTGCACGGAACGGGCCGCGAAGCCCACAACGTCCCTGGCGCCAAACAACGCCATTGCATGCCGCGCGGGCGCTGCTGCGGGGGCCACTTGCGTGGCCGGTGGCAGCGTGCGGCGTGGCATGCCGGTCAGGATCAGCCGATCACGAACAGCGGCTGGCCGTATTCGACGGCCTGGCCGTTCTCGACCAGGATTTCCTTGATGACGCCGGCCTTGTCGCACTCGATTTCGTTGAGCAGCTTCATGGCTTCGATGATGCAGACGGTCTGGCCTTCCTTGACCGAGTCGCCGACGTTGACGAACGGCGCGGCACCCGGCGACGGCGCGCGGTAGAACGTGCCCACCATCGGCGAGGTCACCACGTGGCCGGCGGGCAGCTGGGCGGCGGCGGGCTCTGCAGCCGGAGCCACGGCACCGGCGGCCGGTGCGGCGGCCGCGGCGGGCGGCAGCGCCTGCATCTGCGGCATGGCCATCGGCGCGGCGACGATTTGCGGCGGTTGCTTGACGATGCGTACCTTGCCGTCGCCTTCGGTGACTTCCAGCTCGGAGATGCCGGATTCGGCCACCAGGTCGATAAGCGTCTTCAGCTTGCGCAGGTCCATCTTTTTATCCTCCTGAATCGGGTTATCCGGCCGCGCTGCCCGGGACGGGCCGCGGCGGAAGAATCGTGTTGCCGGCCACCGGAAATCCGCGCCCGCCGTGCCGAGGCACGCCAACGGGCGCAGGCCGCCGGGCGGCGCGCGCAGGTTGTTGAAAAAATCTTGGGAGTTCAGCTCCCCGAACTCTCGGGTGGCGGCTGCTCCTGGCCCAGCACATAGTCCAGCGCCAGCAGGTAACCCTGCCAGCCAAGCCCGCAGATCACTCCGACCGCCACGTCGGAGAAATAGGAGTGGTGGCGAAAGCTTTCGCGCCGGTGCACGTTGGACAGGTGCACCTCGACGAACGGGATCGCCACGCCGGCGAGGGCATCGCGCAGTGCCACGCTGGTATGCGTGTAGGCAGCCGGGTTGATGATGATGAACTCGACCCCTTCCGCGCGTGCGGCGTGGATGCGGTCGACCAGTGCCCCCTCATGGTTGGACTGGAACGTATCCAGCGAAACGCCGGCTTTTGCCGCGCGTTCGGCCAGGGCCGCGTCGATGTCGGCAAGCGTCGTGTGCCCGTAGGTTTCCGGCTCGCGCGTGCCCAGCAGGTTCAGGTTCGGCCCATGCAGGACCAGCACCTTGCGGTAGCGGGCTGAGCGACGGATAGAGCGGGTTGCAGTCACGGCGGCTCGACCAGATCAACGAAATTGCGCGGAGATTACCGTAGCTTAGAGGGATTTGTCTAGCGCGCGATACAAGGCTTGGCGACCTTGCGCGGCGCTTTGGCGGCCCTTTAAGCACTTTCCGGCAGTTTTGGCGCCCCCGGGAAACAAATCGCTGAAGAAAAACGAAATTCAGCGAATTTGGCGGAAGAATAGCTCAGGCTCGTGGCAGCACTGCCCGCAGTTCCTCGGCCGTCACCCGTCCCATCTTGCGGTACTTGACCGATCCGTCCGGGTTGATCACCACCGTGTAGGGCAGGCCGCCGGCGCTGTTGCCGAAGTTGCGCGACAGCTCGGTGCCGGCAAAACCGGCCACGGCGAGCGGGTAGGCCACCGGGACCTTGGTGGTGAACTGCTGGATATTGGCGGCTGAATCGATGCCGATGCCGACAAACTCCACCTGGCGGTCCTTGTATTCCTCATGCAGCGCGGTCAGCTCCGGCATTTCCTCGACACACGGCCCGCACCAGGGCGCCCAGAAGTTGATCACCACGGTCTTGCCGCGCAGCTTGCCCAGGTCCAGGTCGGCGCCGGCGGCGTCGGGCAGGCGTGTCTGGAAGAAGGTTTCCACCGCCTGGTCGCTGGCGGGCTTGGGCGAGAACACGAAATGGCCGGCCAGTGCGCCAGCGGCGCAGGCAACCACGGCCACGGCGATCCACAGCCAGAGGCGGGAGCGGCGGGCGGGCGAGGAAACGGTTTCAGTCATGGGATGGCTTGGACCAGTGAAGTGGGGCGGGCCGTCAGGCCGGGTCGGCATCGCCGGGCGCGTCCACCAGCGCCCGTACCGCCTGCAGGTCGGCGCGGGCCGGGCGCCCCGAGGCGTCGGCACGCACGGCGCCGCGTTCGTCGACGGCATCATACAGTGCAATATGAATGCCGACTGGGGCACCCAGTTCCGCGCGCACCTCGCCGGCGAGGAGCCGCGCCTCGCGGCGGTCGGGCCACTGGCCCTTCCACAGGAAGCTGAGGGTCTCGACCTCGCCGCGGCCGCCGAAATGCCGGCTCTCGCTGGTCTCGAAGTCCACGCCGGCGTTGATCAGGTACAGTGCCGCGTCCTTGGCGCTGTCGCAGAAGCACTGCAGATAGATATCGGAGTGCTCGGTGGCGGTGCCGTTGAGCACGGCGCCGACCAGGTAAGGCCGGAACGGCGCCAGGTCTTCCATGGCCAGCACCGCCAGCCGGCGCAGCAGTGCCAGCACGCGGGGCTGGCTGTCGGCGTGGAACAGCGCCTGGTAGGCGCGCACTTCGGCTTCGACCTGTTCGTTGTCGGGCAGCCATTCGCCGGGCACGCGCTGCTCGCCCAGCACCTGGCGGGTGGCCTTGCGCTTGGCGGTGGCGTAGTCGGCACCGTCCTCGGCGATCATCCGGGCGGCAGCCTGGGCGATTTCCTCGCGCAGGCGGGTGGGGTCGGGGGTGGTGCGTCGGGTCATGCCCCATGATACCGGACGCTCCCGCGCAACCGGTGCGCGCGCTGCCGCAGTGCAGCGAAGGCCGCGGGCGCTCGGGTACAATCGGAGGCTTCCTGCCCGGCCACCGCACCGCAAGACACGGCCTGAAACAGCCGCCGTGCCGCCGCGCCACGCCGGGTGCCGAATCCCCACGCCTGCGGGCTTCAAGTCTTTCCGGGAACCCATGCATATTCATATCCTTGGCATCTGCGGCACTTTCATGGGCGGCCTGGCGGTGCTGGCCAAAGAGGCCGGCCACCGCGTCACCGGCTGCGATGCCAATGTCTACCCGCCGATGAGCACCCAGCTCGAGGCCCAGGGGATCGAGCTGATCGAAGGCTTCGACCCCGCGCAACTGTCGCTGGAGCCGGACCTGTTCGTGATCGGCAACGTGGTCTCGCGCGGCAATCCGCTGATGGAGGCCATCCTCGACCGCAACCTGCCCTATGTGTCGGGTCCGCAATGGCTGGGCGAGCACGTGCTGGCGCGCAAGTGGGTGCTGGCGGTGGCCGGCACGCATGGCAAGACCACCACCACGTCGATGCTGGCCTGGATCCTGGAGGATGCCGGCTACAACCCCGGCTTCCTGGTGGGCGGGGTGCCGCAGAACTTCGGCATCTCGGCGCGCGTGACCGAATCGGACTTTTTCGTGATCGAGGCCGACGAGTACGACACCGCCTTCTTCGACAAGCGCAGCAAGTTTGTCCACTACCGCCCGCGCACCGCGATCCTGAACAACCTGGAATACGATCACGCCGACATCTTCCCGGATCTGGCGGCGATCGAGACCCAGTTCCACCACCTGGTGCGCACCGTGCCCGGCCAGGGCCGGATCGTCGTCAACGGCGTGGAGGAAAGCCTGGCACGCGTGCTGGAGCGCGGCTGCTGGAGCGAAGTCGAGCAGTTTGGCGTGGGCGACTGGCGCGAGAGCGATGCCGCCGCCACTGCGGCGCCCGGCAAGGATGCTTTCGACGTCTGGTTTGGCGACGCCGTTCAGGGCACCGTGGTGTGGGACCTGCAGGGCACCCACAACCGCATGAATGCGCTGGCCGCGATCGCCGCCGCGCGCCATGTGGGCGTGCCGGCCGCGCAGGCGATCGAATCGCTGTCCCGCTTTGCCAACGTCAAGCGCCGCATGGAAGTGCGCGGCGTGGCGGGCGGCGTGACCGTCTATGACGATTTCGCCCACCATCCGACCGCGATCCAGACCACGCTGGACGGGCTGCGCCGCCGCGTCGGCGATGCCCGCATCCTGGCGGTGCTGGAGCCGCGCTCCAACACCATGAAGCTGGGCGTGATGAAGGCGCAACTGCCGGCCAGCCTGGAGCAGGCCGACCTGGTGTTCGGCTACGGCGCCCCGGCCGGCAAGGACGCGCTGGGCTGGGACCTGGCCGGATCGCTGGCGCCGCTGGGCGACAAGGCCGCCGCCTTCCAGGACCTGGGCACGCTGGTGCAGGCCGTGCGTGCCGCGGCGCAGCCGGGCGACCACGTGCTGGTGATGAGCAACGGCGGCTTCGGCGGCGTGCACCAGAAGCTGCTGGACGCCCTGGGCCAAGGCGCCGCAAGCTGACCAGCGGGAAGGACCACCATGCTGCTGTACCTGCACGGATTCCGCTCCTCGCCCCAGTCGTTCAAGGCCCGGCTGGTGCAGGAGCGCATGCGCGAGTGGGGCGTGGGCCGCTACTACGCCTGCCCCACGCTCAATGTCTCGCCCGAAATGGCCATTGCCCAGGCGCAGGCCGCGATCCGCGCCGCGCAGGCCGGCGGCGACCAGGAGATCGCCATCGTCGGCTCGTCGCTGGGTGGCTTCTATGCCCGCTGGCTGGGCGAGCGCCATGGCTGCAGGACCGTGCTGCTCAATCCGGCCATCCATCCCTGGACCGACCTGGAAGCGTACCTGGGCGAGCAGCCGCTGTGGCACGGCGGCGGCTCGGTCACGGTCGAGCGCCGCCATCTGCAGGAATTGCTGGACCTGCGCGTGGACACCATTACCGATCCCGGACGCTATTACCTGCTCGCCGCCACCGGGGACGAAGTGCTGGACTACCGTGAGATGGTCGCGGCCTGCCCGGGCGCAAACATCCGCGTGATCGAGGGCAGCGACCACGGCATCAGCGAATTTGCCGACTACGTCGACGATGTGCTCGCCTTCTGCGGCTATGGCCCCGGCGGCAAGGTGCCGGCGGGCACAGGCCCGGCATGAGCGCGCAGTCCGCGCGCCGCTGCAGCTGGAGCCCGCACCTGGCCTTTGATGCAGCCATCACGCCCAACCTGCGGCGCTGGGTGACCGGTGACGACGGCTCGCTGACCGCGCGCCTGGTGGCAGCATCGGAGCGCTTTCGCGTGGCGCGCCTGCTGCAGCGCCCGCAGCGCCCGCTCGCCGATGAATGGCAGGTGCTGGGCCAGCACGACCGCACCCCCGCGCTGACGCGCGAGGTGCTGCTGATCTGCGACGATATTCCCGCCATATTTGCCCATACTGTGGTGCGCCAGCGCCATGCGCGCCGCGACTGGCCGTTCCTGCGCGGGCTGGGCGAGCGCCCGCTGGGCGGCCGGCTGTTTGTCGACCCGGCGGTGGCGCGCGAGCCGTTCCAGTTTGCGCGGCTGCTGCCGCACCATCCGCTGCGCCAGGCCTTGCAGCGTGTGCTGCCGGCCATGGCGCCACTGCCCATGCTGCCGGCGCGGCGCTCGGTGTTCCGGCGCGGCGACGGCGTCATGCTCGTGACAGAAGTGTTCCTGCCGGACCTGCTGTCGCGGCCATCCCCGGGGACCGAGGCGATTCCGTATCCCAGGTATTTGCGGACTACAGACCGAAGCCCCTCTACACACACTACCGAAACCAAGAAAGAGACCACGAGATGAAACTGCAGGGTCGGGTTGCCATCATCACCGGTGCCGCCGCCGGCATCGGGTTTGCCACCGCGCAGCGCTTTGCCGCCGACGGCGCCATTGTCGTCCTGTGCGACGTGCAGGAAGCGCGCGTGCGCGAGGCCGCCGACAAGCTGGCCGCCACCGGCGCCACCGTGTCGGCCTACCGCGTCGACGTGACCCGGCGCGACGAAGTCGATGCCATGGTGGCCGCCGTGCTGGCCGCGCACGAACGCGTCGACATCCTCGTCAATAACGCCGGCATCACCAAGGATGCACGCCTGGGCAAGATGACCGAGGCCCAGTTCGATGCCGTCATCGACGTCAACCTGAAGGGCGTGTTCAACTGCGCGCAGGCCGTGGCCGGCCTGATGAGCGAGCAGGGCAAGGGCGTGATCCTGAACGCTTCCAGCGTGGTCGGCCTGTACGGCAACTTCGGCCAGACCAACTACGCCGCCAGCAAGTTCGGCGTGATCGGCTTTACCAAGACCTGGGCGCGCGAGCTGGGCCCCAAGGGCGTGCGCGTGAACGCGGTGTGCCCGGGCTTCGTCAATACCGAGATCCTGCAGACCGTGCCGGAAAAGGTGCTGGACGGCATGAAATCGTCGTGCTGGCTGCGCCGCCTGGCCGAGCCGGCCGAGATCGCCAGCATCTACGCCTTCCTGGCCAGCGACGACGCCAGCTACGTCAACGGCGTGGCGATCGAGGCCAGCGGCGGCATGTCGCTCTGAACTGCGTGGGTGCACGCACCCCGCCGGGGCGCCGGCCCCCGCAGGCGCCGGAGCGGGGTGCGGTATCATTCCACGTCTCAGGCCGTATCGATACGGCGTGGCCCGCGGCCAGCGATTTGCACGCCGCGCGCCGCACTCGCTTCCGTTCGCACGCATTTGCGCCCGGTTGCACCATTTCTCCCACAGGACCCGCCCCGGCGCTGCCTCTTGGCGGCCAGACGCGGTTCCGCGCATTTCTGAAAGTACCGATCGATGCAGTTGCTGTTCGAAGAAGGCGGCGAAATCCGCGCCGGCACCGTGCTGAACCAGCAGGGCGAGGCTTACCAGGTGGAGCTGCCAGCCGGCAAGCGTACCAAGGTCAAGTCGCGCGACGTGCTGCTGCAGTTCGCGCAGCCGTCGGCAATCGAGCTGGTGCGCCAGACCGGCGACATGATGGCCGAGATCGACCTGGACTTCCTGTGGGAATGCGCGCCCGAGGCTGAATTCGGCTTCACCGAGCTGGCCGCCGAGTACTACGGCGCCGAGCCCGGCCCGGTGCAGCAGGCGGCGCTGGCGATGGCGCTGCACGGCAACCCGGTGTACTTCCGCCGCAAGGGGCGCGGCCGCTACCAGCGCGCGCCCGAAGACCAGCTCAAGGCGGCGCTGGCCGCGCTCGAGCGCAAGCGCCAGCAGGCGCTGGTGCAGGCCGAGTACGAAGAGCAGCTCAAGGCGCTGACGCTGCCTGAGACCTTCCGCAACAAGGTGCTGCAGCTGCTGTTCAAGCCGGACAAGAACAGCCTGGAATACAAGGCCATGGACGCCGCCTGCACCGCGCTGGGCATGACCCCGATGCGGCTGATGGTGGCCGCCGGCGGCGTCGCCAGTGCGCGCGCGCTGCATGAGGCCAAGTTCCTGGCCGAGTGCTTCCCCAAGGGCACGGGCTTTCCGGAAACCGACGTGCCCGAGCCGCCCGCCGACCTGCCGGTGGCCGACGTGGAGGCATTCTCGATCGACGACGTCACCACCACCGAGATCGACGATGCGCTGTCCGTGACCAGGCTGCCCGACGGCAAGCTGCGCATCGGCATCCATATCGCCGCGCCCGCGCTGGGCATTCGCCGCAGCGAACCGCTCGATGCGGTCGCGCGCCAGCGGCTGTCCACGGTCTATTTCCCGGGCGACAAGATCACCATGCTGCCCGACGCCGTGGTGGAGCGCTACACGCTGCAGGAAGGGCGCACGTGCCCGGCGCTGTCGCTGTATGTGACGGTGGACCCGACCGTGTGGCTGATCACCGGCAGCGAGACCCGCGCCGAGATGGTGCCGATCGCCGCCAACCTGCGCCACAACCTGCTCGACGATGTCATCACCGAGGCTGCGCTTGCCGCGGGCACCGGCGACTACCCGTTCCGCGACGCGCTGACGCAGCTGTGGCACTTTGCCGGCTACCTGTACGACGAGCGCCAGAAGGCGCGCCTGGCCAGCGGCCTGCGCCCTGAGACCCACAACCGCGCCGACTTCAATTTCTACCTGGACGACCAGGCCGACGGCAGCCAGCGCGTGCGCATCGAACAGCGCAAGCGCGGCTCGCCGCTGGACAAGATCGTTGCCGAGCTGATGATCCTGGCCAACAGCACCTGGGGCAAGCTGCTGGCCGACAACGGCGTGCCGGGCATCTACCGCACGCAGAAGGCGTGGGGCATGCACCGCACCCGCATGCAGACCTACCCGGCACCCCACGAGGGCCTGGGCGTGGCGCAGTACGCTTGGAGCACCTCGCCGCTGCGCCGCTATGTCGACCTGGTCAACCAGTGGCAGATCCTGGCGGTGGCCCAGCACGGCGTGACCGCCAAGCTGGTGGCGCCGTTCAAGCCCAAGGACGCCGACCTGCTGGCCGCGGTGGCGGACTTCGAAGGCACTTACGCCGCCTACGCCGACCACCAGTCGACCATGGAGCGCTACTGGTGCCTGCGCTGGCTCAAGCAGGAAAAGCGCGAGCGCATGGTGGCCTCGGTGCTCAAGGAAGGCGCGGTGCGCTTTACCGAGATCCCGCTGGTCACGCGCGTGCCCGAACTGGTGCAGGCGCAGCGCGGCACGCAGGTGCTGCTGGAGATCGGCGAGACCGACGAGATCACGCTGGAAGTGTCGTGCCGGGTGCTGGAGATCTTCGCCGGTGAAGGCGAAGTGCCCGAGGAAGAGCTGGAAAGCGACGAGGAAGCCGCGGAGCTGTCCGCCGAAGCCGCTGCCGACGCGGCCGCCGAGGAAGCGGCCGAGCAGGCCGCCGGGGTCTCGGACGAAGCCCCGGCCGAAGCGGGCGACGACGATGCCGGCGCGGCGTCGGGCGAGCGCGACACCGGCACCCCGGCGGTCGGCTGAAGCCTTCGGAAATCGGCGGCGCTCACTTACAATGCCTGTCTGATCCGGGGTCCGCGGCCCCGGTCTTGCCAGGCCGCCGGCCCGGACCGGTTCGGGCCGCCGCCCACCCTTCAGCCACCCTCCATCCATCGTGAACGCCACACTCGCCGCTCCCCGCCACTGGTGGCATGCCAGGTGGCACAACAGCAGTACGCTGGCCAAGGCGCTGGCCATTTCCGTGGCCGTGCACGTGCTGCTGCTGATGGTGCGGGTGGCCGCGCCCGAGGTGTTCGAGATCAAGCGCAGCGATGCCGCGCTGGACGTGGTGCTGGTCAATGCCAAGTCGGCGCAGAAGCCGCGCAACCCGACCGCGCTGGCGCAAGCCAACCTGGACGGCGGCGGCGACCATGACCTGCAGCGCGCCACCACGCCGCTGCCCGCGCAGACCCAGACGCAGGAAGGCGACCTGGTGCGCCAGGTGCAGCGCCGCGTCGAGCAGCTGGAACAGGAGCAGCAACGCCTGCTGACCCAGTCGCGCGAGGCCGCGCCGTCGGTGCGCAACCAGCCGCTCAAGCCCGGCGAGAAGCGCCAGGACACCCCGCAGCGCGGCCAGGACGAGCGCACCTCGACCGACGAGATGGCCAGGCTGGAGGCCGAGATCGGCCGCAACCTGGACCACTACGCCAAGCGACCCAAGCGCTTCCAGCTGACCGCCACCAGTGCCCAGGCGGTCGACTATGCGCAGTACTACGACCGCCTGCGCCACAAGATCGAGGCGCGCGGCACCACTGACTTCCCGCAACGCAACGGCAAGCCGCTGTACGGCCAGCTGATCCTGGTGATCAACGTCAACCGGCTCGGCAAGCTCGGCTACAACCGCGACGGCTACAACGTCGACGCCATCGACGTGGTCAAGAGCTCGGGCGATCCCGCGCTGGACCGCCAGGCCGTGGCGATCGTGCGCGCGGCCGCGCCGTTCGGCCCCTTTACCGCCGAGATGGCGTCGCGCCAGGACATCCTCGAAGTCATTTCCACTTTCAAGTTTTCGCGCAGCGGGCTGGAAACCCGCTTGCAGGCACGCTGATGACATCCACTGATTCTTCCCAAGCTACTTCCGACCGCTATGTGGTGATCGGCAACCCGGTTGCGCACAGCCGTTCGCCGGCGATCCACGCCGCCTTTGCGCGCCAGACCGGCGAAGCCGTGCAGTACGACCGCCTGGAGGCGCCGCTGGACGGGTTTGCCGATGCCGTGCGCCAGTTCTTTGCCGAGGGCGGCTACGGCTGCAACGTGACGGTGCCGTTCAAGCTGGAGGCCTATGACCTGGCCGACCGCCTGACCGAGCGCGCCGAGGCTGCCGGCGCGGTCAACACGCTGTGGATCGAAGAGGGCCTGATCCACGGCGACAACACCGACGGCATCGGCCTGGTGCGCGATATCCAGGACAACCTCGACACGCTGATCGAAGGCAAGCGCGTGCTGCTGCTGGGCGCCGGCGGCGCCGCCATGGGCGCGATGCTGCCGCTGATCGAATGCCGGCCGTCGCGCATCGTGGTGGCCAACCGCACCGCGTCGCGCGCGAGCGACATGCTGGAAGAGTTTGTCGAAGCCGCCGACCAGTATGGCGTGGAGCTGTGGGGCGGCGGGCTCGATGCGCTCGACGGGCTGTCCGAGGACGAAGCCGTCGACGTGGTGATCAACGCGTCGTCCAGCAGCCTGCATGGCGAAGTGCCGCCGGTGCCCGAGTTCCTGCTGGGCGAAGGCGTGCTGGCCTACGACATGATGTACGGCGCCGAGCCCACGGTGTTCCTGCAGTTCGCCGCGCGCTGTGGCGCGCGCACCAGCGACGGCCTGGGCATGCTGGTCGAACAGGCGGCTGAAGCGTTCTACATCTGGCGCGGCGTGCGCCCCCGCACCGCCCCTGTGCTGGCCGAGCTGCGCGCCGCGCTGCAGGCCGAACGCAAGGGCTGACCGGGGCGCCGCCAGCCGTGGCCAACCGCAACCGCGCAGCCAGCGCCAGCCGCGGCGCAGCCCCCGCACGCACGGTGTTCAACCCGGTCCGCTGGCTCGGCTACCTGCTGGGCTGCGTGGCGGCGGGCGTGGTGGCGATGCAGCTGTACTTCTTCATGCAGATCGCAAGCTGGCAATACATCAATCCTACGACGACCACGTTCATGCGCGCCGAGCGCTGGCGCCTGTGCGGCATCAACGTCTGGAACTGCGGCATCGACCGGCAATGGGTGCCGTACGACCGCATCTCGCGCAACCTCAAGCGCGCGGTGATCGCCAGCGAGGACGCCGACTTCGTCAACCATCCGGGCTATGAGCTGGATGCCATGCTCGATGCCTGGGAGCGCAACAAGAAGCGCGGGCGCATCGTGCGCGGCGGTTCCACCATCACGCAGCAGCTGGCCAAGAACCTGTTCCTGTCGTCCGAGCAGCACTACCTGCGCAAGGGCCAGGAGCTGGCCATCACGTGGATGCTCGAGTTCTGGCTGGACAAGCAGCGCATCTACGAGATCTACCTGAATTCGGTGGAGTGGGGCGAGGGCGTGTTCGGCGCGCAGGCCGCGGCGCAGCACTACTTCCGCACCAGCGCCGACAAGCTCAGCGTGGGCCAGTCCGCGCGCCTGGCCGCGGCGCTGCCGGCGCCCAAGTGCTTCGACAAGAAGGAATACTGCGCCAACGTGCGCGTGAATTTCCGCGCCAAGGCGGGGATCATCGCGCGGCGGATGGGGGCAGCCACGCTGCCCGACTGAGGGCTTGCTCCCCTCTCCCACTTGTGGGAGAGGGAGCAAGGCAGCGGCAGATTCAGCGCCTCAGCTCAGCCACCCCTTCCTGCGGAAATACACCAGCGGAATCGCCGCCGACACGGCCATCAGCGCAATCGCCCACGGATAGCCCGCGCCCCAGTCCAGCTCCGGCATGAACTTGAAGTTCATGCCGTAGATGCTGGCGATCAGCGTGGGCGGCATCAGCGCCACCGACACCACCGAGAACAGTTTGATGATCTTGTTCTGGTTGATGTTGATGAAACCGACGGTCGCGTCCATCAGGAAGTTGATCTTGTCGAACAGGAACGCGGTGTGGTTCTCGATCGAGTCGATGTCGCGCAGGATCTGGCGGGCCTCGTCCTGCTGCTCGGCCGACAGCAGCTGGCTGCGCATCAGGAAGGACACCGCGCGGCGCGTGTCCATCACGTTGCGGCGGATGCGCCCGTTCAAGTCTTCCTCGCGGGCGATGGTTTCCAGCACGTCGGCCGCGGCGGCATCGGTCACGTTCTCGGCCAGCACGCGGCGGCTCGCTTCTTCGAGCCGCTCGTAGATTTCCTCGATCGAGTCGGCGGAATACTCGGCGTCGGTCGCGTACAGGTCCATCAGCACGTCCTTGGCATTGCGCACCGAGCCCGGGCGCATGCGTGCGCGCAGCCGCACCAGCCGGAACACCGGCAGGTCTTCGTCGTGGATGGAGAACAGCACGTCGCGCGTCAGCACGAAAGCCACGCGCACGTTGCGCGACAAGGCCTCTTCCTCGTCCAGCAGGAAGTCGGTGCGGATATGGATATTCTCGTCCTCGCCCTCGAAATATCGCGCGGACGCTTCCAGGTCGCCCAGGTCTTCCAGTTCGGGAAGGGCGACGCCATAGGCTTCCTTGATCCAGTTCAGTTCCTCGTCGTCGGGATTGACGACATCGATCCAGATCGGCTTGTGCTGCAGCAGCTCATTGCGCTCGTCGACCTGCTCCTGGGCAAGCCGGCCTTTCTGCAGGACGAACAGGTTGATCATCCCCGGGATTCCTTATTGCTGATTGCGACGAAAAACAAAGACAAGCGCGAAGACAAGCGCAGGCGGCTCGCCGCATTCCCAGGTAGTCCGTCATGCCCTGCATGGCCTGGCGAGACGCCGGAAGGCGCCCTGCCAGGGCCGGGCCACGGGCAAGCGTGATCGCGCTGTACCGCGGCTGCCGTTCGGCACGGCGGTACAAGGCGATGGCGTTTGCCTGGGTTGGCTGGCTAGCCGGGAGAGGGAAGATCCGCACGCGATGCGGCGCGCATGGATGGCGCCGCCGGTGGCACGGAAAGACACTCGCCCGCAGTGTTCTGCTGCGGGCGAGGCCGACGAGGCGCGGAGCCGGGTGCTCCGGGCGGGTCGTCGTTACGCAGCCCGCAGTGACATGGCATTCGCAGAGGTCGCAGCGCTGCTGCGGCAACTCGAACACCCGATGCTACTGCCCACGTAATTTCTCCGGGATTGTGATGGCCGCGAGTGTAGCCCAACGTAGGGTGGCTTGTTAAGTGAAATCTCCGCGCACGCGGCCCGCTGTTGCCCGCTCACGACCGGCGGCGCGCCCACCCGGCGATCAGCCCGGCGCGCCCTGCAACCGGCGCCAAAGCAGCGGCGCCAGCATCACCGAGGACAGCGCCAGGAACATCAGCACGATCGCGGCGTAGTCCTGCCAGTGCGGCTGCTCGCCCAGCATCCACATGCCCGAGAACACGCCGACCACCGGAATGAACATGATCGACAGGCTCGACACCACCGGCGGCAGGCTGCGCGCCAGCCCGAACCAGACCAGGTGGCAGAAGGCGAAGACCACCACCGCGTTGTAGGCGATGGCGCCCCATTCGACGGCGGTGGGCATGCGCCAGCCGTCTTCCAGCAGCAGCGAGCCGACCGCCAGGAAGGGCAGGGTCACGGCCAGCATCCAGAACGTCATGGCGCCGATGGGCACGTCGGTCGGGGTGCGTTTTATCAATTGGGTGCCGAAGCCCCAGCCGGCCGCGGCCAGCAGCATCAGCAGCGTGCCGGCCGGGCTGCCGGTCAGCGCGGCGAGCTCGCCGGAAAGCAGCAGCACCGTGCCGGCCAGCGCGCAGCCGATGCCCAGCCAGGCCCAGGCGCCGATGCGCTCGCGGAAGAACACCAGGCCCCAGACCACTGCCCAGATCGGCATGGTGTAGCCCAGGATGGCGGCCCGGCCCGAGGACAGCATCTTGACCGCGCAGATCGCAAACAGGTGCCAGACCACCATGTTGGGAATGGCCAGGCGGACCACCGTGCCCCATTCGCGCCGCGGCAGGGCCAGGGAATCGCCGCGCAGCCGCAACGCCAGCCCCAGCGCCACCAGCCCGCCCGCCATGCACAGCAGGCGGAAGCCCAGTGCCGGAAAGTGCGCTACGCCTACCTTCATGATGGGCCAGTTGATGCCCCAGGCAAGCGTGAGCACGACAAGCAGGAAGATACCGCGGCGATCGAGAGACATGACGGGACGCGGCTGTGCGTCATGCCGCGCTTTGTTTTGAGAGGAAGCGCAAAACCATAGCACGTAGCGGGTAAAATTGCCGGAAGCGACATATGCTGCAGGGATGAAAGGTTTTCACGCCGCTGTGGCCAACCGCGCCGGCCGGGCCAATGGGGCGCCGGCGCCACCAGGATATTCCGAGTACCCATGACTTTCACCGAGCAGCTTGCTGCCGCCTGGCAGCGCAACGATTCCCTCCTGTGCGTCGGGCTCGATCCTGACCCGCAGAAGCTGCCGCTGTCCCTGACCGGGGCGGGCGGCGCCATCTTTTCGTTCTGCCGCGAGATCGTTGACGCCACCGCCGACCTGGTCTGCGCCTTCAAGCCGCAGATTGCGTACTTCCACTCGCAGCGCGCCGAAGACCAGCTCGAGCAGCTGATCCACTATATCCACGATGCCCACCCCGGTATCCCGGTGATCCTGGACGCCAAGCGCGGCGACATCGGCTCGACCGCCGAGCACTACGCGCTGGAGGCCTTCGAGCGCTACCATGCCGACGCGGTCACGGTCAGCCCGTACATGGGCTTCGATTCGATGCAGCCGTACCTGGCCTATCCGGATCGCGGCGTGATCGTGTTGTGCCGCACCTCCAACCCGGGCGGCTCGGACGTGCAGTTCCTGCAGGTTGACGGCAAGCCGCTGTACCAGCTGGTGGCCGAGGCCGCGCGCGAGCGCTGGAACACCACCGGCCAGATGGGCCTGGTGGTCGGCGCAACCTTCCCCAACGAGATCGCGCGGGTGCGCCAGATCGTCGGCGACATGCCGCTGCTGATCCCGGGCATCGGCGCCCAGGGTGGCGACATCGAGGCCACGGTCAAGGCGGGGCGCACCGCGGACGGCACCGGCATGATGATCAACTCGTCGCGCGCCATCCTCTACGCCAGCCGCGAGAAGGATTTTGCGGCGGCGGCGCGCAATGTCGCGCTGCAGACGCGGGAGACCATCAATCGCTATCGCCACGGCTGAAACCGGGCGTAGACAATAAAAAACCGCGCCAGAAACGGCGCGGTTTTTTATTGGGCGGAGGTTGCTGGGCGCCGGCCTCAGGCCTCGTTCCGGATCAGCTCCAGCAGTCCCCGCATGGCATGCTCGGCCGCCTGCCGGCGGATCTGGCCGCGGTCGCCGCGAAAGCGCTGGGTCTCGGTATGGGTGGTGATGCGGTTGCTCCAGCCGAAGCAGACCATGCCCACCGGCTTTTCCGGGGTGCCGCCGTTGGGCCCGGCCACGCCGGTGATCGACAGCGCCACCTGGGCGCGGCTGTTCAGCAGCGCGCCTTCGGCCATGGCGCGCGCCACTTCCTCGCTGACCGCGCCGTGGTCGCGGATCAGCTTGGCCGGCACGCCCAGCATGGTGGACTTGGCCTCATTGGAATAGGTGACGAAGCCGCGCTCGAACCAGCCGGACGAGCCGGATACATCGGTAATGGCGGCAGCCACCAGCCCGCCGGTGCAGGATTCGGCAGTGGCCAGCATCAGGGATTTGTCGGCAAGGGCGACGCCGGCCTGGATGGCGAGCTGGTCGAGCAGGCGGCTGACAGACATGGTGGATACAGGTAGTTTTGAGGGGAATCAGCTTGCAATGGCTGGCGATACGGGCTTAGAACGAGCGCCACAGCGCAAACACCAGCAGCGTGTAGAAGGCCGCGAAGATGTCGTCGAACATCACGCCAAAGCCGCCGCGCAGGCCCGGGCCCTTGAGCGTGCGGTCATAGTGGCCGATCGGCGCCGGCTTGGTGATATCGAACAGCCGGAACCACAGGAAGGCGGCGAACTGCCCCCAGAAGCCGGTCGGCATGACAAAGGCCAGTACCAGCCAGAAGGCGACGATCTCGTCCCACACCATGCTGCCATGGTCGTGCACGCCCATGTCGCGCGCGGTGCGCGCGCACGCCCACAGGCCGACCAGGAAGCCGCCGGCGATGATCCACAGCCAGGTGGTGGGCTCGATCCACAGCGAAATCACTACGAAGGACAGCCACGCGTAGAGCGTGCCGACCGTGCCCGGCGCAACGGGCGACAGGCCCGAGCCGAAGCCGAAGGCGATCAGGTGGGCCGGATGGGCCAGCATGAAGCGCGCGCTCGGGCGCGTGACCTTGACGGTCTGGCCGGCTTCCAGGGTCAGGGCGGGGTCGCGCGGCGCGGCCCCGGGAGGCAAGGTGGACATCAAAATTGGCTCGTGTGATGCAGATACTGCTTATGGTTATGGCCGGCTTGCGCTGCCATGCTTGCGGGACTCCCGTGCCCGCGCAGCGCGCCGATGCCGGCATCATGACATGCCCGCGACCCGGTGTCAGGGGGCAGCGAAGTGGTCGAAGCTGGCGCCTTGGTACCGGGTCGGGTTGCCGGTACTGTCGACCAGCCGCAGGCCGGGCTCGGGCGTGATCGCGCCGACACGTGCGAGCGGCAGCGCCAGGCGTTCGCTAATCGCCGCAATGGCGTCGCGGCTGCCGGCGGGCGCGGTGAAGCACAATTCGTAGTCGTCGCCACCGGCCAGCACGCATTCGCGCTGGATGGCATCGGGCTGGCTGGCCAGCACTGCCGAGCGCGGCAGCGCATCGACGTCGACCAGCGCGCCGACCTGCGAGCGTTCCAGGATATGGCCGAGGTCGCCGACCAGGCCGTCGGAAATGTCGAGTGCGGCATGCGCCACGCCGCGCAGAGCCATGCCCAGCGCCACGCGCGGTGTCGGCGTGTCCATGCGCGGGCGCACCTGGCTGAACTCGGGCTCAGGCAGCAGCCATTCGCCGCGGCAGTCGCCCAGCGCCAGGCGGGCGTCGCCAAGCGTGCCGGAAATCCAGATATCGTCGCCGGGCCGGGCGGCGTCGCGGCGCAGCGCGGCACGCAGCGGCACGTCGCCGAATACCGTCAGCGAAAGCGTCAGCGGGCCGCGCGTGGTGTCACCGCCGACCAGTTCGCAGCCGTGGGCGTCGGCCAGCGCCAGCATGCCGTCGGCCAGTTCGGCCAGCCAGGCGGGGTCGGCCTCGGGCAGGGCCAGTGCCAGGGTGAAGGCGCGCGGCTCGGCGCCCATGGCGGCCAGGTCGGACAGGTTCACGGCCAGGGCCTTGTGGCCGAGTGAGCGCGGCGCCACGTCCGGGAAGAAATGCCGGCCGCTCACCAGCATGTCGGTGCTGATGGCCAGGTGGTGGCCGGGGCGGCCCTCGATCAGCGCGCAGTCATCGCCCACGCCGAGCGCGGCCTTGCGCACCGGCCGCGTGAAAAAGCGGCGGATCAGGTCGAACTCGGAAAGCGGGGCTGGCTGGGCGTGGGACATCGTCGTCAGGAAGATTCGCCCGCCGGGTGGGACGGATCGGGGGCTGCGCGTTGCGCGAAGATGAATGGCGATCCGGGGCAATCCCGCGGCGCGTGCGCAGCGCGTCAGGATGGGGCGCGTCCGGCATTTCAGCAAGATACTGCCGCGCACGACAGCCATGACCATCGCGCGGTACGCCGCTTCTGCCGGCAGGCGCTACGCTTGCTGGTATTGCCCGGGGGGATGGGGCATATTGTACCGAATCGCAAAGGTGCCCCAAGTAAAAGGCTTATTGTGAAATAGTATTTCACTATATAAAATGCTGGGTTCCAAAGGAAGAGAAGGGCGGACACGTGGAGCCGGTCCGCCGATCGTCCCCCGCCTCGTCAATGACGGCTCCACCGATTGGAAGATGCGCCGATGACCAGCCCTCAGCAGTCCCCGTCCCAAGACGATCTGAAACAGCAGCAGCGTGAGGCGCTGCGCAAAGCGGCGCTCGAGTACCACGAGTTTCCCACCCCCGGCAAGATCTCGGTCACGCCGACCAAGCCGCTGTCGAACCAGCGCGACCTGGCCCTGGCCTATTCGCCGGGCGTGGCCGCCGCTTGTGAAGAGATCGTTTCCGATCCGGCCAATTCCTTCCGCTACACCGCCCGCGGCAACCTGGTCGCGGTGATCACCAACGGCACCGCCGTGCTGGGCCTGGGCGACATTGGCGCCGCGGCTTCCAAGCCGGTGATGGAAGGCAAGGCTGGCCTGTTCAAGAAGTTTGCCGGTATCGACGTGTTCGATATCGAAGTCGATGAGAAGGACCCGGAAAAGCTGGTCCAGATCATCGCCGCGCTGGAGCCCACCTTCGGCGGCATCAACCTCGAAGACATCAAGGCACCGGAGTGCTTCTACGTCGAGCGCAAGCTGCGCGAGAAGATGAAGATCCCCGTCTTCCACGATGACCAGCACGGCACCGCCATCGTGGTGTCCGCGGCCATCATCAACGGCCTGAAGGTGGTCGGCAAGGACATCAAGAAGGTCAAGCTGGTGGCCTCGGGCGCCGGCGCGGCCGCGCTGGCCTGCCTGGACCTGCTGGTCGACATCGGCCTGCCGATCGAGAACATCTGGGTGACGGACCTGGCCGGCGTGGTCTATGAGGGTCGTACCGAGCTGATGGACCCGGAAAAGGCGCGCTTCTCGCAAAAGACCGACAAGCGCAAGCTGGCCGAAGTGATCGACGGTGCCGACATCTTCCTGGGCCTGTCCGCCGCGGGCGTGCTCAAGCAGGACATGGTCCAGCGCATGGCCGACAAGCCGCTGGTGCTGGCACTGGCCAACCCCAACCCGGAAATCGCGCCGGAGCTGGTCAAGGAAGTGCGCCCCGACGCCGTGATGGCCACCGGACGCACCGACTACCCGAACCAGGTCAACAACGTCCTGTGCTTCCCGTTCATCTTCCGCGGGGCGCTGGATTGCGGCGCCACCACCATCACGCGCGAGATGGAAATCGCCGCGGCCAATGCCCTGGCCGAACTGGCGCGCCAGGAGCAGAGCGACATCGTCGCCACCGCCTATGGCATCCAGGACCTGTCGTTCGGCCCCGAGTACCTGATTCCGAAGCCGTTCGACCCGCGCCTGATCGTCAAGGTGGCGCCGGCCGTGGCCGAGGCCGCGATGAAGTCCGGCGTGGCCGCCCGTCCGATCGAGGACATGGACGCCTACCGTCTGCAGCTGCAGCAGTTCGTGTACCACTCGGGCACGCTGATGAAGCCGATCTACGCCGCCGCGCGCAAGGTCGAGATGGATAAGAAGCGCATCGTCTTCGCCGAAGGCGAGCAAGAGCGCGTGCTGCGCGCGGTGCAGGTGATCGTCGACGAAAAGCTGGCCAACCCGATCCTGATCGGCCGCCCGGCCGTGCTGCAGCACCGCATCGAGCGCTTCGGCCTGCGCCTGCGCGCCGGCGTGGACTTCACCGTGGTCAACCCCGAGCACGATGAGCGTTTCCGCGACTATTCCGACGCCTATTACCGCATGATGGCGCGCGAGGGCATCACGCCCGAGTACGCCAAGCTGGAAATGCGCCGCCGCACCACGCTGATCGGCGCGATGCTGGTGAACAAGGGCGAGGCCGACGGCATGATCTGCGGCACCGTCAGCAACACCGCGGCGCACCTGCGCTATATCGACCAGGTGCTGGGCGGCACCAGCAAGGTCTACGCGGCGATGAATGGCCTGGTGCTGCCGGGCCGCCAGATCTTCCTGGTGGATACGCACGTCAACGTCGACCCGAGCGCCGAAGAGCTGGCCCAGATCACGCTGATGGCCGCCGAGGAACTGAAGCGCTTCGGCATCGAGCCCAAGGTCGCGCTGCTGTCGCACTCGAACTTCGGTTCGTCCGAAGCGCCTTCGGCCCGCAAGATGCGCGAAACCCTCGCCATCCTGCGCGATCGCGCCCCGGACCTGGAGATCGACGGCGAAATGCACGGCGACAGCGCGCTCGACCAGAAGCTGCGCGACCAGCTGGTGCCGGATGGCGCGCTCAAGGGCGAAGCCAACCTGCTGGTGTGCCCGAACATCGACGCGGCCAATATCTCGTACAACCTGCTCAAGGTTGCCGCGGGCAACAACGTCGCGATCGGGCCGATCCTGCTGGGCGTGAAGGCGCCGGTGCACATCCTGACGCCGTCGGCCACGGTGCGCCGCATCGTCAACATGACCTCGCTGGTCGTGGTGGATGCCTCTGCCAAGCGCTAAACCGCTTGGTATGGCCGGTAGCCGGCCAATGTGACGAAAAGCCGGGTTCGCCCGGCTTTTTTTGCGTCCATATGTGCATGGTTAGTATGCGCACACATACGCTTAACATATTGAAACAATTGAAGAATTACCGCTGCCGCCGGGCCGGGATTGATTAATTGCGTGCATGCGCGTAACCTTACGCCTTTGATACAGGCGCTCGCCATGAGCGCCCCGGTGCGGCCGGCATCCATCGCGCTCCTCTACGGGTGGCGCAGGGCGCTGGCCAGGGTGGCCCGGACAGATCGTCTACCCAACCAGCGGCAGGCTCGATTTCCGGTTCAACCAAGACAAGCAACGTGGGTTTCCAAGTTTCTCTGATGCGGCACGCATCGCGCATGCTGGCCCGGTCCATGACCGGCGCGGCGCTGGTGCTGGCCCTGGCGCAGCCGACGCTGGCGCGGCAGGTGCAGACCGAAGGGATGGGAACCATTGCAGTGCAGCAGTTGCCCAACGATGCACGGCAGACCCTGGAGCGCATCGAAGCCGGCGGCCCGTTCCTGTATGACAAGGACGGATCGAGATTCGGCAACTACGAACGCATCCTGCCTCAACGTGAACGCGGGTATTACCGCGAATACACGGTCAAGAGCGCCAGGAGCCGGAACCGGGGAGCCAAGCGGATCGTCTGCGGCGGAGAACAACGCGCTGCCAACGATTGTTACTACACGGAAGATCACTACAACAGCTTCAAACGGATACTCAAATGATGACTGACATTTTCGGATTGGGCGACGCCCTTGCCGCCCGCGAAGAGCGCGGCGCCGGAGATGGCTGGCAGCGGGCTCAGCAGCAGGCCCAGAACCTATACGACAACGTGCTGATGATGCCGAGCCAGGAGCTCATGCAAAAACTCCCGCCCGCGACCGCGCCCGTGGCCATGCCCGCCGGTCCCGGTTGGAACGACGGCACCAGCGAGGGGGCCATGAACCTGTTCAAGACGGTGCGTCCGAACATCGTCCAGTCGATCCGCGCCTTCCGCGTGCCTGAGCTGGCCCAGGCGGCCGCCGATCTCGGGCAGCATTTCCTCTATGCCAATTGCGCCCATTGCGCGAGCAAGGCTGAGGTCCTGGAAACCATCGCCACGTCGTTCACCTTCCCGAAGCACTTCGGCAAGAACTTCGACGCGCTGGCTGACTGCCTGACCGACATGATCTACAAGGCAGGCCCGCAGCCGGGCTTTGTGATCGTGCTGGAAGGCTTGCCGATCGCGCAGAAGTTCGACAAGGAAGGGCGCGAGGTGCTGCTCGACGTATTCCGCGACGCTGCCGAGTTCTGGGGCGAGCGCAAGGTGCAGTTCCGGGTGTTCTATTCGTTCGCCTGAGAGCACTGCCTGAGCCCTTGCAAGGCGAATCAAGCAAAAAGCCCGCAATTGCGGGCTTTTTGCTTTCCGGCGGCGAGGTGCTGGTCCTATTCCTGCGCCGGCAGATGCCCATGCGGCGTGAGGCGGTCGATCAGTTCCGGCAATCCTTCGCTCAGTTGCGCGGCCACGTCATCCTGCGACATGCCGGTGGTCTGTGCCAGCGATTCGAGCGCGCCGGTGTCGCCCAGCGCGCTGCTCAGCGCCGACGGCGTGACCGGCTGGTTGGCGCCGCTGCCGATCCACGAGTTCACCTGTTCGCCCAGCCCGGCCTGCGCCAGGATCTGCTGCAGCGCGCCGATGCCGCCGGCGGCCGCGCCCAGTGCCTGGCTGTTGGCCGGGGCGCCACCCTGGCCGCCAAGCAGTCCGCCCAGCAGCGAGCCAAGGTCCAGGCCGCCGGTGGCGCCGCCGGGCGCTGCGCCGGCACCGCCGCCGCCGAGCATGCCGCCCAGCAGCCCGCCGAGGCTGCCCAGTCCGCCCAGGCCGTCATCGACAGGCGCCGCATCGTCTGCTTGTCCGCGGCTACGCATGGCCAGCGTTGCCAGCAGGCCAAGCGCCATCATCAGCTTGGGGTCGAGCCCTCCGGTACTGCCTGCCTCGCCACGCGCGCCGCCGAGTTGTCCGAGCACACCGCCCAGCACGCTATCGAGTAGTCCCATGGTCGACTCCTTTCAGTCAGGGTTGCAAGGTTGACGCGATGACCGGATGGCCGCCGCCGTCAGAATCCGCCAAGCAAGGCGTTAAGGGTTGCCAGGCATGCCAGCCCGGCGGTTTCAGTGCGCAGGATGCGGGGGCCGAGCGACACGCCGGTGAAACCCACCTGTCTTGCCGCCTGCTCTTCGTCGGGCGCCAGGCCGCCTTCGGGGCCGATCAGCAGCGTAACGCCGCCGGCCAGCAAGCTTTCGCGCTGTTCGGCGATGAACGCTGGCAGCGAATGCGTGGCGCGCGGCGATACCAGCAGCCTGGCACCGCCAGCCGCGGACTGCGCCAGCCATGTCTCAAAGTTAGCGACCGGCGCAACCTCCGGCAAGCGATTGCGGCCGCATTGCTCGCAGGCGGCCTGCACCAGCGCCTGCCAGTGCGCGTGGCGCTTGTGCGCGCGCTCGCCCGACAGGCGCACCACCGAGCGGCTGGCCTGCAGCGGCTGGATTGCCGTGACGCCCAGTTCGACCGCCTTTTCGATCAGCCAGTCCATCTTGTCGCCGCCGGCCAGGCCCTGGGCCAGCGTGACACGGAAGGGCGGCTCGGCTTCGGCCGCGTCATGCGCGCCGATGCGCGCCAGCGCGTGGCGCTTGCCCAGCTCGACCAGCGTGGCCGCGTGGCTGCCGCCGCGGCCGTCGAACAGCGTCATGGCGTCGCCCGGCACCAGGCGCAGCACCTGCACGTGGCGCACCACCGGCTCAGGCAGCGGAAAATCGGATTCGGCGGCCAGGACGGTGTCCGTGCCGCCGACGAAGAAGCGTGGTGCCATCAGCTTGCCTGGCCTGCTGCCTGTTCCAGCGGCTTGCCGAAGCCCCAGCGGTAGCCGTCGGGATCTTCAACCATGCAGTAGCGGTCGCCCCAGAACTGGTCGGCCGGCGCCATCAGGCTGACCGCGCCGGCGTCGACCGCGCGCTGGTGCATGGCGTCGACATCGTCGCAATAGACATAGAAGGTCTGCGGGCACTCGACGCCCAGCGAGCGCGGCGTGCGCGCGGTGCTGCCCCAGGCGCCCTCGGGCGCGAACATCACCACCAGTTGGCCCTGGTAGTGCATCTCGGCGTGGGTCGGCACGCCGTTTTCGTCGACCACGTTGCCGGCCGTGAAGCCGAAGGCGCGGCTGTAGAAGTCCAGTGCGGCGCGCCCGTTGGCGACGGTCAGGTAGGGGGTGAGCCAGGGGGTGTTGGCCGGTCTGGTCATGATCGTCTCCTGAGTGCGGGAAACCCGGCGCGGCTGGCGTGCCGCGCGGTGCGAGAGTGCATCTTACGCGTGCCGCGCTACGCTGTCGAAGTGCGGCGCAGCGGTGAAGCTGGCGCTGGCGGGGTGAAGCATCAGGCATGTGAGGGGCCGGATAGTTCCGGTGCCGGGGGCGGGGCCGTGCCAGGCGGCCTGCGGTGATCGCGCGGACTGCGCCGCGGGGGCTGTCCGGGAGTCCGGAAAACCCCCTAGCTTCTGCTAAAATTGCGGTTTTCCTGCCGTCACCGTCAGGCTCACGCCCGCTCACGTCCAAGACCGCCCGCATGTCCGCCCTTGCCCATCCCGCCACAAGCCCTTTTGCTTCCCAGCCCGCCAAGCTGATGGCCGACGCCATCCGCGTGCTTGCCATGGACGCCGTCCAGCAGGCCAATTCCGGCCACCCCGGTGCACCGATGGGCATGGCAGACATCGCCGTGGCGCTGTGGGGCCGGCACCTGAAGCACAACCCGGGCAACCCCCAGTGGGCCGACCGCGACCGCTTCGTGCTGTCCAACGGCCACGGCTCGATGCTGATCTATTCGCTCTTGCACCTGACCGGCTATGAACTGCCGGTGGAAGAGCTGAAGAATTTCCGCCAGCTGCACAGCAAGACCGCCGGCCACCCGGAATACGGCATCACCCCGGGCGTGGAAACCACCACCGGCCCGCTCGGCCAGGGCATCACCAACGCAGTCGGCATGGCGCTGGCCGAACGCCTGCTGGGTGAAGAATTCAACCGCCCCGGCTACGACATCGTCAACCACCACACCTATGTGTTCCTGGGCGACGGCTGCCTGATGGAAGGCATCAGCCACGAGGCCTGCTCGCTGGCCGGCACGCTGAAGCTGAACAAGCTGATCGCGCTGTGGGACGACAACGGCATCTCGATCGACGGCGACGTGGTGCACTGGTTCAATGACGATACCCCGAAGCGGTTCGAGGCCTACGGCTGGAACGTGATCCGCGGCATCGACGGCCATGACGTTACCGCCGTCGACATGGCGATCTCGCAGGCCAAGGCCAGCGACAAGCCGACCCTGATCTGCTGCCGCACCAAGATCGGCAAGGGCGCCCCGAACAAGGAAGGCGGCCACGACGTGCACGGCGCCCCGCTGGGCGGCGCCGAAGTGCTGGCCACGCGCGAGGCGCTGGGCTGGGCCCACGCCCCGTTCGAAGTGCCGGCCGAGGTTTACGACGCCTGGGACGCCAAGGCCAACGGCCAGGCGCTGGAGCGTGCCTGGAACGCGCTGTTCGATGCCTACGCCGAGCGCCACCCGTATGAGGCCGGAGAGTTCCGCCGCCGCATGAAGGGCGAACTGCCGGGTTCGTTCGACGCCGCAGTTGAGGCCTTTATCGCCAAGTGCGAGGAAAAGGCCGAGACCATCGCCACCCGCAAGGCCAGCCAGAACACCATCGAGGCCTTCGGCCCGGTGCTGCCCGAGTTCCTCGGCGGTTCGGCCGACCTGACCGGCTCGAACCTGACCAACTGGTCGGGCAGCCAGGCCGTGCGCGTGGATGCCTGGGGCAACCATATCAACTACGGCGTGCGCGAGTTCGGCATGAGCGCCGTCATGAACGGCATCACGCTGCACGGCGGCTACATCCCCTACGGCGCCACCTTCCTGACCTTCTCGGACTACAGCCGCAATGCGCTGCGCATGGCGGCGCTGATGAAGATCCGCTCGCTGTTCGTGTTCACCCATGACTCGATCGGCCTGGGCGAAGACGGCCCGACCCACCAGTCGATCGAGCACGTTGCCAGCCTGCGCCTGATCCCGAACATGGATGTCTGGCGCACCGCCGACACCACCGAGACCGCCGTGGCCTGGGCCGAGGCGATCCGCCGCGAGAACGGCCCGAGCTGCCTGATCTTCAGCCGCCAGAACCTGCCGTTCCAGCGCCGCGACGACGTCACGCGCGCCAATATCGCGCGCGGCGGCTACGTGCTGCGCGACAGCGTGAACCCGAAGACCAACCGTCCGGACGCCGTGATTCTGGCTACCGGCTCGGAAGTCGGCCTGGCCGTCGGCGCCGCCGATGCACTGGCCGCCGAAGGCGTGCACGTGCGCGTGGTGTCGATTCCCGCGACCACCGTGTTCGACAAGCAGGACACCGCCTACAAGGCCAGCGTGCTGCCGGCCGGCGTGCCGCGCGTGGCGGTCGAGGCGGGCGTGACGGACTTCTGGTGGAAGTACCAGGTCCAGGCGGTGGTGGGCATTGACACCTTCGGTGAGTCGGCCCCGGCCGGCGTGCTGTTCAAGCACTTCGGCTTTACCGTCGACAACGTTGTCCGAACGGTAAAGGACACCCTTATCTAAGCATCCGGGCGCTGGAGCCGCGTGGTGCGCCGCGCGGCCCGTGCGGCGCCCACCGGTTTCAATCGATCCTCAGGAGAGACAGTCATGACCATCAAGATCGGCATCAACGGCTTCGGCCGCATCGGACGCATGGTGTTCCGCGCCGCAGTCGCCAACTTCAAGGACATCGAAGTCGTTGGCATCAACGACCTGCTGGAGCCCGACTACCTGGCATACATGCTGAAGTACGACTCGGTGCATGGCCGCTTCGACGGCGAAGTGTCGGTCGACGGCAACACCCTGGTCGTCAACGGCAAGAAGATTCGCCTGACCGCGGTCAAGGATCCGGCCGAACTGAAGTGGGGCGAGATCGGCGCCGATGTGGTGGTCGAATCGACCGGCATCTTCCTGACCAAGGAAGGCGCGCAGAAGCACCTCGACGCGGGCGCCAAGAAGGTGATCATGTCGGCCCCGTCCAAGGACGACACCCCGATGTTCGTGTACGGCGTGAACCACGAGTCGTACAAGGGCGAGGCGATCATCTCCAACGCCAGCTGCACCACCAACTGCCTGGCACCGGTGGCCAAGGTGCTGAACGACAAGTGGGGCATCAAGCGCGGCCTGATGACCACCGTGCACGCTGCCACCGCCACCCAGAAGACCGTTGACGGCCCGTCCAACAAGGACTGGCGCGGCGGCCGCGGCATCCTGGAAAACATCATCCCGTCGTCGACCGGCGCCGCCAAGGCCGTGGGCGTGGTGATTCCGCAGCTGAACAAGAAGCTGACCGGCATGTCGTTCCGCGTGCCGACCTCGGACGTGTCCGTGGTCGACCTGACCGTCGAGCTGGAAAAGTCGGCGACGTACGAAGAAATCTGCGCCGAGATGAAGGCCCAGAGCCAGGGCGCGCTCAAGGGTGTGCTGGGCTACACCGAAGACAAGGTCGTCGCCACCGACTTCCGCGGCGATGCCCGCACCTCGATCTTCGACGCCGAAGCCGGCATCGCGCTGGACGGCACCTTCATCAAGGTCGTGAGCTGGTACGACAACGAGTGGGGCTACTCGAACAAGGTGCTGGAAATGGTCCGCGTCGCGGCCAAGTAATCCGGCAGCTTCCGCAGTAAAGGAAAACGCGCCTTCGGGCGCGTTTTTCATTTTCCGGCGCTGTGATATTCAGCCAGCCGGGCGGGGCGCCAGTGGGCGCGCGTCGATTGCGTCGCCGTCCACCAGGAAATGGCCGCCAGCCACATGGTGGATGGTGCGCAGCGCATCATGGCCGTCGAAATGCCAGCGCCCGTTGCTGAACACGCGCGAGTCCGCATGAGCGGCCACGACTTCGCCAAGGAACAGGTCGTAGGTCTGCTGCGTGGCCGGCTCCGGCAGCAGCCGGCATTCCAGCCAGGCCGCGCAGCCCTCCAGCAGCGGCGCGCCCACCGCCGTGCCGGCAAAGGTGCCAAGGCCGTAGGCGTCGAACTTGTCGGTGCCTTCCTGCTCCATCAGCGCCAGGCCCGAGCTGGAGCCCAGTGCCTCGGTCAGGTCGACCTGGCTGACGGTGGGGACCTGCAACACGAACTCGCCGCTGTCTTCCAGCAGGTGCCGGGTCCAGGTGCTCTTGTCCAGCACCACTGCCACCTTGGGCGGGGCGAAGTCGAGCGGCATGGCCCAGGCGGCGGCCATGATATTGCGCTTGCCGCCGGCGGCGGCGCTGACCAGCACAGTGGGGCCGTGGTTCAGCAAGCGGTAGGCTTTCGGGAGTGATACGGGCAGGCGGAAATGTTCAGGCATGATGGCCGGGATGAGCCGTCAGAAAAGAATGATAAAAATGGGAACGGCGGACCCACTATACCCGGATGTACGAGTGCATGTTGCGGCGCGGGAAATGTTCACATATGCGGTCAATTGTGGAAAAAGAGCGCAATTTTTCAGAAATATGGCGTAGACGGCCATTTCAGAAATGCCGAATTTGCTTTCCGAGCTTGTTTTTTCCTCTTACACTATTAAGACGCCGTTGAAATCTGATGTGCAGCCAGTGCAAGTGGTGGGGCCATCTAGCTAAGAATAATCTGACCGAGGCCTGATCATGGTGAACGTAGACACGAAGCTTTTAGTGATCTTCACCGAACTACTGAGCAAGCGAAATGCCACTTATGTAGCGGAAAAGATGCATATGACCGCACCGGCCGTATCGCACTCGCTGGGCAGGCTGCGTGAAATCTTTGACGATCCGCTCTTCATCCGCGTCCCGCATGGCCTGACGCCAACGCCGCGTGCGCTGGAACTGGGCCCGAAGATCCGCGACATGCTGGACTTGTGGTCGTCGATCAACGAGGGCGATGCCGACAATTTTGATCCGGCCATTGCCACCGGCACGCTGAGCATCGGCTTCGCTGCTGAACTGGGCGACACGGTATTCAACCGTTTTGTGCTGCGTATCAAGCAGCTGGCGCCGGACCTGCATATCAAGCTGGTCGAATCCCATTCGTGGGAAACGGACGTCGCCTCGATGCGCGCCAATGAACTTGACCTGGCCTTTTCGCCGTTCCCGACACGCCACCCGGAAATCGTCGAGGAAATGGTGACGTCGCTGAACCTGTGGGTTTGCGCGCGCAAGAGCCATCCGGTGCTCAAGAACCACTGCTCGCTGGAGCAATACCTGGATTGCGGCCATATCTTCATGGCGCATTCCGGCGGCTCCGGCCGCCCGGCGCCGTCGCTGATTCCGCTCGACTACGCGCTGCAGCAGCGCGGGCTCAAGCGCAATGCGACGCTGACGGTACATTCATGGCGTGCCCAGGCCGAACTGGCCTCGCAGACCGACATGATCTTCACCGTCAATGCGCTGACCAAGGACATGGCCTGCGAGACCTATGGCCTGAAGGCCTTCCCGCTGCCGTCGGAACTGAACACCATGCTCGGCCTGAACATGTTCTGGCACCGCAGCCGCAACACCCATCCGATGCTGGTGTGGGCGCGCAACCTGTTCCGCCAGGTGGTGGGCGAGTTTGTCGGACTGCCGCCGGCACGCCCGGCACGGGTGGTCACCGAACAGGACCTGCAAGACCTGCAGGCACCCTGAGCAGCATCCTGCGGCGAGCAGCCCAAACAAAAAACCGGCGCCTGGCGCCGGTTTTTTGTTGCCCGTCTGCGCTCCGCGGTGGAGCGTGCAGGCTTATCGTTTGGGTCTGTGGGGACAGTCTGTTTTGGTGCAATTGCCGTACAGCGACAGTGCATGTTCCTGCAGCGTAAAGCCGCGCTCGCGCGCGATGCTTTGCTGGCGGTGCTCGATTTCAGAGTCGAAGAACTCCTCGACGCGGCCGCAGTCGAGGCACACCAGGTGGTCATGGTGCTTGCCTTCGTTGAGTTCGAAAATCGCCTTGCCGGATTCAAAGTTGTTGCGCGAGAGCAGGCCCGCCTGCTCGAACTGGGTCAGCACGCGGTAGACGGTGGCCAGGCCGATGTCCATATGCTCGTTCAGCAGGATACGGTAGACGTCTTCCGCGCTCAGGTGCCGCTGCTCACTGGTCTGAAAAATTTCAAGAATCTTCAGCCTGGGCACGGTCGCCTTCAGGCCGATGTTCTTGAGGTCCGCCGGACTCGGCATGTGGGTGACTCCCTAGAGTACAATGACTGGATAGTTGAATCATAAGGGTTTTGGCAGCAAAAGTCGCTCGCGGTAGTGATGTCCCAGGTCGACGTCACGCGCCCGGCACGGTTGCCGTCCCATGTGGTTGTCGCGGCAGGCGCAACAAGGCGTGTGTGGTGCAATCGGCGCATATTGCGCCGTTTTTGTGCCCGCTTTGCGGTACCGTGCCGCGGTACTTTTCTTTCCCTCCCGGAAGCGAGATACATGCGTTCTATCCGTTCGTCCGCCATGCGCCCGACGCTGGTTGTCCCCCTGCTGGCCGCGGCCCTGCTGGCCGGCGCCTGCTCAGCCTACGATTCCACCTCGCGCAAGGTAGCCAACGCCATCACGCCGTACCGGATCAACATCGTGCAGGGCAATTTCGTCTCGCGCGAGGCCGTATCGCAACTGCGCGAAGGCATGACGCGCGACCAGGTCAAGTTCCTGCTCGGCACGCCGCTGCTGAATGACGTGTTCCACGCCAACCGCTGGGACTATGTGTTCTCGTTCCGCCGCGGCAATACCCCGGTGGTGCAGCAGCGCCGCTTCACGGTGTTTTTCGAAGGCGACCGGCTGGTCAAGTTCAGTGGCGATGAACTGCCGTCCGAGTATGAGCTGATTGCCGAGATCGACGGCATGAAAAAGGCGCTGAAGGACCAGACGCCGGGCAAGATCTCCACCGGCGCGACAGCCGCCGCGGCCGCCCCGGCCGAAGCGCAGACCACGGTGGAGAACTTTGTGCCGCGGCAGGCGCAGCAGCCGGAGGCGGCACCCGCCCCTGCGGCATCGCCGGCCGCTCCCACCGAGGCAGCGGCGCCGGCCCAGGCCCCCAAACCGGCCGCCAACTGATCGGCCGCACGGCGCGCCGGCAGCGGCGCGCCACCAGTTTTCCGGGCCGGTCAGGCATGGCCGGCTCGATCACTTTCCGCGCATTGCGCATATTCCGCTGAGCCAGACACCATGAACATCGCCATTGCAGGCGCATCGGGCCGCATGGGCCGCATGCTGATCGAACAAGTGCTGAACACCGAGGGCGTGAGCCTCGCGGGCGCGCTCGACGTGCCGGGCTCGCCGGCGCTGGGCCAGGATGCGGGCCTGCTGCTGGGCCGGCAGACCGGTGTGGCGATCAGTTCCGATGTGGAAGCGGTGCTGGCCGGCGCGGACTGCCTGATCGATTTCACCCGTCCCGAAGGCACGCTGGCCCACGTGGCCGCGGCGAAGAAGCTGGGCGTGAAGATGGTGATCGGCACCACTGGCTTCGACGAGGCCGGCAAGGCCGCGTTGGCCGAGGCCGCCAGGTCGATCGGGATCGTCTTCGCCGCCAACTTCAGCGTCGGTGTCAACGCCACCTTCAAGCTGCTGGAAGTGGCCGCCAGGCTGCTGTCGACTGGCTATGATATCGAAGTGATCGAGGCGCATCACCGCTTTAAGGTCGATGCCCCGTCGGGCACCGCGCTGAAGATGGGTGAAGTGATTGCCGATGCGCTTGGCCGCGACCTCAAGACCTGTGCCGTCTATGCCCGCGAAGGCCACACCGGCGAGCGCAATCCCAACTCGATCGGTTTTGCCACCGTGCGCGGCGGCGATATCGTCGGCGACCACACCGTGATGTTCGCCGGCATCGGCGAGCGCATCGAGATCAGCCACAAGTCTTCCAGCCGCCAGTCGTATGCCGACGGTGCCGTGCGCGCCGCCCGTTTCCTCGCCGACAAGCCCAACGGCCTGTTCGACATGCAGGACGTGCTGGGCCTGAAGTAAGGCGCCGCGGGGCGCGCAGGGCCGAAACTGGCCTGCCGCCACGGTTATAATCGTCTTCTTTCGCATTGCACGCCCGGCGGGCGCCGCGCAAGCGGCGCGCCCGCTGCTCTCATTCCAACGATTCCCCCGGATGCCGGCAGGCCAGTTGCCGCGCAAACGTTGTCCTGACTGCTGTCCCGACCATGCAAGACAAATACCTTCCTTCCGCCGTTGAACAAGCCGCCCAGCAGCACTGGCAAGCCATCGACGCCTATCGCGTGTCGGAGCATGCGGCCGGGGCCGACGGCAAGGAAAAGCCCAAGTTCTACGCCTGCTCGATGCTGCCGTATCCGTCGGGCAAGCTGCACATGGGCCACGTGCGGAACTACACCATCAACGACGTGATGGCGCGCTACCTGCGCATGAACGGCAACAACGTGCTGATGCCGATGGGCTGGGACGCCTTCGGCATGCCGGCCGAGAACGCCGCGCTGAACAACGGCGTGGCGCCGGCGGCCTGGACCTACGACAACATCGCTTACATGAAGAAGCAGATGCAGTCGATGGGCCTGGCGATCGACTGGTCGCGCGAGGTCGCCACCTGCAGCCCGGACTACTACCGCTGGAACCAGTGGCTGTTCCTGAAGATGCTGGAAAAGGGCATCGCCTACCGCAAGACCGGCACTGTCAACTGGGATCCGGTCGACCAGACCGTGCTGGCCAACGAGCAGGTCATCGACGGCCGCGGCTGGCGCTCCGGCGCGGTGGTGGAAAAGCGCGAGATCCCGATGTACTACCTGCGCATCACCGAGTATGCGGAGGAACTGCTGGGCGACCTGGACCAGCTGGGCTGGCCCGAGCGCGTCAAGGTGATGCAGCAGAACTGGATCGGCAAGAGCGTGGGCGTGCGCTTTGCGTTCCCGCACGACATCCCCGGCGAGGACGGCAAGCCGATCAATGACGGCAAGCTGTACGTGTTCACCACGCGCGCCGACACCATCATGGGCGTGACCTTCTGCGCGGTCGCCGCCGAGCACCCGCTGGCCACCCATGCCGCGCTGAACAACCCCGAACTGGCTGCCTTTATCGACGAATGCAAGCACGGCTCGGTCATGGAAGCCGACATGGCGACCATGGAGAAGAAGGGCATGCCGACCGGCCTGCAAGTGGTGCACCCGCTGACCGGCGAGAAGGTCGACGTGTGGGTCGGCAACTACGTGCTGATGAGCTACGGCGACGGCGCCGTGATGGGCGTGCCCGCGCACGACGAGCGCGACTTCGCCTTCGCGCTCAAGTACAAGCTGCCGATCAGGCAAGTCATTGACGTGAAGGGCCAGCCGTACTCGACCGAAGCCTGGCAGGAATGGTACGGCGACAAGGAGCAGGGCACCTGCATCCACAGCGGCAAGTACGATGGCCTCGGCTACCAGGCCGCGGTCGAAGCCATTGCCGCCGACCTGGGCGCCAAGGGCCTGGGTGAGAAGAAGGTGACCTGGCGCCTGCGCGACTGGGGCATCTCGCGCCAGCGCTACTGGGGCACGCCGATCCCGCTGATCCACTGCGACAGCTGCGGCGTGGTGCCGGTCCCTGAGAAAGACCTGCCGGTGGTGCTGCCCGAAGACCTGGTGCCGGACGGCACCGGCAACCCGCTGGCCAAGGATGCGCGCTTCCTGCAGTGCACCTGCCCGTCGTGCGGCAAGCCGGCGCGCCGCGAGACCGACACGATGGATACCTTCATCGACTCGTGCTGGTACTACATGCGCTATACCTGCCCGGATGCGGCCACCATGGTCGATGCGCGCAACGATTACTGGATGCCGATGGACCAGTACATCGGCGGCATCGAGCACGCGATCCTGCACCTGCTGTACGCACGCTTCTGGACCAAGGTCATGCGCGACCTGGGCCTGGTCAAGTTCGACGAGCCCTTCACCAACCTGCTGACGCAGGGCATGGTGCTCAACGAGACCTACTACCGTGAAGACGCGTCGGGCAAGAAGCACTGGTACAACCCGGCCGAGGTCGACCTGCGCACCGACGAGCGCGGCCGCCCGGTAGGCGCCACGCTGATCGCCGACGGCCAGCCGGTGGTGATCGGCGGCGTCGAGAAGATGTCGAAGTCCAAGAACAACGGCATCGATCCGCAGGCGCTGATCGACCAGTACGGCGCCGACACCGCGCGCCTGTTCGTGATGTTCGCCGCGCCGCCGGAGCAGCAGCTTGAGTGGAGCGGCTCGGGCGTCGAGGGCGCCTCGCGCTTCCTGCGCCGCGTGTGGAACTACGGCTATGCCAATGCCGCGGCCATCCGCGACGGCGCCGGCGGCAAGCCGACTGCCGATGACGCCGACCTGCGCCGCGAGATCCACGGCGTGCTCAAGCAGGCCAACTACGACTACCAGCGCATCCAGTACAACACCGTGGTGTCCGCCACGATGAAGATGCTGAACGCGCTGGACGACGCCAAGACGGCTTCGCCGGCCGCGCGCCGCGAGTGCTTCGGCATCCTGCTGCGCGTGCTGTACCCGGTGGTGCCGCACGTCACCCACGGCCTGTGGGACCAGCTGGGCTACGCCGCCGAAGCCGGCGACCTGCTCGACGCGCCGTGGCCGCAGGTCGATGAAGCCGCGCTGGTGCGCAGCGAGATCGAACTGGTGCTGCAGATCAACGGCAAGGTGCGCGGCAGCATCACCGTGCCCGCCGAAGCCGACCGCGCCGCGATCGAGGCAACCGCCGCCGCCAGCGAGACCGTGGCCAAGTTTGCCGAGGGCAAGGCGCCGAAGAAGATCGTGGTGGTACCCGGCCGCCTGGTCAACGTGGTGTTGTAAGCTGGCCCCGGAACCTGACAAGGAATCGCCAAGAATGAAGCGACTGAACATGGGGCGCCGCAAGGTGCTCGCGGCAATGCTGGCAGTGCCGGCAACGGGCCTGCTGGCCGGTTGCGGCTTCCACATGCGCGGCAACGCGGATTTCGCCTTCAAGCGGCTCTATATCGGGATTCCGGCCAATTCGCTGATGGGCGCGGACCTGCGCCGCGCCATCCGCGGCGGTTCCGACACCCAGGTGGTAGCCGACCAGAAAGAGGCCGACGCCCTGCTGGACGTGCTGCAGGACACCCGCACCAAGTCGATCCTGTCGATCACGACCGAGGGCGTGGTGCGTGAATACCGCCTGACGCAGCGTTTCACCTTCCGCCTGCGCGACCCCGCCGGCAATGAACTGATCGCGCCGTCGCAGCTGGTGCTGACCCGCGACCTGACCTACAACGAAGCCAACACGCTGGCCAAGGACTACGAAGAGCAGCAGCTGTACCGCGACATGCAGCGCGATATCGTGCAGCAGCTGATGCGCCGGCTGGCCGCCGTCAAGGCCATCTGATCACGGCATGCAGCTCAAGCTCGACGGGCTCGACGCGCACCTGAGGCAGGCCAAGGCCAAGGGCCTGGCACCGCTGTACGTGGTACATGGCGACGAACACCTGCTGGTGCTGGAAGCCGTCGACCGCCTGCGCGCCGCGGCGCGCGAAGCCGGCTTCTCCGAGCGCGACGTGCTGGTGGCCGAGCGCGGCTTCCACTGGGGCCAGCTAGTCGAGGCGCAGCAGTCGATGTCGCTCTTTGGCGACCGCAAGATCGTTGAACTCCGCATCCCGTCGGGCAAGCCCGGCAAGGACGGCGGCGAGGCGCTGCGCGCCGTGGCCGCCCAGCCGTCGCCCGACGTGGTGCTGCTGGTGACGCTGCCGCGGCTGGATTTTGCCGCGTCCAAGTCGGCCTGGTTCCAGGCGCTGGAAGGCGCCGGCGTGTCGATCAAGGTCGACTCCGTGGACCGCACCCGGCTGCCGGCCTGGGTCGGCGAGCGGCTGTCGCTGCAGCAGCAACGCGTCGAAGGCGGCGAGCCGGGCCGACGTGCGCTGCAGTTCATCGCCGACAAGGTCGAGGGCAACCTGCTGGCGGCGCACCAGGAAATCCAGAAGCTGGGGCTGCTGTACCCGCCCGGCGAGCTCACCTTCGACCAGGTGCACGATGCGGTGCTGAATGTGGCCCGCTATGACGTGTTCAAGCTGTCTGAATCGATGCTCTCTGGCGACGTGCCGCGGCTGGTGCGCATGCTCGAAGGGCTGCGCGGCGAGGGCGAGGCCACGGTGCTGGTGCTGTGGGCGCTGACCGAGGAAATTCGCGTATTATCCAAGGTCCGGCAAGGGCTGGCGGCTGGCAAGCCGGCGGGTGTGCTGATGCGCGAACTGCGCGTCTGGGGCCCGCGCGAGCGGCTGGTGCCGCAGGCCGCGCAGCGCCTGGCGCAGCCAAGGCTGGAAGCGGCGCTGGCACTGGCGGCGCGGCTGGACCGCCAGGTCAAGGGCCTGTCGGACCTGCCGCCACCGGGCGGCAGCCCGCTGCCGGCGGAACCATGGGACGGGCTGCAGCAGCTTGCCCTGATGATCGCGCGCTGAACGCGCAACTCCACAGGTTTGCTTCCCCCGCCGCGTGCGGCGGGGGGACGGAAAACACACTGACGGCCACCACCCCAGGGCCACTGACATGAACGAGCTCGACCTCAATCAATACATGGACCGCGTCGGCCGCCAGGCCCGCGCCGCGTCGCGCGCCATGGCGCGTGCCTCCACGGCCGACAAGAACCGCGCGCTGCTGACCATCGCCGCGGCCATCCGCCGCGATGCCGACAAGCTCAAGGCGGTCAACGCGCGTGACGTTGAACGCGCCCGCGCCAACGGCCAGGACGCCGCCTTCATCGACCGCCTGACGCTGTCGGACAAGGCCATCGCCACCATGGCCGCGGGCCTGGGGCAGATCGCCGCGCTGGCCGACCCGATCGGCGAGATCTCGAACATGAAGTTCCGCCCGACCGGCATCCAGGTCGGCCAGATGCGCGTGCCGCTGGGCGTGATCGGCATCATCTACGAGTCGCGCCCGAACGTGACCATCGACGCCGCGGCGCTGTGCCTGAAGTCGGGCAACGCCACCATCCTGCGCGGCGGCTCCGAAGCAATCGAATCCAACACCGCGCTGGCGGCGCTGGTGGCCGAGGGCCTGTCCGCGGCCGGCCTGCCGTCCGAGGCGGTGCAGGTGATCGAGACCACTGACCGCGCTGCCGTGGGCCGGCTGATCACCATGACCGAATACGTCGACGTGATCGTGCCGCGCGGCGGCAAGAGCCTGATCGCGCGGCTGATGGAAGAAGCGCGCGTGCCGATGATCAAGCACCTGGACGGCATCTGCCACGTCTATATCGACGCCGATGCCGACCTGGACAAGGCCGTGCGCGTCTGCGACAACGCCAAGACGCAGCGCTATGCGCCGTGCAACACCATGGAGACGCTGCTGGTGTCGCAGGACATCGCCGCCGCCGCGCTGCCGCCGCTGTGCCGCATCTACCAGGAGAAGGGCGTCGAGCTGCGCGTGTGTCCGGCCACCCGCGCCACGCTGGAAGCCGCCGGCTTTACCGGCCTGGTCGATGCCGCCGAGGAAGACTGGCGCCTGGAATACCTGGCGCCGATCCTCGCCATCAAGACCGTGGCCGGACTCGACGACGCCATCGCCCATATCAACGAATACGGTTCGCACCATACCGATTCGATCATCACCGAGAACTACTCGGCGGGCATGCGCTTTATCCGCGAGGTCGATTCGGCCAGCGTGATGATCAATGCCTCGACCCGCTTTGCCGATGGCTTCGAGTATGGCCTGGGCGCGGAGATCGGCATCTCCAACGACAAGCTGCATGCACGCGGCCCGGTCGGGCTGGAAGGGCTGACCTCGCTGAAGTACGTGGTATTCGGGCACGGCGAGATCCGCACCTGACGCTCGCGCGCCAACAACAATAACAATCGTTCTCGAACGTCTCTCTGCCGATGCTCTGGGTCAAAGCGCTGCATATCGTCTTCGTGGTCTCGTGGTTCGCCGGCCTGTTCTACCTGCCGCGCATCTTCGTCAACCTGGCGCTGGAAACCGACGCCGCCAGCGCGCAGCGCCTGTTGCTGATGGCGCGCAAGCTGTTCCGCTTCATGACCATGCTGGCGGTGCCGGCGGTGGTGTTCGGTCTGTGGCTGTACCTGGGCTACGGCATCGGCCGCGGCGCGGGGCAGGGCTGGATGCACGCCAAGCTGGCGCTGGTGCTGGTGCTGATCGGCTACCACCATGGCTGCGGCGTGTTGCTGCGCAAGTTCGAGGCGGGGCGCAATACGCGCTCGCACAAGTTTTATCGCTGGTTCAATGAGCTGCCGGTGCTGGTGCTGCTGGCGGTGGTGATCCTGGTGGTCGTCAAGCCGTTCTGAGCCTGGCGCCCGGTCTGTTGTTGCCAATCCTGTAGCGGAACCGAAATGAGCAAGCTGGTTGACTATTACCTGACGCCGCAGTCGCCGTACGTCTACCTGGGCCATGCGCGCTTTGCCGCCATCGCCGAGCGCCATGGCGCGCAGGTGAACCTGAAGCCGTGCGACCTGGGCAAGGTGTTTTCCGTCTCCGGCGGGCTGCCGCTGTCGCAGCGCCCGCCCCAGCGCCAGGCCTACCGCCTGGTGGAGCTGGCGCGCTGGAGCGACTTCCTGGGCCTGCCGCTGCATCTGCAGCCGACGTTCTTCCCGGTATCGGGCGACGCGGCCAGCAAGCTGATCATCGCGGCGCAGCTGGCGCACGGCACCGCCCGCGCGATGCAGCTGACCGGCGCCATCGGCGCGGCAGTGTGGGCGCAGCAGCGCAATATCGCCGATGCCGCCACGCTGGCGCAGATTGCCGACGAGGCCGGCCTGGACGGCGCCAGCCTGCTCAGGGCCAGCGAGGCGCAGTCGGTGCAGGCGGCCTATGCGCAGAACACCCAGGACGCGATTTCGGCCGGCGTGTTCGGCGCGCCGTGGTACGTCCATGACGGCCAGCCCTTCTGGGGCCAGGACCGGCTGGATTTCCTCGAGCGCGCCCTGGCGGCGGCTTGAGCTAAGCTTCGGATAGATCCCCGTCCGCTACGGCGGACGTTTTTGTTTGCAGGAAACCCAACACATGACCCAAGCCTTCTTTGCCCCTTGCCCGCGCGGCCTGGAGAGCGCGCTCGCCGAAGAACTGCGCGAGATCGCCGCGATGCCGGGCATGGCCGCGCTGGCGCCGTTCACGGTGCACCAGGAGGTGCCGGGCGGCGTCAATTTCTCGGGCGAGATGGCCGCCGCCTATGCGGTCAACCTGCATTCGCGCATTGCCAGCCGGGTGCTGATGCGCGTGGCCGCGCGCGGCTACCGGCATGAAGACGACATCTATACGCTGGCACGCGGCGTGCGCTGGGAGCAGTGGTTTTCGCCCGATGAATCGCTGCGCGTGGACATCACCTCGCACAAGTCGCCGCTGCGCAGCCTGAATTTCACCGCGCTGCGGGTCAAGGACGGGGTCTGCGATGCCCTGCGCGAGCGTGTGGGCGTGCGCCCGAGCGTCGATACCGCCAGCCCGGATGTGCGCATCTATGCCCACCTGACCGAGCGTGACTGCACGCTGTACCTCGACACCACCGGCGAGCCCCTGTTCAAGCGCGGCTGGCGCACCGAGAAGGGCGAGGCGCCGCTGAAGGAAAACCTGGCCGCCGGCATCCTGCGCCTGGCGGGCTGGGTGCCGGGCCAGACCTTCCGGCCCTTCTACGACCCGATGTGCGGCAGCGGCACCTTCCTGATCGAGGCCGCGCAGGTGGCGCTGGGTATCGCGCCGGGCGGCAGCCGCAGCTTTGCCTTCGAATGGCTCAAGGGCATGGACACCAAGGCCTGGCAGAAGCTGAAGTCGGACGCGCAGCGCGCCCGCATGCTGGCCTCGGCCGATGAGCTGCAGGTGGTGGGTTCGGACATCTCCACCGACATGCTGGCGATCACGCGCGCCAACTGGGAGCGTGCCGGCCTGCCGGGCGAGGCGCGCACCAAGCAGGTGGATGCGCGCTTCGTGCAGCCGCCTTTTGATGAGCCGGGTTTGCTGTTGATGAATCCCCCGTACGGCGAGCGCATCGCGGTGCGCGGCCAGCGCCGCCTGCCAGAGGAAGCGATGCCGCGCGACGAGGTGGAGGAGGCCGCCGCCAACCAGTTCGCCAGTGCCTTCGCCACCACGCTCAAGCAGCATTTCGCGGGCTGGCAGGCGTGGGTGTTTACCGGCGACATGGGCTTCCCGCGCCGGCTGCGGCTCAAGGAGTCGCGCCGCACGCCGCTCTACAACGGCAATATCGAATGCCGGCTGTTCCGCTTCGACATGGTGCGCGGCGCCAACCGGGCGCCGCAGGCTGACTGACGGCGCCGGGCCGCCGGGTCAGGGGCGCTTGCGCCCCGTCAGTGCGTCGGGATTGCGGCTGAAGTCCGCCAGGAAGCCCTGCAGGCTGACCACCGGCTCCTGCAGCAGGTGGCGCGGCAGGTCGAACAGCGCGTAAATGAATTCTTCATTGCCTTCGCAGCGCTCGGCCGGCAGGCAGTATTGTTCCCAGTCCACGCACGCCGGCGTGTACATGCCGTTGCCGGGCCAGAAGAACGGCACCAGCCGGCCTTCGCGCAGGCCTTCGATCAGTGCCGCCGGGGCATCGTAGGCCTCGGCCGATTCCACCTGGCTCATCAGCCCGGCGCGGGTCTCGATCACCATCAGCGTGGCGTGGCCCTGCGCGGTCAGCAGCAGGATGCCGGCCGGGTTGGGGTACAGGTAGTACTCGACAAAGCCATAGCGCGCGATCAGCTGGCGCACGCGCTCGGTGATGGCCGGATCGGACAGGAACGAAAAGGAATGCCGCGTCAGCAGCTCGCGCAGCGTGCGCGACAGCGTGGCAAAGTACGCCTGCTGCATGGCCTCGATTTCCTGGTCCAGCCGCTCGACCATATTGCTTTCATGCTTCTTCACGTAGCGGTCGATCAGCCCGTGGTTGAAGCCCTGCACGGCGATGCTCTCGTCGGCGGTGCCGGTCAGCAGGATGGTCTTGCAGGGCAGGTCCTGCAGCGCCTGGCAGAATTCCAGCCCGTCCATCTGCGGCATCGAATAGTCGACCACCACCACGCCCGGCTGCAGGAAGCGCTTGAAATCGTGGATCTGGCGGTAGATGCGGTCGATGTCGAGCTGCACGGTGCGCCGCTCGGTCAGGAAGGTGAGGTCGTCGTGCGTCACGCGCACCGGCAGGAAGCCCGGGAAGCGGGTGGCATAGGCCTCGCGGATCCATTGCAGCGCTTCACGCGGGTCGGTGAAGGTGATCACCGCGCGCGAGGCATCCATCTGGAACGCCAGGCTGTCGATGAACGACTTGCTGTCATCGACCAGGACGGTCAGGACCGGGTGATGGAAGACCGACAGGTTCCTGTCGTGCGGGTTGAAGGTCATGGAGCGGCGGGCAGGGGTTCGGCGCAGTGGTTCGGCACGGGCGTGGCGCAAGCGGCAAGCCAGTGTGCGCATTCGCAGGCCAGTATAGCGCGCCACGGCTGCCTTGCAAGGCACGCCTTGCAGCCAGGGCCGGCGGCGGGAGGCGCCCGCGGCAGGGCCGGGATGGCCCGGGCCTGCGCGCGGCGCGCGGACGGCCTTAGTCGACCGCCTTGAACATATCCTCGACCACCTTCTTGGCGTCGCCGAACACCATCATGGTCTTGTCCATGTAGAACAGCTCGTTGTCCAGCCCGGCGTAGCCGGCGGCCATGGAGCGCTTGTTGACGATGATGGTCTTGGCCTTGTAGGCCTCCAGGATCGGCATGCCGGCAATCGGCGACTGGGGGTCGTTCTTGGCCGCCGGGTTGACCACGTCGTTGGCGCCCAGCACCAGCACCACGTCGGCCTGGCCGAACTCGCTGTTGATGTCTTCCATCTCGAAGACCTGGTCGTACGGCACCTCGGCCTCGGCCAGCAGCACGTTCATATGGCCCGGCATGCGGCCTGCCACCGGGTGGATCGCGTACTTCACGGTCACGCCCTTTTCGGCCAGCTTCTCGGTCAGTTCCTTGAGCGCGTGTTGGGCGCGCGCCACGGCCAGGCCATAGCCCGGCACGATGATCACGGTCTCGGCGTTGCCCATCAGGAACGCGGCATCGTCGGCGGAACCCGACTTGACCGGGCGCTGCTGCTGGTCGCCGGTTGCCGCCGCCGCGGTCGCGCCGCCGAAACCGCCCAGCAGCACGTTGAAGAACGACCGGTTCATCGCCTTGCACATGATGTACGACAGGATCGCACCGGAGGAGCCCACCAGCGAGCCCGCGATGATCAGCATCGGGTTGTTCAGCGAGAAGCCGATGCCCGCCGCTGCCCAGCCCGAGTACGAGTTCAGCATCGACACCACCACCGGCATGTCGGCGCCGCCGATCGGGATGATGATCAGCACGCCCAGCACGAAGGCGATCGCCAGCATGATCAGGAACGGCAGCCAGTCCTGCGACAGGAAGAAGATGACGCCGAAGCCCACCATTGCCACCGCCAGCAGCAGGTTCAGCCAGTGCTGGCCGGCAAACACCACCGGCGCGCCCTGGAACAGGCGGAACTTGTAGCGCCCGGCCAGCTTGCCGAAGGCGATCACCGAGCCGGAGAACGTAATCGCGCCGACGAAGCAGCCGATGAAGAGCTCGATGCGGTTGCCCAGCGGGATCAGGTGCGAGCCTGCCGGGCTGATGCCGAACGCCGCCGGCTCGGCCACCGCCGCCACGGCGATGAAGACCGCGGCCAGGCCGATCAGCGAGTGCATCGCCGCGACCAGCTCGGGCATCTTGGTCATCTGCACCTTCTTCGCCACGTAGGCGCCGATGCCGCCGCCGACCACGAGCGCGGCGAAGATCAGCGCCAGGCCCGTGCCCACCGACGACTGGGCCGTGCCCGCCGCGAGGAATTCATTCTTCAGCTTGATGATCAGGACCAGCGTGGTCACCACGGCAATGGCCATGCCGATCATGCCGAAGGCATTGCCCTTGCGCGCCGAGGCCGGGTGCGACAGGCCCTTGAGCGCCTGGATAAAGCAGACCGAGGCCACCAGGTAGAGCAGGGTGACAAGGTTCATGCTGACAAGACCGGTCATCACGCACCCTCCCTGGCCAGCGCCGGCTTGGACTCAGGCGCCTTGGCCTTCGGTTCCTTCTTCTTGAACATCTCCAGCATGCGCTGGGTGACCAGGAAGCCGCCGAACACATTGACCGCGGCCAACGCCACCGCCAGCGTGCCCATCACGCGCCCGACCCCGCCTTCGGTCAGGCCCGCGGCGAGCATGGCGCCGACGATGATGATCGCCGAGATCGCATTGGTCACCGCCATCAGGGGCGTATGCAGGGCTGGCGTTACCGTCCAGACCACGTGGTAACCCACGTAGATCGCCAGCACGAAGATGATCAGGTTGATCACCGTGTGGTTCACCATCTCCATCGACTTCTCCTCCGTTGCTTTGAATCCGGGATGCGGCGTTTTACTGAATTCTTATTGCTGCATTGCGGTCAGGGCACGTCAAGGTCCAGTGGCTCAGATCGACCCATTGCGTGCCCCCTCTCCCGCTTGCGGGAGACGGTTGGGGAGAGGGCAGGCTTGCCCACGAAGTCAGGCCGGCGGTATGCCAGCGCCTGCCCTCTCCCCCTGCCCCTCTCCCGCAGGCGGGAGAGGGGAGCAAACCCTCAGAACTTCTTGATTTCCTTGATGCCGTTCTTCTCGTTCACCAGGATGACCTTGGGCTTGTAGGCGGCGATTTCCTCGTCGCTCATCGGCGCGTAGGTGCAGATGATCAGCTGGTCGCCCAGGTGCGCGCGGCGGGCCGCGGCGCCGTTCAGCGAGATCTCGCCGCTGCCGCGCTCGCCCTTGATGATGTAGGTGGAGAAGCGCTCGCCGTTGTTCACGTTGTACAGCTCGATCTTCTCGAACTCCTTCATGTCGGCAGCGTCCAGCAGGTCCTGGTCGATGCCGCACGAACCCTCGTAGTTGAGGTCCGCCTGCGTCACGGTGACGCGGTGGAGCTTGGCGCGGAGCATGATGCGTTGCATGGGTGATACGTCCTTATATTTGATGCAAAAGCAGTGGGCGCATGGCGCCCGTGGAAATTACGCCGCCTCTCGCACGACCTTGCCGTCCCTGCACATCAGGCAGGCCGAGACGATGTCGTCTTCAAGGTTCAGCGTGAATTGGCCGTCCTTGTCGACGACCAGCTTGAGGAAGTCCAGCACGTTGCGGGCATAGAGCGCCGAGGCGTCGGCCGCGACCATGCTGGCCAGGTTGGTGTGGCCGATGATGATGACGCCGTTGTGGTTGACCACTTCGTCGGCCACCGTCAGCGGGCAGTTGCCGCCCTGTGCCGCGGCCAGGTCCACCACCACCGAGCCGGGTTTCATCTGCGCCACGGTGGTTTCCTGCAGCAGCACCGGTGCCTTGCGGCCCGGGATCAGTGCGGTGGTGATGACGATGTCGGCCTGGACCGCGCGCTGGTGCACCAGCTCGGCCTGGCGCTTCATCCAGTCCGGCGGCATCGGGCGGGCATAGCCGCCCACGCCCTGGGCGATCTCGCGCTCTTCATCGGTGAGGAAGGGCACGTCGAGGAACTTGGCGCCGAGCGATTCGATCTGCTCCTTGACCGCGGGGCGCACATCGGAGGCCTCGATCACCGCGCCCAGCCGCTTGGCCGTGGCGATGGCCTGCAGGCCGGCGACGCCCGCGCCCAGGATCAGCACGCGCGCGGCCTTGACGGTGCCGGCGGCGGTCATCAGCATCGGCATGAAGCGCTGGTAGTGGTGCGCGGCCACCAGCACGGCCTTGTAGCCGGCGATGTTGGCCTGCGACGACAGCACGTCCATGCTCTGCGCGCGCGTGGTGCGCGGCGCGGCTTCCAGGGCAAAGGCGGTGATGTTCGCGGCGGACATGCGCGCGTTGTTGTCGGCGTCGAAGGGATTGAGCATGCCGATCAGCACGGCGCCCGGCTTCATCTGCGCCAGTTCGGCGGCGTCCGGTGCGCGCACCTTGAGCACCAGCTGGGCGCCCAGAGCTTCGGCGGCGGTGCCGATGGTGGCGCCGACCGCCTCATACGCGCCGTCGGGCTGGCTGGCGCTTACGCCGGCGCCGGCCTGCACGACCACCTTGTGGCCCTGGGCGACGTACTTCTTGACTGTCTCCGGGGTGGCGGCGACGCGAGTCTCGCCGGCCCGCGTCTCCTGCGGGATGCCGATGTACATCGTCAATTTCTCCTTTAGCTGGCGTCTTGTGTGGTTGGGCGGACCGACGTCTGGCCCGTGCGCGCCGCAAGCTTAAGCCGCAGCGCAACAATTTTTTCGCAGCTTACAGGAATCTGACGTTCAATGGTGACCGGCCGGTCGGCTTTTGCGGCGATCGCCAAAGAGGGAGTTGCAGCCGCCATTCCAGCACCAGCCTGGCTTACCGGCCGGGGGCCATGGCGGGCCGGCGGCGCTGCACGATGGGCCCGCAACCGGTAGAATGCGGGATTGCCTAAAAATTGAGCATCATGTCAAGTGACTGGAATGCCAGCGTGACCGTTGCCGCCGTGATCGAGCGCGGCGGACGCTTCCTGCTGGTCGAAGAGGAAACCGCCGACGGGCTGCGCCTGAACCAGCCCGCCGGGCATCTGGACCCGGGCGAGAGCCTGATCCGCGCAGTGATCCGCGAAACCCTGGAAGAGACCGCACACACCTTTGAGCCGCGCGCGCTGCTGGGCTGCTACATGGGCCGTTCGCTGTCGTCGCGCACCGGCACCGATGTGACCTATGTGCGCTTTGCCTTTACCGGCGACCTGGGCTCGCTCGATGCGGGCCGCCAGCTCGACACCGGCATCGTGCGCACGGTCTGGATGAGCGCGGAAGAACTGCGCGCCTGCACGGAGCGTCACCGTACGCCGCTGGTGATGGCCTGTGTCAACGACTACCTGGCCGGCAAGCGCTTTGCGCTGGACGCCTTGTACACGCACCCGTCGGCGCTGGCCGCGGCCGTCCCGCTTGGAGCGCAGCCGTGAGTGGTGCCGGAAAACGTGTCGTGGTGGGCATGTCGGGCGGGGTCGATTCGTCGGTCACCGCGTGGCTGCTCAAGCAGCAGGGCTACGAGGTCATCGGCCTGTTCATGAAGAACTGGGAGGACGATGACGACAGCGAGTACTGTTCAACGCGCCAGGACTGGCTGGACGTGGTCTCGGTGGCCGACCTGATCGGCGTCGACGTGGAGGCGGTCAACTTTGCCGCCGAGTACAAGGACCGGGTCTTTGCCGACTTCCTGCGCGAATACTCCGCCGGGCGCACGCCCAACCCCGACGTGCTGTGCAATGCCGAGATCAAGTTCAAGGCCTTCCTCGACCATGCCATGTCGCTGGGCGCGGAAACCATCGCCACCGGCCACTATGCGCGTGTGCGGCAGAACGCGGCCGGCCGGTTCGAGCTGCTCAAGGCGCTCGACCATACCAAGGACCAGAGCTACTTCCTGCACCGGCTGAACCAGGCGCAGCTGTCGCGCACGCTGTTCCCGCTGGGCGAGATCCCCAAGACGCGCGTGCGCGAGATCGCCGCCGAGATCGGCCTGCCGAACGCGAAGAAGAAGGACTCCACCGGCATCTGCTTTATCGGCGAGCGTCCGTTCCGCGATTTCCTGAACCGCTACCTGCCGACCAAGCCGGGCCCGATGAAGACGCCCGAGGGCAAGGTCGTGGGCGAGCATATCGGCCTCGCCTTCTACACGCTGGGCCAGCGCAAGGGCATCGGCCTGGGCGGCAGCCGCGAGGGCAACGGCGACGCCTGGTATGTGGCGCGCAAGGATATGGCGAACAATACGCTTTACGTGGTGCAGGGCCACGACCACCCGTGGCTGCTGACGCCGGTGCTGAC